>DATDVK010000063.1:0-10076 GCA_035290085.1 Candidatus Peribacteraceae bacterium
CTGGATGCCATTCGCTTCAGCATACTGTGTCCACTTTGCGCTTCAATCAAAGAAGCTTTCCCGTTATAGGCCGTTCATCGCCTATGGGTCACTTGGTCTGCTGCTGCTCTTCGTCGTACTCAATCACACAGTACCCGTCTACTGAGCAAGGACAAACCGATAGGGCACATCTTTCCACTCTTCTGCATAGTCGATACCTATGCGTGGCATTCGTTTGATCTTTGATGCAGGAACAACGGTACCTCTGTCTTCAATCCACAAGCCAGACTTCCTCTCAATCTTTCTTCCACTCAGTGATCCGTCTATGCCAAACGCTGTGGTGATCTTGCCTGGACCATTCCATTCCCCGACACCGCGGATGAGGACTGCAGACGGATACCCGTCCATATCGGTCACGATGTTGAGCATCCAGTACATGCCGTATACGAGGTACACGTACCAGCGTCCCGGAGGACCGAACATGGGAGCCGTTCTCTCTGTGAGACCAAAACGCCCATGGCACGCTTTGTCTTCCGGACCGTCGTACGCTTCCACTTCCGTGATCATCCCTTCCCCACGAGGCGAAACAAGGTACTTCCCGAGAAGATCCTGAGCCACAAGAAGCACCGGCCGGGAGAAGAAATCATCCCGGAGGACAGATGCCTGTGCCAGATGCGGGCTGTTCATCCGCGCATAGTTCTATCACAGTACCCCGCTGCTGCCCATCGCGAACTTTCCCATTCGGAAGAGGACTCCCCCGTATTCTTCTCCTCTCTGCAATGATTCCCCGAACCTCGCGACGAAGCATGAGGAGATGATGCACAACGGAATAGCGGCTGCGTTCCCGGGCAATCGCAGCAAGATCTTCCCCCCTCACAAGCACACGCCGAATCTCCTCTCTGCACCCCAGCAAATGTGCATGCACAAAGTCGGTGAGACCACGGGGCCAGCGGTCCCACCGCACCCACCCTTCCCTCGTGAAGAACGTATTCACCGCAAGTCTCATCTGCTGATCTTCGAACGGAGTCAATGCACTGATCATGTCCGGTTTTCGTTGCACCTGCCTCTGCAGCTGAATGCCGCAGAATTCCTCCATGGTATGCAGATCTTCAAGCAATCTCTCCCGCAGCTCCGGAGTCCCCGCATGCACTCTCGCAAACTGCTTGGACGTACTTTCCTCAACCATTGGCACAGACAGGAGCTGAGGATTTTCCCCGGATGCCGCGAGAAGCCTGTTCCTCTCCAGAATCGCAAGCCCGATGACCCGTGCCTGCGCCCAGTACTGTGGTGTGCCGTACTCAGGAACACGCTCCACTCCTCTGCGCAATCCCTGCACTGCAAACTGCTCAATACCATACCCGAGATTCGCAGCAATCAGGCGTAACTTTTCCTCAGTCGGATGCACAACCCGCACATCCGGATCCACAGGCGCATAGCCACGCACTCTGCAGCCGCACAACACCTCAAACTCGCTCCACTCCATTCCCCTCCTCTCCCTCTCTCCCCGCAGAAACTGACCAAACGGCATCGGCGCACCATTCCCCACAAAGCAGATTTTTTTTCCGGGAATACCGGCTTGTTCTTCTGTACCGTTACAGGCAATTTCGCTCATGTCCGTATTGTAAAGAGACTGTTTCTCCATTCACACTTTTCCCCTTCTTTTTGCGGAGAAATCCATCAGGAAACTCCCGACAATTGCTTTCCCAGGCAATGAGCGTACGCTCTGCAACCGGAATTTTTTCGCCTCCTCACCCATGACACGCAAACCCATCATCCTGCTGCTCAGCTTCACAGTCATCGGTCTCCTGCTCACCTCGTGCACACCGGTATCCGAGCAATCCAAAGAGCCTCCGGAACCGGACCTGCTCACCATACTGAGCATCCTGCAGGGCAAGACATTTGTCGATCTCACCCACGCGTTCGAACCGGGCATCCCCCACCACCCTCTCCTGCCGGACGAGGAACGCGAGACGCTCTTCTCGCACAAAGACGGCTTCTTCCTGCAAACATACAAGCATGTCGGGCAGTGGGGAACGCATGTGGACCCGCCTGTCCACTTCGTCGAGGGTGGACGTTCAGTGGACGAGATTACTCTGAAAGAGATGGTACTCCCGCTCGTAGTGATCGACGTTCACAAGCTTGCAGAGGAAAACCCCGACTACACCATTACGATGGATGATGTCCGCAGTTGGGAGTCTCGTCACGGCCTTGTCCCGCTTGGAAGTTTCGTCGCCATGCGCACCGACTGGTCCAAGCGCTGGCCGGACTCCGAAGCCATGCAGAACAAGGATGCAGAAGGAGTGAACCACTACCCTGGCTGGAGCCAGGAGGTGCTCACATACCTCATGGAGGAACGCGGCATTACCGCAGTCGGCCATGAAACCACCGATACCGATCCCGGCTTCTCCACCACAGAAGACAACTATGCACTGGAAGACTACGTCCTCCGTCAGAACCGGTACCAGATCGAGCTGCTTGCCAGTCTTGACCAGGTACCTGAATCCGGCGCACTCGTGATTGCATCGTGGCCCAAACCGAAAGGAGGCTCTGGATTCCCGGCGCGCGTCTTCGCCATTCTTCCGTAAATACCTATGAAGAGGCCGGCAGTCTTGGTATGTGCATTTACCCTCCTGCTCGCAGCATGCGCGCAGCAGGACGAAGTTTCACCGAATGGTGTCTCTGTTCCAACTCCTAGCCCTATCCCCACCCCTATTGCCATGGAACTCACCAGCCCTGCGTTCACACACGGAGGAGCTATTCCTTCCCGGTATACCTGTGACGGAGAAGATCTGAGCCCTCCTCTGAGGATCTCCGGCATCCCTGAGGGGACGCAAAGCCTCGCCCTCATCTGCGATGATCCGGATGCACCCGGGAACACATGGAATCACTGGATTCTCTTCAACATCGATCCCGCAACAACGGAAATTACTGAAGGGACCGAGCCTCCAGAAAGTGCCGGGGGCACGAACAGCTGGAGGCGTATCGGCTACGGCGGACCCTGTCCGCCCTCCGGAACTCATCGCTACTTCTTCAAACTGTTCGCACTCGATGCCCCTCTCCCCCGGTTCGATGACCCGCCAACGAAGCAGGAACTCTCCTCAGCGATGGAAGGGCACATACTGAAACAAGCGGAGCTGATGGGTGTGTATCAGCGGCAGTAATCTTCTCGTCCAGGCAGCCATCCTCCGCTCCTGATGGCTTGCCAACCGAAGCGAAACGAGGAAGGAAAAACTTTTGTGTTATCAGGCTCAGGAGCTACGGATGACAACCTTCGCTTCGCGAAGGTTGGTCGGGGTGGTGGGACACTTCGTCGCCGCGCGTACGCGCGGCTTCTCAGGGCGAGCTCGAATCAACTTTCCACAAACTTTCTTTCTTTTCCCGTCGCCAGCCTTTTATCTCACGCTCTCTCTTTGATGCATGTAACCGATCCGGGTGTTCTTCGTGCCATAACAGGCGTTTGAATGCAATCTTCCTCGTATGAACACAAGCAATACCTTGCTGATGCTCACCGAGCCTTCTTTCGAGATTATTCGTATGCCCAACGTAATAAGAACCGTCTTGTAGCTCAATAATGTATACCGAGAAAGTCATAATGCATTTCTATCACAGAAATGGCTTGCCATGAGGCTTCGCCTTGGGCGAAGCCGAATGGTCGGGGTGGTGGGACTCGAACCCACGACCTCGCGCACCCGAAGCGCGCGCTCTAGCCAACTGAGCTACACCCCGTAGAACCAAGTATAACTGAAACTTTCAGTCTCCAAGCAAGAAGGAGCAGCGAAGTTGGCTTGCCAGCCAAAGCTTCAGCGCAGGCTGGAAACTGCTTGTCGTCCGTAGTCCGCCCCAGAAGGACGGAGGCTGGAGCTACACCCAGACTGAGTCAGTCTACCAAAACTCACTGCTTCACAACGAAGAAAACTATCTCAGATGAAACGGATTGAAGTTTGTCCCCCTGTCAAAGTAATCCTCGTGCTCGGCGTGCTTGAGGAAACCGACCATCCTGTATGTGAGAGGGGTGAAGAGCACCTCGATGGAGACTTTGAAGAGAAAATTCGCAACAATCAGGCTCACTGCAATAGCCCAGGGGAAAACGCCAAACGCAGACGCGATGAAAACGAATGCAACCGTGTCCACTGCCTGTCCCACGAGAGTGGATCCGATGGTGCGCACCCAGAGCCTGCGGCCCCGCATGGTCACTTTCATCCTGGCCAGCACGAAAGAATTACTGAATTCCCCGCAGAAGTATGCAGCAAGACTGGCAATGATGATGCCTCCACTACCCACGCCGCCAAGGATGGCAGCAAACGCCTCATCTCCTGCGTACTGCTGCCATGCAGCCTCCCCCGGCATGCGCCCGACAAGGTGGACATAAATGCTCATGACCGCCGCACAAACAAATCCCACCCAGATGACCCTGCGGGCCCTGGCGTAGCCATACACCTCAGTGAGAACATCTCCGAAGATGTAGCTCAAAGGGAAAAGCAGCGTCCCCGCATCGAAAACAAGCGGAATGGTGAAGAGAGAGATCCTAAAATCGACAATTTTCGCCGCAGAGGAAATGTTGCTCACGAGCAGCGTAGCCACGAAGGCGGCCATAACGATGTCGTAGTAACGGTACGATTTCATGGAGGGAGTGTACCAACAGGGGCTTCAGAAAGCCATTATTGACAAATTTTGTGCTACCACTATGGTATCCGCCTATGGACGGCGACCCTGAGCATCAGCACGGGCAGGAAGCTGAGAGACCGCCTTCCCATCCCGACAACCACTCGCGGAGAGCACTCCTCGAAGATAGTGCAGCAAGCATTGCCCACCTCGAAAGCAGCATCATGGAGAGATTCCATCTGGCACTCAGTGATGCGGACTCCGGCAAGGACCAACTCCGCGAAGCATTGCTCTTCCACGGCATACTGCAAGACACCGTGTACCTGGAACGCAGCCGTCGTGATCCGGCGCTCTTTCAGGTCTGTGCAGGTGCCCACGTCTTCTCGGAGGGAAACCCCACGACAATGCAGCGGTATGTCCGTGTACTGGAGCAGCCAGTCAGCACCGGGAGTTCTGTTCGGGGTATCACAGACGCAGTGGAAGACAACCTCTCTGTGTACCCGCGGGATGCAATCGCTTTCCTCCAGCACATACATCCTGATCTGCCTGATAAAGTCTCGGTGCTCCCATCCACACAAGGAAGCATCCGTCCTCTCAAGTTCGTTCCAGATACGCGCTTTGGCTACGATGCCACCACCCGCCAACTCCACGACTACCGGCAAACTCACATGGTTACCTGCCTCACACGCGCTGAAGAGGTGTGGGATCAGCTCGCAGAGATGGCAACGCAGAAAGAGATTATTCGTGTATGCCTCCAGAACAACCGCTCTGATCCATGGAAAATCCATGTGTTCCAGATTAAGCCAAACCCGCTCCGGCGCTTCCGCTCCCTTCTCTTCCCAAATGGCAGAAGACCGCTTCACAATCTCACTGCTGGCAATTTGGATGATACAACCGGATGGGAGGAGAAATTTGACGAAATCTACCCCTACGACAGATCCCGGTTCGATTTCGCGGCAGAAGCCATTGAGAATGTGCTCTACTGGGTCCGGGAATTGCTCGCCTCGCATGACCGCGTGCACCTGAAATTACGGCTGGAAGGCAGTTCCAAGGCAGATGTCATCGTCACGTTCTACGTACAGGACAATGGGCAGGAGAGGTAGTTGACAAGCCAGAAACTCCCTATAGTATGCTACCAACAAATGCAGGTTTTCATCATTAGTAGCAGCATCATCATTATTCCCGCGCTCGGCGTGAGGAGCTAGCTGCAAAGCCAACGAAGCCACTTCACCCCGAGCACGCAAGCCGGGGTTTTTTGTATGTAATCACATTTTTCTTCCTCATGAAACTGCTCGACACCACCCTCCGCGACGGAAACCAGGTCATCCGGCCCAGGATGAGTTACCAGCCTGATGATCAGGTAAAGCTCTTCCGGGAATACGCGCTCGCAGCCAGTGATTTTGGCATGCAGTTCCTCGAAGCAGGCATTCCCGTCTCCGGGCCACGGGCTGAATACATTGTCCGCGCGATTGCCGAGGACCACAGAGAACGGGCTCAGACATCCATCCTCGGCTTCTCCCGCGCAAAGAAGAGCGAAATTGACTTGGTTGCCCGTACGGTGCAACCAGCCGCCCGCAGGGGCATCTCCCTGCTCACATCGGTGAGCGACTTCCAGATGGACAAATTCAGTACCGTTGCGGGACAGAAAATCGCCCAGAAACGATCTAGGATGCTCGAGCTGTTTCGGGAATCCGTCCACCATGCCCGGGAACAGGATATCCACGACCTTCTCGTGTACCTGGAAGATGCGACAAGAACGGATATTCAGTATCTCCTCGAGCTCTGCGCGGCATTTATCGAGGAAGGAGCGACCATTATCTCGGTCCCGGATACCGTGGGACACGTGAACGACCCCGAGGCCTACGCAGAACTCCTGCAGCGGCTCCGGGAAGAAACGCCAGGCAGTAAGCAAGTGGAATGGAGCGTCCACCTGCACAGAGACCGCGGAATCGATGTTGCGACAGCTCTTCTCGCTGCGAAACGTAAATTGATGGAAATCGTGGAGGGCACCATCAACGGCGAAGGGGAGCGCGGCGGAAATATGCCGCTCGCCACCTACCTGCTCTGCACCCACGTCGATGGCATGTCCAGATACCCTGACCATGCACGCATGGAAGGCCTTACAGCGCAAGGATTAGCCAAACTCGAGCATCTCTCGGCATTGGGAAGCAGCGCACTCAAGGTCCCCAGGTCGCAGTACATGCCCGGGCACGGCAGTTTTGTCCACCGTACGGCAGCAGGCATGCACCAGGACGGCTACCTCAAGAATCCTCATATGTTCGCCTCGTACGACCCGGCATACATTGGCGTGACCGTCGAAACGCCATTTGTCTACAGTGATCAGTCCGGAAGCAAAGGTCTGCGGGCAATCCTGGAAGCACAGGGGGTACAAGTGACAGACGAGCAGCTCCACAGAGCCAATGCGGACGCCTACCAGATGTCTCTTCTCCTCGGCGGCCGTGTAACGGATTCCCTCCTCCATTCCGCAGCATGGGAGGCAAAGCGCAATGGAGATCCTCTTTTCATCCGGGTTGATTTCGATGCGCTGGATATCCGGTACGAGCAACGAACACAGGCAAATGGCTTTTCTAAGGGAAAAACGAAGAGAATTGTGCATGTGAATGGCCCCGTGACTATCGGGAGTGATGCATACCATTTGGAAGGCAGGGGAGATGGTGCCACCTCGGCATTCGTTGCCGGTTTGAATGCGATTATGGAAGAAAAGTGCAGTATTTCCGTGGATGTGGACGATTGGGTGGAACGTGCCGTCACACACGAGGATGCAGGGGTGGGAAACGCTCAGAATGTGCAGGAACCCGGGCGCGAAGCACTCGTATGGGGATTTTCCAGCATGCGGGTAGGGTCAGACGTGCTGGACGGCTATGGTCACGACCCCGATGCGACCATCGCGAGCATGAAAGCCTGCCTCCAGGCAGTGAACCGTTGGTACAGCATGAATGCTCAGGAGACTCCTGTGGCTGAATCGGCATGATTCCTCTAATTTGAGCCATTCTCCATCCGCAAAGCACCATTATTTCACCATTTTTGAACAAAAAATTTGTTCAAACTTCACTCCCCTGCTCTTTTGGGGAAATATTTAGGTTTCAGCCCTAATCAAAGCCAAAAAGATTACTTATTATCCCCCGGTACCTCTGACTACAAAATGTATCCAAGTAGCACTGGACAACAAGACGCCCATCCGTACACTGCCCCCCTCCCACGCAAACCCGTATGATAATACTCGTGAAACAGCTAAGCCACCGCGTTTCATCCAATGTCGTGCTGATGCACGCTCTCCTCATCACCGCGTTCACTCTGAGCATGGTGTTGAGCCTCCCCACCCTCGGCTAGAGAAGGAGGAAGGATGAAATACCGGAAGCCCACTCACCACAAAGAAACACAGCAGGCAACCAGTGAGTGCACAAAGCCTCTCCAGTGCTCCCAAGCACACCCTGAGGACAACAGACTTTTTAGCATCAAAATCGGGTACGGGCCAGCGTCAAGCGGTCAGAGTTGCCTCCCTTACTCATCGCCAGTCGCATCTTCTACGGTCGTTCCGTCACTTTCAGTGTCCCCTCCGCAAGGAGCAACCCCGGCAAGGGGTCACCGTCATCCCGTTCCCTCGTCACTTTCACCTGCAGATACCCGCGCAAATCCTGCTTCTCCCTGAACTGCACGCCGTGCCGCGCATCCCCGAAGTGGCTGCTCAAATGTCCCAGGCTCACCCATTCGGAGGGATCCTCGGATTTCGCCACCCACCCTTCGTAGAAGAAGCCCTCCTCATTCTGCGCCACATTCACCTTCAGATTGTGCAGGTACGTCCCATCTTCAAAGAAATGGGCCTGCGTAACGCCATTCGCAGGCTCCTCGCTCACAGCATGTATGGGAGCAATGGCAAACCATACCTCTTTGCCATGGACTCTGTCCGTTATCTCCTTCCCATCCGGCATGGCAATGTCAATTTGCTCGGTCCAGTCCTCCCTCGTCGTCCCAGCCGGAAACTCCTCCGGTTCCTTTCCGCAAGCCGAAAGAACAATGCCAGCGACCATCAGGAGTACAGGGAGATGCTTCCTCATACACGGGGGTGGGAAAATGCGGAAATGCACAGAAATATGCCAGGAGCTCTACTTGCGCTTGGAACGTAGTCTACTACAATTGGCAAAATTCCCCAGTGTCCGTGAGTCATTTTGTCGTCACCGCAGGATCGGATGCCGATCTCGACAGGGTGGCAGACGGCATGGCCAATGGAAACGATGCCATCGGCCCTCTGCTCCCAGATACAGATAGTGACGGGAGAATGGTGCTCTCATTCGAGATCGAAACCGCTCAGAATGGCTCTCTACGAGACATTGTTGCCGCTCTTTCGAATGCAGACGTCCACATAGCGCAGTGCGAGTACGGCGACACCATGGAAGAGCTCATTATGGCAGATGCGCTATACGGCGATATGCCACGCTGCATTGAAGCAAGCGTTGAAACAGGCAATGCTTCCCTGAACCTCGGGCACCTAGCAGATCTCATCCGAACCGCAGAATCTTCCGTTCGCCGCGTTGTGCTCACACAAAGCGACGGAACGCTCCACATTCAAGTATTCACCGTCAGCCAGATCCCCGAGGTCACCGAAGGCATACGATCGGCTCTCATGGATGTGCCGCTACGCATCCCGAAAGAGGCTTTTAGCAATACGCTCTGCACCTTCGGCACGTAAATTACCACAGAAACCCCGGCAGGCGGGCAGCTATCCGCCCCCGCTCCAGCTTCGCATTGTGGTCCGCCCGTGCAGCAAGCACGACGTAGAGGGGCGCGTCTTCGGGATAGAGCTGTGCGAAGCGATCCGCAAGCCGGATGAATGCTTCGACATTCAGCGAGAGTGCTATGAAGTGCGCATTGAGGACGATCGCATTGCCAAAGCTCTGGAGGAGGCCCTCGAACTCGGAATGCCGCTGATCGATCTGCTGGCGGTCACCCTGCAGCAACAGTACCTCTACAAGGCCTTCCGTGATGCCAATGTCATTGAAACGGCCAAACGTATATGCCTGTTCGTACGCTTCCTCCGCAGCACCGCCATTGCCCTGAGCAACTTCTATTTCACCCAGGCGCTTCCACGCCCTTGCATCCTCCCTGTTCTGTGTGAAGTACTCTTCCACCGCTGCTTTCGCTTCCTCATGGCGTCCCTGCTCAGAGAGAAGCTTTGCACGGCTGAGGTGGAGATCACGGCTGAACCATTCCCCTTTCGCACGCTCATACCACGTAAGCGCTGCTGCAGTATCTCCCGCCGCCTCCGCATGGCGTCCCAGGGAGGAGAGAACGAGGTACCCGCCTTCAAGGAAGGCAGCGAGCAACAACAGCACCACAAGAAGGGCTTCCACCACCCTCGAAAGATTCGCAGGCACCTTGCGGGTCTCCTCGTAGGAGACACGCCCGGCAAGCAGCCCGAGGAGCAACCAGAAAGGAAGTGCGATCCCCACGAACTGGAGGTTGTAGTCTATGAGATT
>DATDVK010000064.1:0-4133 GCA_035290085.1 Candidatus Peribacteraceae bacterium
TTGGTCCGGAACGCGGCAATGTAGATGCGCGTGAGCTGCTCGCGGTGTTCATCGCCACGCCAGTACGCACCGGCAACATTCATAACCTTGAAACAGTCTGCTGGGACCTCTTTGAGGTCCTTCACATGCCCCCCTGCACAGAGATCCTCAAAGACCTCATTGCCTTTGCGGTCCAGACTGCGGTAGTGCGTTACTTCCTTCTCCCCCTGCACTTTCAGATCCTCCACAAGCTCCACCTTGAAAGGCTCCTCCCGCTTCTTCCAGTATTTGATAGAGTCATCCACCGAGAAGGTTTCCACTGCAAAGGTCTGCCCCCTGTTAATGATGGAACGCATTTCCTTCTCAACCTTCTTCAGATCCTCATCGGAGATGGGTTCCTTGAAGAGAAAATCGTAGTAACAACCGCTCTCGATGGGCGGACCGATGCTGATCTTGGTTCCGGGCCAGAGCTTGAGCACTGCCTGCGCAAGCACGTGCGCGAGGCTGTGGCGCATGCAGTGGAGATCGTCGGGCTGTGATTTCGTGCGTGGTGCCATGGTGGAGAGAGTGTAGCAGAGAGAGAAGAACAAAAAACCCTCCTTGTGTGCGGAGGGCTGGGTATCGTGAGAATAGTACGGCGTCAGCTCCTCCGCGTGGGGGTGGTAGTCGTTGCGGTGGTTGTGCGGATGAGATGCATGACAATGAGAGTCTACATGCTGTATGAGCAAAGTCCAGCCCCCGTAGCCGGGGTTCATGGTTCGGCGTTGCTCACCACAGGTGAACTCCAGCTTCTTTTGGGATGAAACTAAAAAGTGAGGGGTGGAGCAGAATATAACAAGCTGCTCTTCATGTGGATTCCATTCCACCCCTCTGTGTGTCACAAGTGCTTGTCCGTTCCATGGACGGAAGCCTTACCTCTGGATCCTTCCAGAAAGGCTGCAGTCCTTGCTCGAGCGATCCTCGCCCAATCATCTTGACACTTGTGGACGGAGAGAAAATACATCCGAAATCCAATATGTCAAGTATCTTCTACACGAACCCCAGCTCCCGCTCGATCGCCCGCACCTCGCGCAGGAGCTGCGGATCGTTCTGCATGCGATCATCGATCTTCTCCACCGCATTCATCACGGTGGTGTGGTCCCGGTTCGAGAAGAGCTCTCCTAAGCGCACAAAGCTCATGCGCAGGTACTTCTTGCCGAGGAACATGGCAATCTGTCGCGGGATGAGAATCTCCCGCACGCGGGAAGTCCCGACCATATCCAGCACCGAGACGGAGTAGTAGCGGCTCGTGGCTTCCATGACGTCCTGGAACGTCGCTGCACGCTTCTGCGGCAGCTCGAACCCCACCTCCTCCTCTTCAACGTGCGGATCGTAGCTGAGCTTACTCATGATCTCGCTGATACTCTTGATGGTGGGCATGCGCTGCTCCAGTTCGTACTGCGCCACCGCCTGCATGAGGATACCCTCGAGTTCACGGATATTCGTCTTCATATTCTCGGCAATGAACTCCAGCACCTTCGCATCCATGAAGATTTCATAGCTCTGCGCTTTCTCCACCAGAATGGCCAACCGTGTCTCGTAGTCGGGCATGGAGACATCGGCGATCATGCCCCGCGCGAAGCGGGAGATGAGTCTCTCTGCAAGCTGCAGTTCCTGCGGGGGGCGGTCGGCGGAGATGATGATCTGCTTCTGGTCCTCGTAGAGCGCATTGAAGGTGTGGAAGAATTCTTCCTGCGTACGCTCCTTGTTCGCGAGGAACTGCACGTCGTCGACAATGAGGACATCCACCTTCCTGTAGCGGTTGCGCAGGCGCTCCATCTTCTGGAGACGAATGGCATCCACCACCTCGTTGGTGAAATCCTCACTCGTGGCGTAGACCACGGTGGCTCTCGGCATCTTCCGGAGGATTTCATTCCCCGTCGCCTGCAGCAGGTGTGTCTTCCCCAGTCCCACCCCTCCATAGAGGAAGAGCGGGTTATATTTGCCTCCCGGCTGTGCCGCCACCGCCTGGCACGCGGCATGCGCGAGGCGATTGCTCGCACCGACGACGAAGTTCTCGATCATGTAGCGGGGGCTTAAAATCTTGCTCGTGAGTCCCTCCGCCATCTTCACCTCCTGCCTGCCGGGGAGCTTGCGCTTCTTCTGCTCCGGGAAAAGCGTGAGGAGGTTCACCGCACGCTCTGGATTATCTTTGAGACCCACATCGACTTTGTAGACAACCTGCTCGATGGAAGAATCGATATTCTGCACCTCCTTGAGTGTCTGCAGCCGGTAGTGCTCCATGTGCCAATTGAGCGACATGGGGAGAGGCAGGCCGACGATGAGCGTCCCCTCTTCGCGGCCGAGGACCGCCGTGCCGCGGAACAAGGTGATGAACTGGCTGCGCTGGATCTGCTTCTCCAGTGCGCTCAGCACCTGAATCCAGAGATCCTGGTCGGTCTTCATGGGGGCCGGTGGCACCGCAACGGCGCTAGAAGAGACGGACAATGTCATAGAAGGTGATGATGAAGATCACAGCCAGAAGAAAGAAGAACCCGATGGCATTCACCGTGAGCTCAAAGCGGCGGTTCACCGGGCGGCGCCGGATGAGCTCCGCGAAGACGAAGAGCAACCGCCCTCCGTCCAGCGCCGGGAACGGAAAAATATTCAGCACAGCGAGGCTCAGGCTCAGCAGAGCGACCAGGCGGAGGTACACCATGAACCCCTGCTGCACGGACGCGTACGTGAGCTGGGCGATGCCGACCAGGCCCGTGATGCCCTCGGGCACACGGCCGCTCACAGCGAGCGAACTGAAGAGGTGAGAAATGCCGAGCACCGTCTGCTTCGTCATCACCCACGCTTCACGCAGCGCGAGGCTGAACGCAGTCCAGAGCGTGCGGTCGGGTGAAGAGAGCGTGCGCGGGAAGAGCGCTACAAGAATGCCGGATTTCCCGTCCTCGAGAGGAACGGTCATGCTCACCTCCTTGGAGAAATCCTCTCCTATGAGCAGGTCGTACGTCACACGCTTCTTCCCCGTCTGGATGTGCATGACATCCGCGGGATCGATGATGGGAATACCGTCGACGCGGAGGAGCACGCTCTTCTCCGGCACACCGATCTTCGCTGCAGTGCCCCCGCTGACGACGTCTTCAATGATGACACCGAGTTCCACATGAATGACGCCTCTCTCCGCCGCCGCCTGCATCTCCTCCAGACTGAAGTAGGTCGGCACCCACTTCCCCACGGAGAAACCGAACATGAGCAGCACAAGAGCGAGAAGGAAATTCATGAACACGCCGGCGGAGAGGATCATCACCCGCTGCCAGATCGATGCCGCGCCAAAGCTCCCTTTCGAAACCCGTTCTTTCTCCGTGAGCGCATTCTCTCCCCTCAGACGCACAAACCCACCGAAGGGAATCCAGTTGAACGTGAACTCCGTTCCTCTCTTCCGAAAGAGCACTTTCGCCTTGGGGGGCAGACCGAAACCGAATTCCTCCACCACCACTCCGGCCCTGCGCGCCGCGGCGAAATGCCCCCACTCGTGGATAAGGATGAGCACACTCAGCAGAAGAACGAACGCCAGTGCTGAGAGGAGGAATGTCATAATCACCTGACCGAACTATGGTCGAGGGAAGGTGATGCTAGCGCCTCTGTGGAAACCTGAAAAGTTTTCCACATCAATCTCGTGTTGCATGTGCTTCCCACTTCGGCTGCAACAAATGAACAACTTAGTTCGACGAACTCGGAAGCGGAAACGCATACCTCATGCACCGGCCGATTGGATGCGTGCACGACTTTGATGCACTGGCAAAAAGTGATGTAAAGATGCATACACATGATGCGTAGTCACCGGAAAGAATAGGGTTTGGGTTAGGGTTAGGATGAAGAATTGAGAAACGGAGGTTTAGATCTTAAAGCTTTGGAAAGATCCAGAGTACCCAGGCTACAAAGAGCCAAACCCAAAGCATCTTTCCAAACCCCAACCCCATTCCTATCCGTGTGCCACCGCCCACGCCTTCACGTGCGTCACTCCACGCTCCCGCAGCACCCTGTCTAACAATGGTGAGGTGGACCGAAGAAAATAATGCTATAATAGTAATAACACAGACATCCATACCAATGGTGAATCTCATCCATCCCGCCGAGTCGTCCGGGGAATCCCCCGAGTCGCAGAG
>DATDVK010000065.1:0-7873 GCA_035290085.1 Candidatus Peribacteraceae bacterium
TGGAGGAATGCGTGTCATCGGAGAACTTTCAAATGTGGATTTGCCGCTCCGCCAGGATCTCACGCTGAAGGTGAAAGACGATGGTACTGCCATTGGTGTTTCCATAGGGCAGTACGCTGTCTCCGGTGAGAGCACCGTTCAGAATGCGGTGAACAGGGCGGGGTACTCCAACTGGTGCAGGCAATTCGCTACCGATAATTTCATGGTTGCCCACGGAACCGCAGATGTGGCAGGTGACCCGTTGGAAGATCCCCCTTCCGAAGAAGACCCCGTGGATCCCATCGATCTCATTGCCAGTGAGACGGTACGCCGGCAGCTGGAGCTGAAGCGGCTGGCATACAATTTGGACCAGCAGTACTCCTTCTCGTACCCGGGGAGCTACTACGAGAACGAGCACGGTCTTCACGAGAAGACCATCCGTTCCACCGTGCTCAATGCATGGGTCGGAGTCCTCCCCAACGGGAACATCCTCAATATGGACAGGGGGAAGGAGCTGCTCCACACGGGGGATCCTGCATTCCATGAAGATCCCTCTCTCCTTTTCAATGCGCAGGAGCCTCTGACACAGGAACCTGCTCCTGATACGGGAGGGGAAGCGGCATCTGCCGCCCCCTCCCTCCAAGCGCTTGCCTGGGGACTGCAGCAGCAGTACAGCTTCCGCATGAACGGCCAGCTGTACTTCAACGAGCACAAGATGAACGAGAAGGAATTCTGGTCAGACACTTTAAACGATTGGGTGATTATTCTTCCGAATGGAAACATCCACCGTCCCGGGGGCGGGTACCCGTTGCTCGTTGCGGGTGATCCTGCCTTCTACGAAGATCCCTCCCTGCTCTTCAATGCGGAGCCTCCGCTTCCGGGTGTGGCGCCGGAACTCCTCTCCCGGGTGCAGGCAGCTGTCTCCGCCGAGCTTACTGTGCAGATCGGTGAAGAGGCGGGAGCGCTCATGGAGGACTACGACGCCGAGAGCCAGACGCTGCTCACTTCTGTGAGCGTGACGAACCGTGAACTCGCGCGCATTCAGGGCGTGCAGCTCTTCGAGCGGTCATCCTTCTATATCCACGGCAACTCTGTCGAGCCCATCCTTCGCAGGGTGATGCCCGCAATCTTCCCGGAGAACCTTCCCGAGTACATCACGCAGCAGGCGGAGCTGCTCAATGAGGAGCCCGGGCACATACAGGACCGCATACTCATGCAGCAATCTGACTATCGCAGAATCGCAGGGGGCCTGCTAGGCTACTACGAAAGCGCTATGAGCGACCTCCTCAACCAGACCTTAGACAGGATTGCGCGCATGAATGCGGGCGAACTCTCCGAAAGTAACCTCATGCGGGACCTGCGGGAGGCCGTCGGCCGTGCCAACATCTCCAGGTACATCGGGGAGATCGCGAGCTTCGGCATCCGCATCCCTTCCGCAGAGGAGCTCTACCGCGAGGGGCAGCGGCTCTTTACCGAGGAGCAGACTCTCCTCCAGCACATCCAGTCCGAGCAGGGGAGACTGCAGGAAATAGACAACTTCCGGGCGTCGTTCCGGGAGTGGCAGCTTGGCCATGGCCAGCCGGATCTCTCCGTGTTCATCGGCGCGGACCGCGGCAGGGCGGAGAACGGCTACCAGGGCACCCTCACCGCCGGTGAAGAGCGCCGCCTCGGCCGCGCGCAGCGGCTTGCGGAGGCGGCCATGGGTGCCATGTTTGACCGCAGGATCCAGATGCGTGTCCTCCCCGAAGGAACACCCATTACAGACCGTCTGCAGTACGGAGGGGACGGTATCACCTACCTCAACGTGACTGCGCGGGAGAGGGAATCACTCGCGAAGGAGGCGCTGGTTTCCATTGCGCAGAATACCGGGGACAGGCCCCGGGCCGAAACCGTGGTCTCACGCACACTCGTTGCATCCCTGCCCAACGTGGGTATAGATGTGCAGGGAGGGACAGAGGCGGAACATGGAGCCGCTCCCGTTTTCCCCGAGATCATCGAACTCCCCGTGGGCACCAATGAACTCAGCCGGTGGTGGGCGACCGCAGGGGAAGGGCCCATTAATATCGATTGGAGGGTGTACACGGACTATGATGGGCAATTCAGCCTCAGTGTCCGTGGCTTTGCAACCTGGGACCTCGCAGGCGCAACCCTCGTCGTGGACAGCGTGCATGAAGTGCCGCTCGTAAAGACGGTATCGGGCTTCGCTCCTGCGCAGCAGTTCTCCCTCCGGAAGGGGGGCCACATCTTCACACTGAAGAACGCAGGGGTGCCGGAAGAAGTCGGTGTGCACCCCGGAAGATTCACTCTCGTGAAAACGGATGCGCTCTCACCGATCATAGAGGCAGATATGAAGACGCTGCTCATTGCGGATCATGAGGAAGAGTTCCTGAATGCGGGGAAAGTATTTCGAGTGGAAGGTCAGACTGATGCGATGGATGTGAACGAGTTGATTAATCACTTTGCACCAGTGTTGCACTTTACAGGGGGAGAGAGATTCTCCGTTCCGTTTGCGGTCGATCCGAGTATTGTTTCGTCAAACGGAAGTATTCAATCGGAATTAGATCTGTCTCAGTATGAGACCGGAATTTATGACAGAAGCAATACAGACAGCGCTGTCTATGCTTCCGTCATTAAGAATGAAGAACTTGGTGAATTGGCAATTACCTACAACTTCTTCTTTCCGAGAAGCAACTGGGAAGAGCATGGAGGACAGAATACTCACGAGGGGGATTGGGAGGGGGCCACTATGTTTTTGAAAATGAACGGTGATATGCGCTTGGTACCGGATAGAATTGCAGTAGCCCAACACATTGATGTCGCAAATAATATTTCAAACCACCCCGAGACTGATGGTGGAGAGCTATCTACATGGCAATCGCTCGAGAAAATCGGAACGCACCCGAGGCTATTTGTTGGGCTTGGTGGTCATGCTTTGTACTTTCATCCTGGGAAGACCATCTGGGAAATTGCTGGATTCGATTCTGAAGATCACTCAGGAGATGGCATTATCTACGAATCTGCAGGCAACGTACATTACATTTCAAGGGTCGGAGCAATAAATATGGACTCGGATTATTCATGGCTACTATATTCCGGATACTGGGGAGATGATGATTTGTTTGGGAATAAGGAGTTTGGAGATACCGCTCCCAGAGGTCCCATATTTGTTTCATCTGGTTTCCCCGAAGGTACACGTTGGCTAGACCCGTGGATATGGGATGACCGGTTTAACAACAATTCTGACTAATGTATGGATCAGCTTATTTCAACAGTAATCGGTATAATTTCTCTACTTCCATTTTTGTGGTTATTACAGTTTGCATTTAGAAAATACCCTCATCCAAAGCCCTGGCTTTATGGTGCAATATTTGGGTTCTTCATGGGGACGATTCTTTTGGCTAATTATCAGATTGATTGTTACTTCTATATGTGTCCATGGTTTGGGCAAATATCTCCTATCTTATTCATTAATAACTTTTTGCATTTTGGATATAAAGATCAAATGGGGGATTCCATTTCATTACTCTATATGATTTGTGCAAACGGAATTATTTACAGTCTCGCATTTGGTCTAATTGCTCAGCGTAAACGTAAGCAGTTGATTATGGGAATCGCCATCATCACATGGCCATTTATATTCCCGTTTTTACTACTTCCTTTCTCTGCACTACTATGAAAAGGCCAACTCATTTTCATGCTGGCATTGGATTGGTACTAATTGCCATTCTTTTTTCGCAGCCAGCTCACGCCGCCCGTCCCACCCTGCGTGTGCTTCGCTCCGACGCAACAAATCTGGAAGAGGTGCGGAGGAGTACCTACGGGCAGAAGACGCCGCAGTACGAAACATTTCTCAATGAAATGCTCGGGTTCTCCGTTCAGTACCCAAAGGACTGGGAGAGTAGCTATGTCACCGCGAAGTCCCTTGCGGATGCCATCATTTATTTTGTTCCGAAAAGCAACGTCCGCAGCACGCTCTCTGTGTGGGTGAAGGAGAAGACGGCAAATACGTATGAAGATCTGGAGAAGGACTTTGCACGGTTTGCACGGCAGCCAATGAACGATTACCAGACGGAGACTCTGTCACATATTCACGAGCTGAAAGATGCAGTGCACGAGCAGGTGCAATGGAAGGGGCAACCGGTGCTCTTAAGCACCTTTGAAGCCGGGGGAGTGCAGGAACCGTACAAGTACAAGCAGGTGAGGATTCCCGCTGGCACCAGGCTCTACACACTCACTTTTGCAGCAACGAAAAAGAATTTCGAGAGCGAGGTATACCGTTTCGATCCGTTCCTTGCATCATTCAAAATCTTCGCACCAACGAGCAGCGAACGCGTCATGCCGACGCGTTCTGAGAGGAGGCAGACAAGCGGAGGGAAAAGCCTTGCGGAGCAGAGGAGGTTGAAGAGGATGGGGAGGTAACGTTGGTTCCCTGTGCTCTCTCTTCCAACTTTTTCCGGCGAAAAGGGTGGAGCCAAAAACGCCGGCGCGCCAAAGCTCCTCCACCCGGCCCTGTGCCTCCTCATCGGCTCCTGCAAGGTTTCGGAGCCGATTCGTCGGCGTCGCCTTACGGCAGGACCTTCCCCTTTACCCCCTCCTTCGTCAGGCTCAGGACAGGCAGTGGCGCGCTACTTTCCATAGAGCTCTAGGATCGGCCCAGCTTGAGAGAAATCCAAAAATCTTGTATAATGATTTGATTGACTGCAATCATGCCCATGCCGAACCCCCCAAAAGACGACGGTGCGCAGAAGGGCGCACAGAAACAAATACACCCGGCAATACAGAAGGCGATGCCCACAGGCTCGCAGGTGCATGATGCGCTCATGGCGCCGATAGATGCGGACCTCACGACGGAGAACCTGCAGACGCTGGATGCAAAGTATGCAGGGGAAACACCCGATGAGCGCAGGAAGCGGTCGGATCGTTACAAGCTTGCGCTGCAGAAGTACGACATTGCGTTTCTTGCCTGGGTGAACGGCCTCAATGAGAAGGTGAACCAGTACCGGCAATCGGTCCTCGCCTATGCCGAAAAGAAGAGCGGGCAAATAGACGTGGACAAGATGACGAATCTTGAATCTAAGATTTCCAATCTCACAGGCGAATGAGTACCGCTGCTTCAGGGAACGGCTTGCCAGAAATTTCGCCGGAGAAGGAGCCAGTGCCCTCTCTCAGTGCTTTTGAGCGGATTGAGTATGCGTCCAAGGAGCTGCTTCCCGCAGTAGAGGCAGCAATGCTCCGTGATGGCAAGCTCAAGCAGTTCGAGACGAAACAGGATACAAAAGAAGTGAATCTTCTCGCACACGAGGTGGTGGATGGAGATGTCCTGAGGGCGGACAAGGAAGTGAAGAATGCGATGGGGAAAATAGACAAGATCAATGAAGCAGCAATCGTGGTGAATTTAGAAATGCCAAATGATGTCGATATGTCTCTCACGTTCGAAACGCAGGAGGAACTCATCGACTTCCTCATGAAGTACAAGCAGGTGACGGGCGGCAGTACCGTCGCTTAGCGTTTCGCAGCGAAGCTGAGACTCAGAGTCAGCAGGAGGAGTGCACACGGCAGGAGAAGCTGCCTGTCGAACGATTGCCCGTTCAGGAGGAAGATGGCATTGTTTGTGAAGAGGTAGACGAAGAGGATTGCAGCGAGGGAGGAAAGGCCCCAGAGGAGCCCCCAACGATATCCGGCGTTTTCTGTGGGACGAAAGAGGAGGAAAAGGGAAGTGAAAAGCGCCAGCGGGAAAATGACCCCAAACGATCCTCCAGTGAACATTGCATGAAAAGCCGCAGCCAGTGCTCCTTCCTGCAACCCTATGCCGAGGTCGTACGATCCGTGCGGGGAGAGAGGGAGTCCTTTTGCCAGAGCGAAGAGAGGCCAGAGGAGAGAGAGGCAGAGAGCTAGCAGCGCTGCGTACGCATCCTGTTTCCGTTCCTGAGGATGTGTCCACCAGTGCATCCCGAGCATCAGGAGCCAGGGAAGAAGACAGAAGGGCAGACCCTCAGCTTTCGTCCAAACACATGCACTCACGAAGAGCGCGGAGAGGAGGAGCCACCGCTGCTCGGAGGTTTGGCAGGAGAGAAAGAATGTTGTGAGTGAGAGGAGTGCGAAGAGAGTGAGGGGGACATCCGCATAGCCGCCTCCCAGGTGCATGGCGAAGAGGGGAGTGGTCACGATCAGTGTCACAGCGAGGAGCGCGGTAGTCCTCCCTCCGAGTGACTGGATCATAAGGAAGAGCGCAAGAATCGCGCTGAGCGAAAGAAGGAAGTGAATGGCATTCGCTGCACGGTCACTCCACTGAGTCTGCCCCTGCTCCACGGTGATCTGGAGTGCATGGTAGAGGAAGGGGTAGTGGGGTTTGAGAATGTGTTCGTGGGACTCCGCGAGGACGAGTTTCTTTTCCAGGAAAGAAACTTTGGACCGCATGTTCCAGTTCACCGCACTGTCGTAGTGGAAGGTGGGGAGCAGCAGCGAGTGAGTGGTGCTGTATGCAGCAGTGATGAGCAGGAGGAGTGTGCAGAGAATGAGAATGAATTTGGAAGTGGCACTCTCCGGCTTCTCGGGGAGAGAAAAGATTTTTTTTGTCTTTCCAAAGAGAGTAATCCCCATAAGGAGGATGTGAGCTGCAATGATGCTCAGAGGTGTGAGGGGAATGCTGAAAACTGTGAGGAGAAGAATGAGGATTGTGCTGCTCACTGCAGCAACAGGGAGGGAGAGTGCAATTTTAATGGAGCCCTTCTTCAAGCCAAAAACAGAGAGGATACACCATCCTTCCAGAAGGAGGAGAGTGGTCATGCCAAGGAAGGCCAGGAGAGAGAGCATCAAGGTTCAAAGGAGAAGAGTTCCGTACCATCCGCAAACGTTTTCACTCTTGAAGCAGCATGCTCAATGTCCCTGCAGCGAAGGAAACCGTTGTCATACGACCAGTCATATGCATTCCGGACAAGCACGTGCTTCGCATCTTGAGCAATGACAGATGGATATGCAGCGTACTGAAGGAGCACAGGGAAGTAGCTGTTCCCGTCTGTGCAGAGGTGTACTGTCTGTATGTCGTTCTCCTGGAGGAAAGACGCAATCTCGTACACAGAGCCTGCGGCTGCGTACGTGTGAACTTGTGCCCACTCCTTCGTATTTGCGTACGTCATGCGGAGAAGATCAGCAGTGAACCTACCGTTGCTCAGGAGCACTCCTACAAGAGCGATCACGAGAGCGATGCGGTTCCTCTTGAAGATGAGTGTTCCGGCAAGGAGGAGGAAGAGTATGCCTGTGAGAAGTGCGGTGGAGGAAAGTCCAAAGAGGCGGTATCCCTCCAGGCGATGGTACGAGGAAGGGGAGAAAGGCTCCGGTGCAAAGTATTGGCGGAGTCCATCCATCCTGGCTGTTCCATCTGTCAGCAGGACAGAATGGATGGTGTGTTTCGATTCTTTCTCCGTGAGGAGGTAAATGCGGAGTTTCTGCGTTCCGGCTCTCCAGCCGCGTGCGTGGGAGAGGGGGATGAGCGCTTCACCATCGCCCTCTGGTGGGAGCTCGGCAAAGAGAGTCTCTCGGGGATTGAGAGTGTCTTCTTCCCGCAGAAACAGGATGTACACATTGATGGGGCTCTCGGAGGAATACCGGATGCGCAGCGCGTTCCCAGTACCTTCAACATCTGTGGATGCATGGGCTGCCTTTCCCGAGATCACCTGCTGCAGACGGCTCATACTTGCTGCAGAAGGCTGCACAGTCATTTCTGCTGCAAAGCATGTTTGTGCGGAGAGGACGAGAGCGAACAGGAGCCGAATCACTGCTGCATTGTACCCCCTAACTTCCTCTGTGCCTGCACGTCGGCGGGGTCCAGCTCCAGCACACGTCTGTATTCGCTCAGCGCATTTTCCTTCTGCTTCCTGTGTTCAAAGATGAGGCC
>DATDVK010000066.1:0-3658 GCA_035290085.1 Candidatus Peribacteraceae bacterium
ACAGCAACGATGCGGCAACAGCAGTGCCGCGTCTCATTGATATGGGTCTGGAGCCTTTTCTACTCGCTTCCACACTCGAGATAGTCATTGGGCAGCGGCTCTTGCGGCGCATTTGCCCCCATTGCAGGTATAGCTATAGCATCCCGGGGCAGGAAGCACGCAGCCTCTTCCCCGGTGCAGGGAAATTCTTCACAAAGGGGAAAGTCACTCTCTACAAAGGAAAGGGGTGTGATGCCTGTGGGAATACAGGATACCGCGGACGCATTGGCATTCACGAATTGCTTATTGTCACGCCGGAGATTGAAGGACTCATTATCGCGCGGGCTACGAGTGCGGACATCAGTCTCCTCGCGCGCAAGCAGGGCATGAAACTCATGTTCGAAGACGGATTTGAGAAAATGGAGGCGGGGATCACCACGATCGAAGAGCTCATGCGCGTGGCAGCGCCACCTGAAATTGTCTTTGAAATCTACGGCAAGCATGGCAAGAAAAAGTAAACCTGCATCGGCTGGGAAAAAGAGGATCTCTCCGATGCTCAAGAATGCGGTGCTCAAAGGAAAACAGGTGAAGAAGAAAGCAATGGCTGAAGAGCAACCGGAAGAAAAAGAACAACCATCAGATCAGTCGGAGGAAAACAAGAAGGAAAAAGGGGCACAGAGCGACACAAACACGCTTGGGAAGCGTTCTAAAGTTGCTCCTAAAAGTGCCGGTGAGGGGGGAAAGAAGAAGGCAGAGAAGAAACACAGGTTCTTCTCTTTCGGACATGGAAAGAAAAACAAGGAGCAGGGGGAAGAGAAGGAGGAGGAGGCAGAGGAGTCTAAAGAGCGCCCATTTGTCATTGAGGTGCGTGAGAAGAAAAAGAAGAGCTCAGTTGCGGTTTTTTTCCAGACACTGAACTACCTTGGCATGGGGAGGTACCGCCACCTTTTCGTCCAAACCCTCGCGACCATGTTGAATGCGGGGCTTCCTCTCCTCGACTCTCTCCGTGCGTTCGAAGCAGAAGTGCGTTCGAAGGCAGTGAAGAAAATGGTCGGCAAAGTCATTGTTTCCGTTGAGAACGGGAGTTCGTTCTGGCGGGCCATGGAAGACACCTGCTTTTTTAGTCCGTACGAAATTGCATTGGTGCACATTGGTGAAGATGCGGGGAACCTGGCACGTAACATGGAGTATTTGTCCGATCAGCAGGAAAAAGACCATGCACTGAAACAGAAGGTGAAGATGGCCATGATCTATCCAACCATTGTTCTCACCATGATGTTTGTCATCGTGATGGGCCTTGGCATGTTTGTGCTCCCGAATCTTGTGCAGGTTCTCTACTCGCTGGATGTGGATCTTCCTCTCGCGACACGCATTGTCATTGAGGTATCGAAGTTCTTCGAAGTATATGGCATGAAAGTCGTACCGCTCATGATTCTCTTCTTCATCTTCCTCGCGCTCCTTTCAAGATTCACGCGCTTCAAAGCTGTGACACAGTGGTTTATGTTCCGCATACCGGGAATCGGCAGTCTTGCGAAAGAGGCGACCATCGCACGCTTTGGCGTGATCATGGGCGGGCTCCTCCGTGCGGGTGTTCCTCTGGTTGAGGCATTGGAGTCACTGGCGGATGTAACGCAGGTCTATTCCTACAAATCGTTCTACACAAAGCTTCTTGCACGCATCAATGTCGGGGACTCGTTTGCAAAGGCATTTGAGATGATGCCTCATACAAGGAAACTCCTTCCCGTTTCTGTCCAGCAATTAGTGGTGACAGGAGAACGCTCCGGAACACTTTCTGCCACCTTGCTTAAAATAGCGGACATCTATGAGAAGAAGGCCGAAGAGACTGCGGAGAAACTTCCTATCATTCTCGAGCCGATGCTCCTTCTTTTCATTGGTGCCCTCGTAGGAACCATCGCTTTTGCTATTATCGTTCCAATCTACAGCGTCGTTGGTAATGTCGGGAGATCATAACCCCGCTGGAACGATTCAATTTGAATTCCTCATCCCTCTTACCCTTCTCCACCATGGCACAGCACCGAGCGTTCACGGCTGTTGAAACCTTGCTCACAATCGGCATCATAGCGGTGACAGCGGGCTTCACTGTCCCCATGTACCGCAACTATCAGATTCGCAGTGATCTGGATCTGGTGACAGAGCAGACCATTCAGGGGCTCCGCCGTGCGCAAGTACTCGCACAATCCGGCGAGAATGATTCCGCGTGGGGTTTCAATGTGCAGGATGGGGTCCTGTATCAGGGGGAAGCCTATGCCGTTCGTGATCCACAGAATGACGAAACATATCCGGTGCCTTCCACCATTAACACTTCCGGCTTGCCCGAGGTTTCCTTTTCCCGTGTCGATGGCATTCCTGACCGCACGGGGGAAATCATTATCCAGGGTCTCAATGGGGAACAGCGCATCATTATTGTTGGTGTCGATGGGGTACTTTCTACTACGGGCATTGAGGGCGGGGAAGAAGCGGGAGAGGGTATGGGGGGCAGTAGTTCCAGCTCGGCGGGCGGGGACGATGGAGGGAGCGCGGGGAGCTCCAGTTCTGCCGGAGGAGGAGATAGTGGTGGGAGCAGTTCCGGCTCTTCCAGTGGTGGGGGAGATGATAGTGGCGGCGGCACCGGAGGAGACTCAGGGGAGCCGACATGCGAAGACCGCTTTGCTATTGGTACAGATGGAGTCATTTCCACCACCGGGAATGTTAATGCAACGTTTGAAGTACTCGGGTCCCAGATTACCTACGGTGCTGGAGGACCAGAGGTACAGGTGCGGGTCTATGCGAGCACCAACGGAGGAACCACATGGGTTCCGCTCTTCAATGAAGCAGATGTCGATGGCGGGGAGAAACAAACAATTCTGAATATCCCCAACGGCAGCCAGGTTCTTCTGAAGGTGAACGGCCGCTATTCCTGGCTCTTCAATCACACCTACCTATCCAATAACAGCGATGAACATATTGAAGTGCTGAGGAACGGAGACGCCCCGCCGGAGTACGCAGCATTCGATAACCAGGAAAATCTTGCGGCGTTCCTTGGAGATATCATTGGGGAAGACGGGACCATTGATATTGGTACCTACGATGCAGTATTCCTCGTAGAGCTGGGGAATCTTGGTACCGCTGCGGCAGATTTCCAGGATGCGGTGGTGAAAGTTACGTTTAGTCAGCCGGAAGGCAGTTGTGCTTCCGCCAGTGAACCACGGTTCAAAGTGAGTTTTGGACGTGTAGAGAATGTGGGGAACGGAGACACGCAGGCAAAGCTGTACGTTGGTGAGCAAGGGATGATTTTTGGGCCAAATGAATGGGTTCCCCTCAAGGACAGCGGATCAACACTCCTTGATAACTTCCTCACAGAGGATGTGCCGGGTCTCGCTGCGTGGCGTCATAGCGGTTACATTCGTATTCTGCAGCATGGGTCGCATTTTGATGGCAGCAAAGAGATCGTCGATGCCACTGTCACATTCCAGAATGCAGTCATTGCTTCCATGGAAAATGAAACGGGGCAGAATATTACTGAGAATCCTTTAGATGGCATTGTGAATGATGGTGCAGGTGGTGATGAAGTCGTGGTCGCGGCAGACAATCTCTCTCTCCTCTATCAGACGCGTGTAACACTGCAGGATGATGCCATTCTCATTCACTGGATGGAGAGCGCAGGGGCTGGAACCACAGG
>DATDVK010000067.1:0-3968 GCA_035290085.1 Candidatus Peribacteraceae bacterium
GCGTTGTGCAGCGCTCAACTCCACATCCTGCAGAGCCTGCTCTATGGCTGCAGCTTTACCTGATTCTGCGGGTTCTTCAAAAGACACAAAAATACGCTAACTCCTCTTTTGCCTTTTGGCGAGCGACAGATACACTTTCTTTGATGCCGGAACTCGAAACGATCATAGGACTGGAAGTCCACGCGCAGATGAACACGAAGACGAAGATGTTCTGCAGCTGCGACAACGATGCGTTCGGTAAAGCGCCAAACACCACGGTCTGCCCCGTCTGTATGGGGCATCCCGGTACGCTCCCCGCACCGAACGGAGAAGCGGTGAAGAAAGCGGTCATAGCCGCACTGGCACTCAAGGGGACAGTGAACGCGCAGAACCACTTCGACAGGAAGCACTACTTCTACCCGGATCTCCCCTGCGGGTTTCAAATATCGCAGTACGACTTTCCACTCTCGAGTGGAGGCACTGTGAGCTTTGTAGTGAGAGATGACAGCGGGCAAGTCATAAGTGAAGGGAGGTGCGGCATCACAAGACTGCACATGGAGAACGATGCGGGGAAACTCACGCACAGAGGATCGAAGACGCTGTGTGACTTTAACCGCGCCGGCACCCCCCTGATGGAAATCGTGACGGAACCGGATCTGCGCAGCCCGGAAGAAGCGGTGGCATTCGCCCAGGAACTCAGGCGGATACTCATAGCGGTCGGCGCTTCGGATGCCGACATGTTCAAGGGCATGATGCGGTTCGATGCTTCCATTTCCCTGAAGGAGAAGGGGGCAAAAGACCTGAACCCGCGCAGTGAGATTAAAAACCTCAACTCCTTCAAAGCGCTGGAGAAAGCCCTGAAGTACGAGGAGAAGCGCCTCCGGAAGGAATGGGAGAAGAACGGGGGGCCCCTCCCGCGTGATATTACCGTCGGTTGGCTGGACGAGGAGGAGAAGACCAAGATGCTGCGGGAGAAGGAGACGGCAGACGATTACCGCTACTTCCCGGAACCGGACATCCCGCCGCTGACGTTCACGAAAAAGGATATAGAAAACATACGGAAGGAACTCCCCGCCCTCCCGCAGGAGCGCAAGCAGCAGTACATGGACCTGGGGCTGGATGAAGCACTCGCCGTACAACTCACAGATCAACCGGAACTCCAGCGCATCTTCGATGCCGTCTACAAAAAGACGAATGATGCGAAACGCTCATCCGGATTGGTCCTCACCCAGCTGCTCGGTTTCCTGAAGGCGGAGGAGAAGGAAATCAGTGATGCCCCCGGTGTCGAAGCAATGGTGGAGCTCGCAGGGAAAATTGAGAGCGGGACCATCTCGGCAAATGCGGGAAAGGACGTGCTGGAGAAAATGGTGCAGACGGGCAAAACCGCATCGCAGATCATTGAGAAAGAAGGCATGCAGCAGATCAGCGATGACAGTGCCATAGAGAAGCTGGTGCTGAAGGCGATAGATGCCAACCCCCAGGCAATCGAATCATTCAAAAGAGGGAAGGAGGCTGCCCTCGGAACCATCGTCGGCTGGGTGATGAAGGAGAGCAAAGGACAGGCAAACCCTGCGAAGGTGAATGAGATTCTGCGCAAGAAACTGCAATAACTCCCTCCAAAAGGTCACATTCTCCCCATATATGCCCCGGAGACAGTGTTCACTTTCACAATGTCCCCCTCCTGAATGAAGAGCGGCACGTTCACCTTGAGACCGGAAGAAAGAGTTGCAGGTTTGTTCCCTCCGCTCGCCGTATCGCCTTTCACGCCGGGGATGGTCTCCACGACTTTCAGTTCCACCGTTGCCGGGAGCTGAATCCCAATGGGATTCTCCTCAAAAATCATGGCATCGAGCTCCAGACCTTCCATTAAATACTCTGCTGCATCCCCCACCGTCTCGCTCGTAAGCGCAAACTGATCGTACGAGTTGAGATCCATGAATGTGAAGGAGTTCCCGTCACCGTAGAGGTACTGCACCTTGCGGAAACCGACATCGGCCTCTTCCAGTTTGTCACTTCCCTGGAACGTCTGCTGTATCACGGAACCGGTCTTCAGATTCTTCATCTTGGTTGCGGCTACCCCGCCCTGGCGCCCCTGTTTGCTGAATTGGGACCATGTGATGAGGTACGGTTGCCCTTCGAATACGACGGCACGGCCGGGTTTCAGTTCTGCGAGTGTGTACATAGAAAAAGCGTGCAGATTCTGGAAGAGTCCACTGAGCACGTCAAGAACTTCCCTGAGAAGGCAGAAGTCAGAAATCAGTACTGTCTTCTGGCTTCTCAAATGATACCCCCCTCACGCGCCCAGCGGAGATTGGTGATCTCACGACGGACGCGGGACGGGAACTGCTCTGGGCCGTCCGGCAGGGTGACATACAGGCGACGGAGAATGCGCCCCTCCTCAGGATGCCCCGCAAGCGCCTTCACCTCCGCAAAGAACTGGTTCACGCGCGAGCGCGTCATGTGGTACAGGAAGATGCGGTCATAAATACTCTGTACCAGAATCTGGAGTTCTTCTTCAGACATAACCGGCACTGCGGATTCCGACCCGCTGGGCAGGTATGCAGCAAGCTGATCCACCAGTTCAGGATCGATGGCAGCAATCTGCGGCTCATGTTCCTGCACCGCAAGAGCAAGCCGTGTGAGTAGAGCGAGAATCTCTTTGTGTACTCCCTCCTGCATCTTGCTGTCCTCCTGCTCTGTCAGTGCAAGATGCGGCTGGAGATCCACCCATGCCTTCTGCACACCCTCCACTTCGCCTGCTTCCACCGTCTGAATGAGGGCCGCAAGTGCATCCATGATGAGCAGTCCCTGGATATCATCCGCACTCACGGCACCATCGATTTCAACGCTCGCTTCGAGCACCGCCTGCTTAAGGAGATAGAACGCATCATCCGGGAGCGCTGCCGCCATGTCGGCACTTGCTTCGGAGAGCGACTGCTCCAGAAGGAACTGTGTGAGTGTGCCTTCTTCTGAGCCATCGGCAAGTGCAAGGAGCACTGCACGGTACTCAGCAAGCGGCTCCGCTGCCTGCGCACCCTGATCCCCAGCGAGAAGCGCCGCAGCCTCGTTGAGGCGGGTGTTCGCATACGTGAGGCGCTTCTGTGTGCGCGCGTCTTCCCCAAACGTGAGGAGTACATCTACTGCTTCTGCAGCACGCTTGACCGGGTACAGCCTGGAAGTGGGAAGAATGCCCGCCATGGCAGCACGCCGTTCCTGCTGGAGCTGCGCAATCTCGCGGCGGTGCACGGCATCGCGTGCGAGGTTCTGCTCCGTCCAACTCTCGTCGTACCGCTCATTGGCGATCCTCTTCACGAGAGGAATGTTCTCCTCCCACATGCGCGTGCGCTCACCGGCAACGAGCACAATTTCATCCCCGCCCTGCAGAACCGTTGCACGACGATCAAAGACCTCCACGTCCACCGCTTCATCCTCCGCTACAGAGAGGCTCCCTTCATTCACGAGTACTGTTCCATAGGAAGTGGCAACGGCGAGCCCCTGCACATGCGTTGGCACAAGCCCCTGTACCCACAGCCGCCCTGTATAAAGTGCAAATGTCGGCGTAACGTCAGAAGAGGAGGAACCGAAACGCTTCGCTGTGTCATGGAGCATCACTGTAGTATTGGCATCCAGGCGGAGAACACCATCGTCATGGAAGAGAATACTCGCCTCTCCATCCCCGGTACGCAGGATGGTCCCCGGCTCAAGCACAAACTCATCCGTCACGGGCTGCCACATCCCCCCTACGGAAACAGATACCTCTCCCCGTGTGGGGAGGAGTGTGACGGCAGAATCCGCCACAGTGGGTTCCGCAAGAATGAGGAACGGCGCAACACGGACTGCGAGAGCAAAAAGCGCAAAAGAAGCAGCCCATTTGAGAGGACGGTACATCCGGGTGGAAGCAATCACCGGCTGCAAGCATGGCAGTATCCGCGCAAAGAGCCGTGCACGGAGAGCGGCAGGAGGCGTTGCAATTTCCCGCAGGCGCTCGA
>DATDVK010000068.1:0-8774 GCA_035290085.1 Candidatus Peribacteraceae bacterium
TGGGCCATGTCTTCGATGAGGACAATGCCATGCTTGTCGCAGAGTGACCGCAGCTCTTTTACCGGAGCCGGTATGCCGAACGTATGCTGGCAGATAACGGCTTTTGTTCGCTGCGTGATGCAGGTTTCCACTGATTCTTTCGTCAGGTTAAGTGTGTCACGGTCGATATCGGCGAACACCGGGACAGCTCCCGAAGCATGAATGGCATTGGGGACCACGACGCAGGTGTATCCCTGCACAATGACCTCGTGACCGGGGCGAACATCCAGCGCCCGCAGTACAGCGAAGAGAGCCTGTCTGCCTGATGCGAAGAGTGCAGGCTCGCCCGGGAGCATCTTCTTCAGTTTCTGTTTGAGCTCGTTGCATGCTGTGCCTGAAACGTAGCGCCAGGGTGCGTACGAGAGTGCAGTCGCCTTCCACAGGTAGCGCCAGTCGACGTGCGGGCCGAAGGTGTGGTGGATGGGGCGTATTCTCATGGCAGGAGCCGTTGGATGGTTGCAGGCGGTATACGTCCTATGCAGATGAGCAACGTGTCTTCCCCCATTTTCTCCGTGAATGGTGTGCAGACTTCGATGGGTTTCTTGTACCCCTTCCCAAAGAACTGGCCGCTGCGCGGGTTCATGAATATCACACGGTCGAACACACCCTGTGCCGTTTCCCCGAGCTCAGAATGGATGTGGTCCTGTTCGGTTCCCAGTTCAATGAGTCCGCTCGTGAGGAGCACTTTCTGCTTGGCGGGTTGTGTTCTTGCCCATGCGATTGCCGCCTTGAAACTGTGAGGGCTCGCATTGTGTGTGTCATCGAGGATGGTGACTCCCTTCTCGGTACGCACGGAGAATGTGTGATCGGGGGGGGTGTATTTAGATACTGCCTGCGCTATGTCTCTGTCGCGCATTCCGAGGGCGCGGGCCGCTGCAATGGCCAGGAGCACGTTCGTCACGTTATGTGTGCCATGAAGTGGAATACCAAAACGAGTATCTCCAGTGCGAAATGCGATGCCCGTGGGCGTTTCTTCAATATCGAATGCTTCGATGTCTGTGTGCCCCCCTGTTCCCACTGTCTGCACAGTGCAGGAGGTTCTCTTCGCGAGCGCTGCGCAGGCGGCATTATCTGTGTTGAGAAATGCGATGCCGTCTGGGGGGAGAGCTTCTACAAGCTCTGCTTTGGCATTCACGAGTGCTTCCTGCGAGCCGAAGAGTCCCATGTGCTGCTTGCCGATGAATGTGACAATCCCCATTGTCGGTTTTGCAATGCGGCAGAGCAAAGCGATTTCCCCCTGTCGGTACGCACCCATTTCAACAATGAGCACTTCCGGTGAGTGATTTCCCTGCCGGGAGAGTTCTTTGAGAAGCCAGCTAGACACACCCATCTCCGAATTCACATACGCGGGAGTCGCCTGCACATTTCTGCCGGTGAGTATGCATGAGAGAAGCTCTTTCACTGTGGTTTTTCCGACGCTTCCTGTTATTCCTATGACCGTGAGATCTGGGAATTGCTCGCGCAATTTCTGGGCTCTGCGCATTTTCCTCCTCTTCAGGAAACGATCGGGGGGCCAGAAGAGGAACCAGGAGAGCGCGAGTGTGAAGGCCTGAAAGAGAGGCAGTACGGCGAGGAGTGCAGGTTCACGAGAGAACCAGGAGTTGGCAATGATGGCATCCACCACCAGTGTGGAGAGCACGAGGGTTACTGCTTTCTGCGTCCATACGGGGAACCGCTGTTTCCTCAGTCCCAGTTGCACGAGTGTCAATATTCCGAGGAGTGCCAATGCAACGGTGTGCCACACGGGACGGAAAGCCGCATAGGATACTCCTGCGATGCTCAGTACGAAGACTGTTGTGGGACGGATGAGTCCGAAGAGCTGCCGGAAGCATCCTTCGTTGCGGAGGTGCTCCCGCAGGCGGTCAAACCGCCACTCCTTCACCTGCCACAGCCATGCGAAGGTGAGCAGGGGGGAGAGAGAGGCGAGGAGGGCCAGCCCTAGGTACATCACGGTAGTCACGGTGCATCATCCTACTGCAGGAATCCTGATTCCAGAAGCGTGGTTCCAACATTTTCTCTCTGGCTCTGGGATGCAAAATTTGCTATAATGGGAGGATTTCTTCTCACACATACTATGACAAAGACAGCACGGAAAATAGACATACAGAGTTTTGCTGCAGGGGTTATTACTGCTTCCATAACATTTCTTCTCCCTATCCTGCTCCTTCCGAACACCCGTGCGACGTACATGGGACCAATCCCGTACGATTATCCCACCTACGACGTTGATATGGATGGTGTCACTGATATGTACGATACGAGCTTTGAAGCGATGTCTTCTCCTGAAGTGGATGCCAGTACCTCTGTGGGTGGAGAGTACTCTTCTGAGCAGTACCAGATCGATGATTACACAGGGGTCAATGCTAGCGTAGATGCAGCAGCTGTTTCTTCGGAATCGTTCCAGGAGAGCGCTGTGGGAAGTGCCGGGGAGAACACCACTTCGTCCAGCGTTGTGTCTACGTCTGCTGCCGATATTTGTGCAGACGGGATAGATAATGACGGCGACAGTGATATCGATGGTCTGGATGCGGATTGTGATAGGGGTACTTCCAGTATTTCTTCCGTCAGTGTCAGTGAAAACTGCGGCGATGGCATAGACAATGACGGGGATGGGGATTCAGATGGTCTTGACTCTGACTGTATGTAGGAACAGAGCAGGAGAGTCATACAATGCTCGCGAGGCAATGGCGAATGTGCCATTGCCCCCCTTTTTCCCACAGGAACAGAGGATTGGTTCCATCCGTTCATTGACAGGTGGTCTGAACATTTTATAGTGATTCTGTATTTTCTCTGTTTTGTATACGATACTATGTTCTTATGGCTGAGATGGGAGCACCAGGGTTGGCTGAGGTTCGGTTCGGGGATCTCGCTCAGACCCTCGGCCAGGAGGAGGTACCCACAGCAACATCCCGTGTCTCTTCGAGAATGGGAGCGAATGGACATCAGGCTGAAGCTGTCCAGAAATTGCGGACTGTCTTCTGCCATATTCCCGGTGCACCGGAAGCGCTCGATGATCTTGCGGCGCATGGTTCAGAGGTCGGGGATACCGATGCCCTGGTTGATGATGCTGTGAACCGGTTGCTCACACTTCCTGTCATCCAGAAGATCATCGGGGATCAGCGCTTGCGTCTGGTTGCCATTGTGCATAGTGCGCTCGGTGGTTTGCGGATTGCCGGAAGTGGCGCACTCAATACTGTGGTTCTTGCGGATACGGGGCATGAGCGGTATGGACTCTTGGACCCGCTCGGGACAGGTGCTTTCGGGTATGTGGCGGGTGTGGAACTCAGCGAAGACCTCCCGTCCCCTCAAGGAAAATCTCCCAATGGAAAGCCGGAGTACGCTGTGAAAATACTCATCAGCCCGGGTGATGCAGGATCGGCCGCCTTCCAGCGTTTCTGGGCGGAGAGGCTTGCGCTCGTTGCTGCGCACTGCGGCGTACCGCGGGTCTATGGGGACGGGGTGACGGCGGAAGGGAGGCCCTATTTCCTCATGCAACGCATCCGGGGGATGGATTTTGCGTCTGTGCTGGATGCCGTCAAACATTCTCTGGAGCAGGGCGATTCCAAGGAGGTACGTTGGCCTTCCCAGTGGATGTACCTGGCCATCGCTTCCATGTGCAGGACCATGCACGAAATCCACCATCCTGAGGGGGCAAAGGAGATTGTTGCGGACCCTGCACGCCTGAGTGCGCTGAAAGATACGGTTGGCGGAGAGAAGGGGCAGCCTGTCGGCGTCATTCACCGCGATCTGAAACCGAGCAATGTGCGCATCGATGAGAAAGGGCGGGTGTTCATCCTCGACTTCGGACTCGGCCATACCGAGGATGGGGGTGAGACCCGTCTCACGCACACGGGGCAGGTGATGGGTACGCCGCATTATATGGCCCCGGAGCAGATTCGGGATTCGAAGCGCAACACGACGACGAAGTGCGATGTCTACTCTCTTGGCTGCATGGCATTCGAGCTGCTTACCGGCGTTCCGCCCTTCGTTCACAAAGAAGGGATGATGGAAGTTATGACAGCTCACCAGCATGAGTATCCGAATTTCGATCTCATCCGGAATTCAAAAGCACGGCGGATTGTGATGCGTATGATGCACAAGGATCCTTCTTCGCGTCCGGAATTGGGTACCGTTGCCTCCGATTTCCATGCACTCTTCCTCTCGGGGGCATCCGAAGAGGAGCGGAAACAGTATGCGCGCTTCCTCTCCCTTCCGCATGCGGAACGCAGGCTCCCGGTGCCGGGAGAATTCCAGTCGCTCTCCCGTCCGTCCGATGGGAGTTCCGGTGCAACAGGCAGTGTGGTGAATCCGGATTTGGATTTCACACAGTCTCTGGCGATGCATGGAGGAGATCTCCCACCGGATACTAATCAGATTATGCCGGAGGTGTATGTGATCGGCAGAGGGGGGAAACCCGTGAAGCTCACGCGGTCCGTGAGATTTCAGCGATGGATGGGAAAACATTCATTCATCACGGCGGGGACTGCTGCCGCGTTCCTAGCGGCGGTGCTCACCGCTCTGGGCGTGCATTACTCCGGCCGCAAACCCGGAGCTGCGGAGAACGGCGCTTCCGTGGAACGTCTGCCCGGTTCTTCTGTCAGTCTCGACATCGACGACAGTGGGCGGGTAATAGCTATTGCTATCTTTGAGGAATCCCCCGTGCAGATCCCTGCAGGGGATATCGATACCGTGAGGGCTGGAGGAGCGACTTCCGGTGCCTTGTTCCGCATTGGCGCCGATCAATTGCTCACTGCACTCAGGGGTCAGGATCCCTCCCTGCTTCCGGAGCGGATGCGCAGCGGGGGATCGACTGTCGGCATGCTCCTTCTGGGAGCGTCTCAGGAGGCAGGTACCGTGCCATCGGAGAAGGTGGTGTACGTCGGTGGCGAGGAGAAGGCGTTCTTCGTGGATGACGGTTCCGGCCGCGTCCGTCTGTACACCAATAACCCGACACTGCTCCGGGCGAGATCCGGCGAGTGCGCAGGCTGGGGAGGGCTGGAGAAGGCGTATGACGATCCGACGTTCTGTGCAGTCGTCGGGGCGTTTCCGGAGGTGGATGCGGAGGAGGGGGAACTCCTGAATTCCCAGGGGAAGCCAAGCAATTCTGTCACAACGGTAAACGGACAAGTCCGGGTGTTCCGCGAGCAGGTCGGCAAGCGCCAGCCACAAGTCACTCTGTCCACGGAGTGAGCAGGTCCAGGATGCGCTCTGCGATTTCTTCGGCACGGTCGCGGTGCACCGCGTGTCTCGTGCCTTCGAATTCGTGCAACTCGCTGTTGGGGATTTCGTGGCACATCAGTTTTGCATCTTTGTAGGGAGTCATGCTGTCTTCGGTACCCCAGTAAATATCTGTGGGGATGGCAATGTGCCTGAGCAGGGGGCGGAGGTCTTCCCTCGTCACTTCGATGAGCGTCTGGCGCATGACGGGTGATGCTTTCTCATAGTCGTGCACACGGATGAGTGTGTAGAGCATTTTCTTCCCGAGCGGTTTCAGGTGCCTGCATCCCGGGAGGGAGAGGAGCATTTTGCCGCTCTTTGCGAGTGTGAGGCCGATGATGCGTTTGATGTGGCGCGGGCGCCGGATGCCTGCTGCGGCACAGAGGAAGAGGTGCTCGATCGGCAGGGTCTTCCTGGCAGCCAGCTTGATGCTGATGCGTCCTCCGTGAGAGTGCCCGAGCAGGAAAAGCGGTCCTTCTGCGCGCTCACGGATGTACTGCTCTGCCCAGTCAGCGTAGTCATCCACGGCCCAAGGTTCTGCGGGTTCCGGCTCTCCTCCGAATCCCGGTAAATTCGGTGTGAGAATGTTCATGGTCACTCCTTCCAAGGCCTTGCGCAGTTCGGTGAATGATTCCGCCGAACCGCCCCAGCCGTGCAGGCAGACCAATGTAGGTTTCACAGTCGCATTCATAGGAGATCGGGTGAAGTGGAACCAGTCAGCCGCACTTGCGGCTTCCGGTTCACGGCGACGCCGTGCAGGCAGACGAGTGTTGGCTTCTGCATAGCCGTAGCATGCAGCGCGCCACTCGCTGCCGCAAGGGATGTTGCCCTGATGCTTTTCTGCTAGACTCTGCGCATGCGCAAGTTCTGTGTGCTCTTCTGCTCGGCCGCAGCGCTTCTTCTCTCTGCTTGTTCTCAGGAAGAAAGCACGCTCCGTGTGTCTCAGATTCTCATTGGTTCGGGGACGAATGAATCGGAGGAGATTGTAGTCTACAAAGACAGCTTCCTCCCGTCCGACAAGACGTTCTATGCTCATGTATTCACGGAAGGGTTTTCCGAGCCGGAAGAAGTTACAGGTGCGTGGTGGTATGTCCCGCAAGACCGCAAGATATTCGAGACATCTGTGGAAGTGACTCCGCAGTATCCGGTAGCCAAATTTGTGCTCACCAACACTACTGAGCGCTGGGCTGCCGGCGAGTACCTCTTCACCGTGTTCCGTGGTGAGAAGCAGCTTGGGGAGAAGAGCATTTCGGTTCTGGAGAGAGGGGAATAGGGGGCGAAAACTTGATTTTTTCTGAAACAGTGTCCTTTTTTCCGCGTTTTACACATCGCACTTCTCTTTCCCATGGAGCATTCCGCTCTCTTCTCTCACAGGCTCCCGTGTTCCCCGTTCAAGTTTGCGTGGTTCGTCAGCCGTGTCCACGGAGGGTGGGCTGCAGGAGCCATCATTGCCGTGCTCGCGGGTGAATCCCTGGATCAGGCTCTCGTTGTGCTCCTGAAACTGGTGATCGATGCGGCAACGACAGCCGCGGAAACGGGTTTCCGGGACACGGGTGCCATGTGGCTCTTCGGGATACTCTTCCCTGCCACGTACCTGCTGAATGAGAACATGTGGCGGGTGAGCGGTTTCTGCGGCATGCGCTGGATTACGGGTGTGCGCGCTACTGTGTACAGGGTTCTTTTCTCCTACCTCACCGAGCACAGCAGTGCGTACTTCAACGAACGTTTCGCAGGTGCACTCACGAATAAGATCAGCAATGCATCGCGCGGAACGGGTGATATTCTCTCCTCTTTCCTGTGGGAATTCCTCCCCCTGCTTGTGGGATTTGCTCTGAGTTTTGTGATTGCTGCTGTTGCAGATTGGAGGTTGGGCGTTTTTCTCGGGGGATGGATTATTCTTTTTTTGCTCATCAATGTGTTTCTTGTTCTCCGGAAACACCCGTACTCCTATGCGGTTGCGGAGAGTGCGTCGATCCTCAAAGGCAAGATGGTCGACACCACCGCGAACATTTCCGCGGTGCACCAGAGCGGCACACACGAGTTCGAGCGTTCGTACGTCGACAGCTACATAGAGGCCTTCCGCAGTGCAGACCTGAAAAACTGGTGGCTCTCGGAGTGGATTCTCTTCACCAACGGCGTGCTCATCGCACTCTTCATTGCGGGCATGTTTCTGGTTGCACTGTTTCTCCTCAGCAGGGGGGCTATCACGATCGGCACGGTGGTGATGATCGTCACCATCGTGCTCAACATCGTGCGCGGGCTCTTTTTCATCGGGCACAAGATGACGGATTTCATGGATAACTACGGGCAGGTGCGTGAGGGGTTGGGGGAGCTGCTGCTCCCGCACGATATTGTGGACGAGCCTGGGGCTTCACAGCTCTCGGTTGCGTGTGGAGAGGTGGAGTTCCGAGATGTGCATTTCAGCTACGGGCACAAGACTGTCTTTGATCATCTCTCCCTCACCATCCGTGCAGGGGAGAAGGTGGGACTCGTCGGGATAAGCGGTGCAGGGAAGACCACGCTTGTGAATATTCTCCTGCGACAGTACGAACTGGATGAGGGTGGTGTCTCCATCGACGGACAGAATATCCGGCAGGTGACCCGTGAGAGTTTGCGCAAGGCGGTTGCCATGGTTCCACAGGATGTTTCCCTGTTCCACAGGACCATTTGGGAAAACATCCGTTACGGGCGCCTGGAAGCGACGGATGAGGAGGTTGTTCATGCGGCGAAGCTCGCGCAGGCAAATGATTTCATCCTGGAGCTGCCGGGTGCGTACGACACGTACGTCGGGGAGCGCGGCATCAAACTCTCCGGTGGGCAGCGCCAGCGCATTGCCATTGCCCGTGCGTTTCTGAAGAATGCGCCTATTCTTGTGCTGGATGAGGCTACGAGCTCTCTGGATAGCGAGAGCGAGGAGGCCATTCAGCATGCGCTTGCCGAGCTCATGCTCGGGAAGACGGTGCTTGCCATTGCCCACCGGCTTTCCACGCTCCAGGCGATGGACCGCCTCATTGTGCTCGATGGCGGGAGGATTGTCGAAGACGGGTCCCACGCCGCACTACTGAAGCAAAACGGCATCTACGCGCGCTTGTGGCACGGGCAGGTGAGCGGGTTCATTCAGGAATCCTGAAAACTGATCATTGCTTTAGTTTTTTGAAGATGATAAGTTTTGCCTGTGAGCGCTACCGACTCCCTGACAGCACCGCAAGCAGCAGAATTCATCGGGGTATCCATCGTGACGCTGCGCCGGTGGGACGAAGCAGGCATTCTTCCGAGTGAGAGAGAAGGGAAACAGAAGCACCGCCATTATAGCAGGGAGGATCTCGTTGCATTCGTTGGTCGTGCAGCACTTCCTTCGTCACTTACGGGGGTGCATACGTTCGTATTCGATTTCGATTCCACACTCTTCCAGCTCGAGACACTCGAGGAGCTGCTGCGCATTGCGCTTGCGCATGATCCCCTCCGCAGAGAGAAGTGTGCAGAAATAGAGGAAATCGGAAGGCAGGGAATGGAAGGGA
>DATDVK010000069.1:0-14964 GCA_035290085.1 Candidatus Peribacteraceae bacterium
TGGCTGGTGGTCGAAGGCGCCTGTTCCTCGCGGAGGAGGCGCGCCGAATTCGTATGCAGCAGAACAGAGGGATTCCAGGCGCTGTGCTCATCCGCAATCCGCGCGGCGAGCCAGAGGCAGGCCGGGCAGTCGCTCTGCGACGGATTTGCAAGGGAAGCGATGCCTGTAAAATCCCGCGTGAAGAGCGTATGAGCTGTTTCTTCATCGGCGGCGTCCGCCTCGGAGAGCCGCAGGTCATGGGAGAAGTCGCTGCTGACGAGCAGAACACCTCCTTCCTCCGCTATGTGTCCGAGAAGGGAGAGGAGCTCATTCTGGTGTGCCTTCCAGTCCGGTCTCTGTGCGAGCACCACGGGTGTGACCCTGGTGCCGGGGAGCAAGTGGGACAGGAAAGGAATGACGGCTGTGATGCCGTGTTCGCGGCGGAAGATCTCCCGGTCCACATGGACAAGCGGGGAAGCACGCAGAATTTTCAGGGCATCATCATCTGCTTCTGTGGTACCGAGTGAACTGCGAAAGCGCACTGCCGCGGTGCAGAGGAGGGCGGGACAGGCGTTGAAATGGTCGGGAGAGAGAAGGAGGACGGAAGAAGGAGGATCCGATGTGAGCGCCCGTATCCCTGCCGCGATGGTGATTGCGGCAGGGAGATGGTGCGGGATGATCACAACCGGCACGGAGGGGGTTTTCCCTGCCGGCGGAAGATGCCCGGCTTCGTACATGCCTCCGAATATTTGTTGCAGAACAGTGGGTCCGAGGGGGAGCTCGATGGTTGCCGCAGTGTCTCTCTGCCCGCAACCTGCCAAGAGGAAGAAGGTAGCGGCGAGAGCGGCTGAGTGTCTCTTCACCCGGCTTCGTTCCGCGGGTGCGGGACTTCGCCGGGTTTCGCTTGTCGTGCCGGAAGTGTTTGCGAAAGATGCCCCAATCGTGGGGTCAGGGAGCTTCAGCGCGATGGGAAGAGCGGGGAATACCAATGGTTGAGCGCAGGCCAAGTCGCGAGGTCCGTGTACTGGAATGGCGCAAACATATCATCGCCGACGTAGAATCGTTCCTGCCACCCTTCGTCCGTGAGCCGCTTGCCTCCGAGGAGCTCCGTGAATTCAAAGTGGGAGTAGGTGAATCCTATCGCGAGCCTCGGGCCATTGCTGTCTTTGACTGCGACCAGAATGACGTACGGCACGCCGGTACCCTGGTAGAGGATGCGATGTTCATAGGAGGAATCGCCTCCCGTGTGCACATCGGCCACGAGGGCCGCTCTCTTGTCCTTCGCGGGGAGCACAGGACCTTCCACCGGCCTCGGGAGAGCCCGGTCGAGGCTGTCCACGAGTCCGCGGCGCAGCGTTTCCCAGTCGCTATCGGTGATCTCGTACCAGATGCACGTTCCGTTTGGCTGTTCTATGTCCGCATCGCGGTGCTCCTGCACGTTCTCGATGAGTGCGGTATTGGCAAGCTCTCTATCCGTGTAAGCGATGACTTGTTCCATGGTACTGATGTACGCAGTCAGCGGGTCGAAATTCTGGAGTGTGAAGCCGAGGTTCCTGAGCCCCGTGAGCGTGCGCTGCGCCAGGGAGTGCAGCCGCCGGTACGCGAGCGGCTGGGGTTCGATGTAGGCCTTGGGAGCGTCGGGCACCTTGCGGGAATCGCAGGCGCCCCCTCCGCCCTTCTCCGCAAACGATTGCTTTGCGTAGAGCAGGACGGCATGGCGCATTTCTGTCCAGAAACCGGCGGCGGTCATCAGCGTCTTCGCCGGCCAGTCCTCATTCTGCATGAAACGCGGCAGGAGGGATTGGTGTTCCCGTTCCCACTCAAAGAGTCCCCGGATCGTCCAGAGAGCAGTGGTGTAGGCGTTCTCGCGCCACTGTTTCTGCGTCAGGGCGGCGTTCTCTGCTTCCAGTTCCTGGAGTGCTTTTTCGATGGCCGCGCCATTGTCCGGTGTGCGAAAATCGAGGGTCGGGATCATCTGTCGCGCGTAGTCCGAACCGAGGAGAGCCATCACTTCAAGAGAGGAGGCCATGGGAGGCAGCTTCGCCGGGTAACCGGGAAGGGGAGCCTCGTCCCCCTGCGTCAGGAAATCCGTCCAGTAGGAGTCGAGGATGAATTTTCCGCTGAAGAAGCGCATGCCGGAAGTCGCAGCGGTGACATCCGCGGACTGCACTTCCCCGACAGACGGGTACTGCGCCGCGATGCTCTTGATTCTCGGCTGCTTCGCTTTGAGGAGGTACTGGCGGATCTCCGCAGCCTGGTCACTCTTGCCCTTCGTCTCTTCGAGGGCCCGGAGGTAATCGGCGGGCATCAGGTCATCGCTGACTCCCACGAGGAAGTTGATGGTGGATTCCAGGAGATTGTAGCTCCTGAGGTGTTCCGGATGCTCGGCGAGAAGCTGGCTGATGGCGAACGCGTACTCCGTGAGCTGGTCGCTCCGCACGAAGAACGGCAGCTGGATGTACCAGTTCATTGCCCGGAAGTACTGCCGGCGGAAGGAACTGCCCGTGTAGTGGCTGCGCGGCGTGAACTGCGTGAAGTCCACAGAGAATACGATTCCGGTCTGTGCTGCATACTCCTCGTATTCGGGTTTGAAGATGGAGGGGATGTCCGGTCCCTGCGGCTCGAAGATATTGTGAATATCCTGAAGCACCTGCGATTTACTCTCTTCATCCAGCCCGAGATTCCCGATGAATGCTGCCGCCCTCTGCTCCGTATCGGCTGCTTTGTCCTCTTTTTCAAATGTTTCCCGCACTGCCACAGGGTCACGCGCAACGCCGTTCGCGTCCACGTAGCTTCCCGCCGTGAGCGGCGGGATGGCGGTGGAGAAGAGTGCATGGGGTACCGCGAAGTAATTCCGTACTTTCCGCCATTTCATGCGCTCGGCATCATCATCCGCCTCCTCAAGCTTCTGTGCTGCCGCTTCGTAGAATGTCCCGCTGATCGTGCGCATTGCCGGAGCGAAGACGGTGTTCTCCATCTCTTTAATGAGTTCCGTGGCGAGGAGCGTGTACGAGTGCAGGAAGATATCCGCACTCCAGAAGAGCGTGTTGGCCTGTGTCCGTGACTTCGCATCGGTGCCTGCGACTGCGTTGTAGAGTCCGAGGAATTCCCTTCCTCGCTCATCGGTGAGCTTGGGGAGGATGGTGGTCTCAGGGAGGCGCTTGAGAAGGAACTTCCTCCGTGCGAGGAGATCCTGCTCTTCTTCGCTCAGGGTGATGCCGTAGGCTTCCGTGATGGCCGCAATGTTCTTCACCTCTTCGAGCGGGAAATCCGCTGCGAGTGCAGGGTTGATGGTAAAAGATGGCTCTTCGTATGGCACGTCGTCTTCGAAGGCCGCCGCATCCGCCGTATCCACCCCCCCAATGATGAAATCCGCAGCTTTCGGGAATTTCCCCACGTCTCCAGACACAGAGGCATCTTCTTCTCCTCGCGTCCCGGGTGTCTCCACTGGTGGCACTGCCGGGTTGCAGGCGGAGAGGAGGAGAGCGAAGAGAAGGAAGGGGGCTGTGGCGTTCTTTAAATGCATAGTGAGGGAATTATACGTACGCACCGTTCTTCCCGCCATCACTGAAGCTTTGAAATGTATTCCGTGCCCTCGAAGCATGCTTTGCACCCCCGACTCTGCGTCTTTTCATACTTCCGCTCACTCACGCGGATGCTGAGAAATTGACAAATTCACAATAAATAGTATATATATCCCCTTTACTATGCATACGTCTCCGGAGGCAAACGATGGGGGTTCTGCTGCTCCGAAAGGGGCAGAAGCACTCCTTGCCCGGGCAGACACCGCTCTCCAGGAAGAAGTGCTCCGCCTCCTCGCTGGGCCGGAGAGTCAGGAACGCCGGGAGCACCTCTTTGCCATTGGCGCACTCCCAACGGCATCGAGTGACTGTGCAGCAGTGCAGGAGTGGATTTTGACCACGTTCCATGAGTGCAACGAACTCACAGATGAGCAGGAAGAAACCGGGGAGGGAATACACAGGTATCAGGAGCTGGCGAATCTTCTCTGCCTCGCGGGTATCGCCATACCCATCACCTTCCGTGACTGGAAAGTGGACAGGGTGGCGGAAGCCGAGCAGCGGTGGGGACTCCGGGAGGGAGGAACTGCAATACTTGAAGAGCTGCTTGTTGAGCAGTGTGCGCCGCCCGTGTATGCACGGCAGCCTACGAGAATCCACCTCCACAAAGGTCCCGGGAATGGGCAACTCATGCACCATCTCCGTACGGAGTCCGGGTACATGGAGGAGGTGGGTGTGGGGGACCGGTTGTACTTCACTATCGAGAGTGTGCTCCTGCAGTACGTTCGTTCCGAGAGGAGAGAGGATCCCATGGTGCGACAGATCATTGCCACTCTCTCCCAGGCATTGCAGGGTGCTCTGCATGAGCAGTGGTTTGAGCCTGTGCACGATGAGAATGGCATCATCCAGCGCTGGCAGCCAAGGGGGTTTGTCTGCGATCTCAATGACATCTTCCCGCTCCTCGCGCATCCCCAGGAGTGGCTGCCAAACATCTACAAGAAAATGATGAAGGCTCTCTACAGAGCCTCGGAGGAATTTGAGGACGATAGGATAGACATGGTTCCCCATGCTGCCCAGGAGTACATCGTGCAGCTTGCAGACTGTGAAGTTGATTACGCGCAGGCGCAGTGCCAGAGGATCCAGGCGCTGCACAGCAAAGTCGTTGCCGCTATGAAGAAGGGAGATGAACAATCGTTGGAACCTTCGGTCCATGAGTTCTGGCTCATTACCGGCCACATGTTGCGGGACGTTTCTTCCTTGGCAGATCTCTCTGCAAAGATTCTGGAGACACTGAACACTGAGAAAGAAGCCATGAGGCAGAGGCGGGTGCAAGACTCCCCTGCGAGGAAACTCGTCGATCTGAAACAGGGAGTGGACAAAAGAGTTCAGAGACTCCATGCACTGCGGGTGAGGGTTCCCAGAGCCGTCTCATCTGCGGACGTAGAAGCGTTGGCTGCGGATTTTGCCGCTATTGCAGAGCATCCCAGTCTTCCCGGTGGGGGATGGACGCATGCACTGCTGGCGAATGCTATTGAGGGGGAGATAGCGAGATACCAAGAGCAGTCACGAGGATTCAGGCGGCAGATCCAGGCAGCGAGGAAGAGAGAGGGAGAAGTGAGGGACCATGCCCAACAAACAGCCACGGCCTCGGAGAAGCTCCAGGAAATCTTCACAGATGAATTTGCAACAGAAATTACAGAGCATGAGCAGTACGAGGATCCGGAGTACCGGAAGAAAGGTGTCCGGATTGACCTGAATCGCTCCGGGCCCGTGATGCACTTCCGGCAGTTCATTCCCGGCCGCTTTACCTCAACTCTCGGCCAGGTGCCTCCTGAGAGCTGCCTGCTCATTTCTGCCAGCCGTGCAGACTCCCATGAACCTTCCACGCCGCTCAAGGGGTTCACGGGGCTGACGATCAACTTGGAAGATGCACCCGGTGAATTTGAAGAGGATGTGGGGTTCACCCTTGACCTTCTCGCGCCGGGTGGCGTGTACCTCACAGACGGACACCGCCAGTCCTTCACCCGGATAGACCGCTTCGAGGAAATTATGCGGGCGGTCAAAGGGAGAGATGATTTCCGGGTGACGCTTGTGGTTGATCGTGCAACGCACGTTCCCCGTTCCGTTCTTGTGCAGAGGAAACATCCGGAGCGGGGGTACCGTAGTGAGAGTGATCTTGCGATGCCTTTCAACGAGGAGGAGGTCTCCTTCGTTCCGTGTGATCACATGATGCGCAGGCGTCCGGATCTCTTCGTGGAGAGAGTCATTCGCCGCCAGATTGATGCCATTGCAGGAGGAAACGCACAGGCATTTAAAGACTGCCAGCAACACATTGGTGATGACAGGGACCGCAGCATTCGGCGGGTGGCGACGGCGAACCTCGCACGGCATCTTGACCTCGTAGATCCGGGATTGCTGGAGCTCACGCGGCAGAGAGTGTGTGGGGTTGTGGGTGATTCTTTTGCTTCAGGAGCTTCCTATGGCGAGCACCTCCGCCGCCCGTTGAGAGTGAGTCCAAAGAAGATAGAGGGGCAGAGTTTCTTCGGGCTCTCCGGTATCCTCATGGAGGCTTGCGGAGTGAGAAAGGATGCTCCTGCAGAGGTGCGCCAGATGTACGAGAGTGAGCTCTTCCATGCTTTAGCTGCACGGGTTTGTCGTGCGGCGCATGGAGAGCAGCCTTCCGATGCTTCCCTCACAGATCAGGAGTACACCGCGTGGAAGCAAGAGGCATGCCAGCATGCGGGGAATGTGGAACTTCACGAGGAGCCCTTACTTACTGCGAGGGATGTGCGTGAGATCATTGTGCACATGGGGCAGGATCTGCGTGAGCGGGTCAGGCAGCTCATTGGTGTGCAGGAGCCGGTGACGGTGGGGAGGGGGCTCGAAACGTTCCGCCAGGGGTACCTCCATGTTGCACCGCGTATCGGAGATCCCATTACACGCACCAATGCGCACTGCGAATTCCCGATTGCGAGGCTCGCGACGAACCACGAATTCGGCACAGAAAAAATGCAGGAACTCGAAGGCGCAAAAATACGGCAGATCCGGGAGCATCTGCAGCAGATACGGCTCATGACAGGAAATGCTCCGATCCAGCTCATTCTCTTCCAGGACTGCGGAACGAATCTCTTCCTCGAGAGAGAAATACGCCGCATTGTAGGAGAGGAGAACTACAGTGACTTCGTTGCGAATATCAACATTTGTTTTGAACATGAGAAGGGCATAGATCATCTTGTGACGAATTTTCAGAGACAGGATGAAGAAAAACTTCAGGAGCTTTCTACAAAAGGTGTCATCTTCATCGTGGGCGGGAGCTGGTTTAATCCGGATGATCCGTACGGCCAGTTCTTCCAGCAGACGTACGGCAAACTGATCCACAGCGCTCTCGCGACCCAAGGATCACCGGCGAGAGGGCTCTTCATCTGCTTCGGGCACCAGAATATGATGGATCTCATCGGAGAAGCACATAGGGGGCAGTTGCCGGATGTGCGCTCCGGGCCCGGAGCGCTGGAATTCTGCCCCACGCCGGTACATGTGAGAGATGCGAGGCATCCTCTCTTCCGGGACTGCCCTTCGCGGTTCACACTCATGAACACGCATGGCAGACATGTGGGCGGGTTGGACAATATCCAGGGGAGTGGACAGAGGTACGTGCGTCCTGTTGCATTCAGTGAGCTCACCGGCCTTCCCATTATGTGTGACCTGTATCAGGGAAAAGCCTACAGCATGCAGACACATCCTGAAGTGGATCTCGTAACCGAACGGGACAGGGACCGCGTTATGGACGAGGTGGATGTGCAGGGAGCGGGCATCATGGAGACGTACAATGTGGGAACAAGACGCTTGCGGACGATGTGGACCGAAACGAGCGGGCACCTGCAGGCGAATGCAGGAGGGCACATTCTCACCAATGCGCTCCTTGGGCTTTCTGCGGACATTCCCATCCACGGCAGGCCCGGGAAGGACAGGAAGAGCAGGGAAGAATTATTCAGACGCGGATGGGGCAGGCGGTCTCGATGAATGTAACACAATGCCAATGAGCAGAGCGTACTTCTCTATGAAGTCGTTCTCGAAGAGCTCCAGTTTTTTTTGCGGGGAAACATACAGCGAGAGACCCCCCACGAGTTCACCGCGGAATGTGAGGGGAATGATCAGCACGGAACAGAAGTTGTGCTTCTTCGCGAGATGGGGAGAGGAATACCTCGGCTCCTTCATAATGTCGATCACTTTGATGGGGACACCCTGTTCGTAAGCCTTCTCCACAAGACTGCCTTTTAACTCCACAATGGATTTTCCAAGCCAGTCACCTGTCACGCCGAACGAAGAGAGCAGCCCGAGGTTTCCCTTTTTTCTGTTATGGAGGCGGAGAGTGCATGCATCGGCTCGGGAGAGCATGATGACGGAGTTCACAATGAAATCCCCGAGAGCTTTGGCATCGTGCGTGCTTGCGTAGAGGAGTGTGAGATCGAAAATGTAGTCCATCTGTCTCCGGATAATTCCAAACTTGTTGTACGCGTCGCGGATCTTCTGGTACTTCAGCATCACCTCCTCCTCAAATTTCCGCTGTGCGGTGATATCTCGTGCAATGAGAATGAACGCGGAAGGAATTTTCTCCTCACTATGGACAATGGGACAGACCGTGACGCTCACCACTGTGTCCTGTGCGTTTTTGTGTTTTCCCGTCAGTTCAATGTTGTACTGGATATTCGATTTTGAAAGGAGTGGCTCGTAGTCCTCCGTGTTGAAAATAGTTCTGAGGGATTTCCCCTCAATCTCGCTCTGGCTGTATCCGAAGATCATTTTTGCCCCCTTATTCCACGATTGAATATCTCCTTTCTTGTCAACGGAGAGCACGGCATCTGTTCCATACATGATGGCACTGGAGAGCACGCGTTCCTTCTCCTCCTTTTTTTTGAGTTCACGGAGATCGGTCATCATCCCGATCGTCCCCCCGCTGGGAAGGGGAGTGCCGCTGAGCAGCACGGGTGTGCGCTTTCCGCTCTTTGAAACAAGCGTTCCCTCGTAGCAGGAACTGATGCCTCGTTTCCGGTCCGTACTATTCACCTGACGCACCTTCTTGGCGCTCTCTTTGTCCCAGAACTCATACGACTGTTTTCCCAGCATCTCCTCCAGTGTCATCTCCATGAGTTCGCAGAATTTGGGGTTTGCATACACCGTGCGCTCCTGCTCGTCTCCCATCCAGACGGCCTCATTCATGTTCTCGACGAGCTTGCGGTACATAGATTCCTGTTTCTTGAGGGCGGTGAGATCCGTCATGATCCCGATCGTCCCCCCGCTGGGAAGGGGAGTGCCGCTGAGCAGCACGGGTGTGCGCTTTCCGCTCTTTGAAACAAGCGTTCCCTCATAGCTGGAACTGATGCCTCGTTTCCGGTCCGTACTATTCACCTGCCGTACCCTCTTTGCACTTTCCTCATCCCAGAACTCATACGACTGCTTCCCCAGCATTTCCTCCAGTGTCATCTCCATAAGTTCGCAGAATTTGGGGTTTGCATACACCGTGCGCTCCTGCTCGTCTCCCATCCAGACGGCCTCATTCATGTTCTCGACGAGCTTGCGGTAGAGAGTGTCAGGGTTCTGCGTATTCATGGATCTTTCGGCGGGCAAGGGAAGTATGAACGCAGGAGAGTCTCTGTCCACTGACCTGAAGGCTCTCTGCTGTCAGTATGCGGATACGGTCTCCCTCGTTGATGCGGTAGTGTACGGGTTGTTCTTTCCCGTTCACCAGTGCAGCTTTTGCATGGTTACCGATTTCCGTATGGATCCGGTACGCGAAGTCGAGCACACTAGATCCTTCGGGGAGCTTATTGATGTCACCTTCAAATGAGAAGAAATACACGTTCCTCTCCTGTTGTAATCTCTCCGAGAGTGATGTGTAGTGCTCAAGGAGCTTCCGCTCCGGCTCCGTGAAGAGGCTGGTTTTTTTGTTCCGGCTGTAAATCCAGTGGGAGGCTATTCCCCGATCCGCGAAGCCATCCATCATTTCTGTGCGTACCTGTATTTCTACGGGAAGATCAAAGTCCGGTATGACACCGCGCAGGGTTGTGTGGATGCTCTGGTACCCGTTGACCTTGGGCACCGAGATGTAGTCTTTAAACCGGTCCACGCTCGGGTGGAAATAGTCATGGAGGAGATTGATGATCTCGAAGCACTTCTCTGCATCGTTGCTTTTCACGATGATGCGGAAAGCGAAGATGTCGTTGAGGGCAATGGGGCTTACATACCTCTTCTTCTGCATTTTCTGGTAGATACTGTAGACGTTCTTGTAGCGCCCCTTCACTGTGCAGGTGAAGTGCTCTTTCTTCAGCAGGGTACGCAGTATGCGCAGAATTTTCTGGATGGTATGTTCGGCAGTCTTCTGATACTTCGAGAGCACCTGCTCCACCTCCCGGTATGCCGTGGGGTATGCAATGCGGAAGCAGAGGTGGTCGAGTGCTTCTTTTTCCCCGAACATGCCAAATCGCTCACAAAGCGGAGAGAGTACCCGCAGGTACTCCCGCGCTAGTTGCTCCTTCACAGCTCTCTTCCCGCCGAGTTCCAGCTTTTTCTGCAGAGTGAAGAGAAACTCGTAGAACAGTTCCGGCACACCCAGAAACTGTTCCAGAAAGTACTGCAAGAGCAGGTCCTGGTTCTGGGGAGTGTCACGTACACATGTGAGGAAACTGATCCAGCGCTGGTACTGGAGTCCCTGCGTGTCCTTCTTCCCGCTGGTGGTCTTTGGTGCCATACGAGTGGGATGACTTATTCTCGGCCTTTTACGAGAAAATGCAAATTGGAACCAGATTTTCTTGCTGCGGAGGTACTTGTTTTTAATAAAATATATATTATAATAATATTCAGAGCCTACCACATCGGAGGCTCGAACGTTCCTTTTTCTCAGTTCAAGGGGGAGATGCCATGAAAAGGATGTCATGGTTCGCTGTGCTGCTTGTAGTCGGAATCTGCGGATGTGCAATTCCCGGCCAGAGCGTGGTTGTATCGGTGGAGGCAGAGGTCCTCAGGGAGGAACTCGCCGAACCGGCACACATCAGGCTTGAGTACAGGCTGGGGACGGTGCAACCGCGATACCCCTCCTACAGCATCGCACAGAACTGAGAACCCGTCCGGGCTCAAGCCCGACGACGGATTCCTACGCGAGACCCTCCACCGGAGGTTACGGGGTCTCGCTTTTTCATCGTTTTGCCTCCTTCTTTCTTTTGAGCGTTGCAGGGGGGATAGATTCATACTTCAAGTCTCTTTCCGATGCATTTCAGTTGCGATTTGCAAGATGGCCTGTGCAATCGCCTGCGCTGCCACCTCATGCCCCCGCAGGCTTAAGTGCGGATCGGATTTATAGTACAGGGGATCCTCATCCGAAACCGTTCCTGCGAAGGTATCGCGGAGATTGAGCATAGGAATACTTTCCCGGTGCAGCGCATTTTCTGCGGTGGAGAGAAGTTGGTTGATGTTCCAGGATTCACGCGTGAGAGGGGACTCGTTCAGGTACTCTCCCTGCCATGCTGGTTGCATTTCGAAGCCGCTCGGTATGAGTACTGTAAGAAATATCCCACCATCACGTTCCACTTCCCCACGGAGAGTGTTCACGAGGGTCTGTAGCACCTCCCATCTGTTCTCTCTCTTGAGCACGTCCTGCCCCTCGTTGGTGTACCAGTAGTAATCTCCGAGTTGCCTTGGGTCCGTCGTTTCACGATTCTCCTTCCGGCGGAGGGAATGGTAGAGAGCGCGGAGAATGGAATTCCTCTTCAGCATCTCGCACTTCCAGGGGCAGGGAGGAGCTGGTTCCACCCAGATGTTCTCAAGCATGAGGTCGCCGCTTTCCGTGCGGAAGGTATAGGGCCCTTCCATAGGGAGCAGATCATTCTCCGGGAAGAGCACCTGCACCACGATATCTGGGGCAAACTCTCTCCCGATTTCCCGGTAGTACAGGAGTTCCAGCGCGGGGTTCGATCCTCCCATTGCGAGTGCGCGGGTCACCACAGATTTTCCAAGTTTTGCTGCGAGCAGCGCTCCTGTTCGTTCCGCGAAGCGCTCTTCTTCCTCCACCTGCTTTGCTTCCACGAACGAGTCCCCCAGGAAGAGCACGCGCAGTTCTTCACCCTTCTGCTCCGCCGGCATCTCCGGGCCGCGGAAGCCGAGAGAATTCGTGCGGATATGTGTTCTGTAATCCTTCGTGCGGATCACCCACTCTGCATTCGGGGGGTTCACAAACCGCAGCTTCTCGTTGAATTCCCGGGACACATCTCCATTCTCAAAGATCTGCCGCCACGCAAACTCGGCGCCGAGCAGTGCGATAGCGGTCATCGCTATGCTGAGGAGGAGGTTGCCAAGGATGCGTTTTGTGCGGGGCACGTCTGCTGCACGCTAACACGGAGGTCACACCCCCACAATTTGAAGTGTGTGCAGAATAATCTTGATAAATTTGACTGTCATTACATTTTGTGTGTAAATATACTAGATATGGCAAAGGCAGAAGGCCCAAAATTTGAGGCGGCAAAAGCGCAGCTGGAACGGAGGCTGGTCCCCCGCGCCCTTCAGTACTTGGTGCACACAGGAGAGGCCGGTCGCGATATCCTCTCTGCCTGTGGTATTACAGAACACACCGTGAGAGGCCTGCTCGCACAGCAGCAGGTGCCCGTTGAACAGATCGTAGAACGCGCGATGCAAGTGTGCCTGGCCGATGCAGAGCTTGGTGCAGACGAAGATCTGTGGGAGTACGTCGATCCGAGAATGCGCGAGGACAAAAATCCTCTTCTTGCCCATGTCCGCAGTGCCGTCGCTCAGTGCACCGCGGTTGGATGTCCGGGAGAGTGAGTGTCATCTCCAAACAAGTGCGCAATTAAAGAGTGGGTGTGCCGGTCGATGCGGTGGACCTGGTTTGGTTCCGGTTCACAGTGAATGCGCGCCCGCATCTTTTCGTGAATGATTTTTGCAATGAGTTTTGCGGCTCCTTCCGCCCGTAGCTCGTCATCTTTCTCATTGTCTTCGTCTCCTCCGTAGTGCGCGAAGCGTCGTCCTCCTCCGCTTGCATACTGCTTCTCGAATTTCTTGTAGTACTCAGGGTGGGCGATGCAGCCATAGGGGGTAATGAGGATGTCTGCGCAGAAGTCCTCGCCTTCCACTTTCCTGTCGTTGCGGGTGAGGTCTGCGGTCACCTGAATTTCAGAATCAGTAATTGGATCATGGTAGATAATGATGAAGTCTGCTCCCCGTCTGTCTGCAGATGTGCAGAGTCCCGGGTACACACGCAGCGCGTCGGTTTCGCACTCCAGCTCCTCACAGAGAAAGTAGTGCAGCGCATTCATATTGCGTGAACGCGGATCGCTGATATTCTCGGGCGCGTAGCGGTAGGGACTTTTCTCAATGCAGTACCGCAGTGCATCACGAAAGGGGAGATCCTGCGGGATGTTCCCCGGTATCCGGCTTGCAGTTGCAGGGATGCGCAAATCATTCTGCTCCTGAGTACTGTAGAGGTAGTCAACCTCCCAGGTATGCCCCGTTTCGCCACGGCCGGATGGCCTGTGGCTCTGGTCAAGACGGCGGTGGTTCATGTGGCTGTATATATTATTATACTACAAAAATTCATTTTAGTGAAGGTCAAGACAGGCTCTTCTTCCCATGCCTTTTCACTGAAAACCTACAGCTTCGGCTTCCTCTCGTGCCACTTCGTTGCCTGTTCGTACGCGTACGCGATTTTCAGTATCCGTTCCTCCTGCCACTGCGGCCCCATGATCTGCAGACCAATCGGGAGGTCCTCTTTGGAGAATCCGCAGGGAACGGAGAGAGCCGGGATGCCGGCCATGGCCTGCGACACGGAGAAGACATCTTCCAGGTACATTGCGACAGGGTCATTCTCGTGCGCGCCGACGGTGAACGCGGGCGTAGGTGAGACAGGAGCGATGATGGCATCTACCCTTTTGAATGCCTCATCGAAATCACGCTTGATGAGTGTGCGCACTTTCTGGGCTTGCCGGTAGTAGGCGTCGTAGTATCCGGCGGAGAGCGCGTACGTTCCAATCATAATTCTCCGCTTCACCTCGTTGCCGAACCCCTCGGTGCGGACTTTGTGGTAGTAATCAATGAGGTCCTTTGCATCACCTGTGGTATGCCCGTAACGGATGCCGTCGTACCGGGCCATGTTGGAGCTCACCTCCGAAGGGCAGATGATGTAGTACGTCGGGACTGCGTACTCTGTGTGTGGGAGAGAAATCTCTTCCACTGTTGCTCCGGCGCTCTCAAAGACTTTGGTTGTATCGCGTACAGCTGCTTCGGTGTCTCTGTGCATGCCTTTGATGAAGTACTCCTTCGGCATGCCCAGCTTCATGCTCTTCATACCTCCGGAGAGTGCCTGCCGGTAGTTTGGAACAGGGACATCGGATGTGGTGGCATCCAACGGGTCCCTGCCGGCAATGGTTTCCAGAACAATGGCAATATCCTCAATGCTCTTGCAGATCGGCCCGATGGTATCGAGCGAGCTTGCCATGCTCATCACTCCGTAGCGGCTCGTGCGCCCGTAGGTGACGCGGAGTCCCGTGCAGCCGCAGAAATTCGCCGGCTGGCGGATGGAACCGCCCGTATCTGTGCCGAGTGCGAAGAGGCATTCATCTGCTGCGGTGGCTGCAGCGGAGCCTCCCGAGGAGCCGCCGGCAACACGCTTCGTGTCCCAGGGGCAACGTGTAACGCCATAGCAGGAAGTCTCGGTGCTTGCACCCATGGTGAACTCGTCTGTGTTGGTCTTGCCGAGACTCAGGGCACCAGCTGCCTTGAGTCGCTTTGTTGTCGTAGAATCGAAAGCGGGGACATAGTCCTTCCGGCGCAGCACGTTGCTGCAGGCGGTCGCGGGGACACCCTTCTCACAGAACACATCTTTTGTGAGGTAGGGGATACCGGTGAGGGGGTGAGTAAACTCTCCTTTCGTATCAATCTTTTTGGCTTCTTCCAGGGCTCGCTCAAAATTTCTGCACACCACGGCATTCAGGGTGCCGTCCATTTTCTCTATGCGGTCTATGCATGCCTGCACCAGTTCTGCAGAGGAAATTTTTTTGCTCTTCAGTTGTTCGTGTGCCTCTGCGATGGTGAGCGTGTTAGGAACCATGGGCGGAAGGTGTTTGAATCTGCTTCTCAATGATCGGCAGGGGGCTGCAGCTCAGGAGGTCTGCTGCAGTTGCATCACTCTCCTGTACTTCATCCTTACGGAAAACATTGGCAAGACCTGTCACCTGTGCAGTGGGTTCCACACCCTTCGTGTCTACTGTCTGCAGTTTTTCCACGTACTGCAGGATAGAGGTGAGTTCTTTGGAGAATTTTTCCACCTCTTCCTCACGCAAGTGCAGGCGGGCGAGCTTCGCGATGTGCCGGACGTCGTCGTGGCTGAGATTGGCCATAGCGCTTACGAGGATACCGAAGTTCAGAAGAAGGGGTAAGGGGGAAACGCCCGGTATTGAACGGGTTT
>DATDVK010000070.1:0-15099 GCA_035290085.1 Candidatus Peribacteraceae bacterium
AGCCCAAAGGGCGAAGGGGGAAGGCACCCGCAGGATAGAAGACGCTGCAGACGCACGGCCGCAGCACCAGAATACGGTGCACGGCAGGCCGCAGCACCAGAATACGGTGCACGGCAGGCCTCAGGCAGAGGTGGACACAGAAAGCAGGCGCGGATTCCTGCGGAACGTCTTTGCTGGTGCAGGTGCAGGAGCAGCCATGACCTACGCGTACGGGCGTCCTGCAGAAGCGGCAGCGTCTGAAGTCACGGAACTCGCCGCAGATGACCCCAATGCTCCGGAAGTGGAGTCTTCCCTCGTGACAGAAGGAAGCTTAGATAAGCTCCGGCTCGCAGAGCAGGTAGCAAAGATGATTGAGAGCGGAGCTATTACTCCCACCTACGTTGGAGGAACACGCGAAACTCTGGCCGGTGCAGGAGTGCTGGCAGTAGCAGCAAGTGAGAAAGGAGAGAAGCCGGTGCAGGGAACCAGGAGAGGTTTCCTTGGGAAAGTTGCAGGACTCCTCGGTGGCACCATTCTCGTAAGCGCTCCTGAATTCGCGAGAGCACAGGAACTGGCACTTGTAACGTATAATATTAATTCGAATGAGAGGGCTGGAAGCATTTTTTCCAAGGAGGAGGCGAAGAGAATAAGAGCAGAAGAGGGACTTAGGGGAAGGAAAATAACTCTTGAAGAATTTACCCGTATGGCTTCCTGTGAATCCCCTCGGGGTGCCCGCCTCTGGGCGCAGCATGAAGAATTTGTGAGATACAACAAAGAGGTTATGGCGAGAAAGAGAGCCAGAGGGGAGAAAGGTATGGATGGGATCAAGACTTCTCCCGTCGCTCCTCTCCCGGGTTGGTACCACAAAGCAAGTAAAGTTCCCGGCAGCGATGTAGCACATTCCTTCTTCAGGCTGAGAAACCAGGTACTTGTTCCTGACGGCAATGGAGGGCATAGGAAGGTATACAAGCACTACGGCGTTCTTCAGGTATTAGACAGTGATACAAGGCAGCCACACTGCCTCTTCTGGGCAGGACATTTAGGTGAAAACAGGGAGGCAGCAGAAGAGGCAATGGAGAAACAGCGTGGTGAGTATTAAACAGTGCACAGGAGTGTAGATTCTGGTATAATAATCAGATGCCTTTTGGACAACCACAAAATCAGGAATTAGGACCTACTGGAGGAGAAAATGAACCCTCTATTGAAGGGCAAACATCTGTCTGGAATCAAACAAATACTCGCGTTAGAAATATTGAGGATGTCATTCCAGGCATCCAGACTGGTGGGATGGGTTCTTCTCTAACAGGAGAACGCCCCCAGGAGACTACAAAGGAAGACTTAGTAATGAATCGATTTCGCAAAAAGTACACGAAAAAACAGAGTGAACCTAGAGACTTTGTGGCAGCCGAAGAAACAGACAACGAACCTCCAAAGAAAAAACAGGCCAAAGTAATTCAGGAGGTAATCAATGAGGATAGAACTGCAGCCACAAATAAAATTAGCGGTGCGCAACAAACGGATTCTCAGGAGGAAGTTCAGCGCAAAGAAGAGAAATTCCAGAGGGCTCTCGAGCGCCTGAAAGAGGAATTGGGGCTGGATCCCAACAAAGATCCTCTCCCTCAGTTAAGCGATAAGCTGAAAGAGGACAAAGTGAATAACACCACCCAAAACAGAGACAAAATCAGGAGTATTTTGCATGTTGGTTTTGAGAGCTATTCAGAACAGGAAATCGATGAGATTCTGGCGAGATTTGAGAACGAAGAAACTCAGCAGTTCATTGAATCAGTACGCGTAGGCGAGTGGATGTTGAGAATGAATAACGATGACTCCACTCTCTTCGGAGATTTGATGCAGGCGAAGGATATGAATGTCTTCATAAATGAGCATCAGCAGGAATCGGCAGTTCTCCGTGCATTCATCCAAGACCAACAGCGCGTTGACGAACTGAATGAAGAGTATCAGGAGGTAGTGCAGCTAAAGCAGACCGAGCCAACCCTCTATAAAACAATTCCCAATGCTCTGAGAGTCGCCACCGCAGCCCTCCTTGCAAAATCCGGCGTCAGTGCAGACGTCTTAAACCAGCTCCCGCCGGCAGGAGTAGCGGCCGTGGAGAATGTGGTGAAAGAAGGCGGTACCAGAGTGGTCGGAGCCATGCTCGCAAACGGCGTCTCCGTGAATGACGAAGAATTCAGAGGGCGGATCTCCGGGCAGAACGTCCTCCTCGACTTCACGGACCAGAACCTCTACCTCACTGGGGAAAACGCGGCGGACAGAGCGAACCAGTACTTATACCCCATAGACCCGCCCACTCCCGCAGGGTTTGAGAAAATTCTCATCCACTCCGTGGGGGAGCAGAACCGCATGCCGTTCATCGCGAATCATAACGAGCAGGCGCAGGCCATGTGGGAGCGCATGGTGGGAGACCCCGGAGACGAGAGTCTCCCGGAGGAAGGGAACATCAACCGGTTCAGGAACTTTCTCGTGCTGCTCATCGGCGAAGGCAACCCTGACGAGAGCGGGGAGGGCAAGCGGCTGGAGAAACTGGGCATCCTCACCAAGGGGACAAGCACGGTGAACCGCTCCCGCGTGGATCTCTTCATCCAGGCCCTGGAAAAGTTCGTGCCGAGCGGCCTCGTGATGCACGAGGGCGACAGCACGGCGACATCGGGCTCAGAGAGCCCCAGCTTCGACTATGAAGATGCACTCACGCTTGCAACCCTATGGGACAAAGACAACAGGCGCATGCCGGAGAGCATCAACGAACTCAAGGACCTGACGAAACGCAGGCAGGAGGGCGAGGACGTCACGAGCAGGAAGTTCGTGTAACACTCGTACTCCATCTCCCATTGGGAGAGGGTTAGGGAGAGGGGTGCAGAACCCCCTCCCCTTGAGTCCCCTCCCGCCCCACTTCGCCAAGGCTTCGAGGGGTAAACCGGGAGGGGAAGTTCTTGTTCGCCCTTGATGCAATGCTCCCGGTGCTACACGTTCAGCGGTTTCTACATGAAAGGCCTCGAACCATGACGCTATGTTCCCGTGCACATCGTCACTCGCACTTCGACTATGGTTTGGCAAGCTCACCACAGCAGCTCGGGATGACGTACTTACCATAGCTCAGGATGACGTGCTTTCGTTTAGCCCGAGCTTTTGATAAAAAGCATAAAATATGTTATAATAACCCTTAGAGAATCTCTACACAAAAATGGGGTACAAACCCGAAAATACCATTCACAACCTCCGGTCTGAGATGCACGCGGAACTGCTCGCAGAGAGCGCCATGCCTGTGTACGGATTCTGGCAAGAAATTGCTACGGGCCTCTTCATTTTGGCGTGCATAGCGACGGGAGCAGTGGCCGCAGTTTCACGTACGGAGCTGGCACTCCCCTCCCCCCAGGAACAGATGCATGCGGCGGCACCGGCAGGAATGACGGAAGACGAGAAAGATATCGACGATACGGAGGTTCAGAGTTTCCTCTGTGAAGAATTTTGTACGCAGCATGTGGAAGTGTTTGCGGCGTTCTGCGCGGAAGCGTGCCCTAAAGAAGAGCAAACGACAGAAATAGAACAAAAAGAAACAGAGCAGGAAATCCCGGAGAGCGTGCGCGTCCGGGAAGAAACCATTCCGTCGTCAGTACCGGAAGTGCAGCAGGAGGAGATCGACCTCTTCATCGACAACAGTCCTCCCGTACCAGAAACATTCAAGAGGCAGCCTCATAACCAACGGGGGGTGTACCTCACGTCCGGGAGCTCGGGCAGGGAAACGAAGCGGAAAGACACGTTCGCTTCGCTCACTTCTTCTCATGGCAATGCGTTCGTGTTCGATGTGAAGGGATCCTCCGTGTACTTCGGGAGCAACGCCCCTCTCGCACAGGAAATGGGCACAGTGCGCCCGGTGTATGATCTCCCGGCGATCATCCAGGAAGCGAAGAACAACGGGCTCTACACCATCGCACGCTTCATTGTTGCCAAAGACTCCTCTCTCGCGGCACGCAAGCCCGAGACGCAGATCAAGAACGTGTACACAGGCAAAGGACTGGGCGCCGTGTGGGTGATCCCGGGGCACGAGACGGTGCTTGCGTACAACAGGGAAATCCTAAGGGATGTGATCGCATCGGGCGTGGACGAAGTCAACTTCGACTACATCCGGTACCCCACGGAGTACCCTCTGCGCTCTGTAGGTCTCTCGGGTGCGGAGAAGGCGGATCAGATAGAGAAATTCCTGACGATGGCGCGGGAGACCGTGGCAGAACTGGGAACAGACACAAAGATCGGCATTTCCACCTACGCCATTCTCGGCTGGAACTTCCCCGTGAACTTCGAACCGCTGGGGCAGGACATCGCGCGGTTCGCCCCTCTCGTGGATGTCATTTCCCCCATGGCGTACCCCTCCACATTCGCGCAGGGGGCATACTACTACCCGTCAAAGCATCCGGGCAGCCGTATGTACTACCTCGTGTACCGGACGCTCCAGGGATACAAGGAACTTCTGGGAGAGCACTCCTGGAAGCTGCGCCCCTGGATTCAGGGCTACTACACAAATGAGCAGGATATGCGGGACCAGATGACAGCTGTCTACGATGCCGGTCTCTGCGGGTTCACCGTCTGGAGCGCGCAGAACACGTATGGGCCATTCTTCCAGGCACTGCAGAAACTGGAGGTGCCGGAGGGGTGCCTTTGAGTTCTACTACCGACCAATATGCAATAAAAACATCACGGGCATATCTGCCCGTTTGCCCGTTGCAACGAGCGAACGAAGTTCCTCTATCTTTTCTTCCTCACGTACCCCACACCCGCAGCTGCTCCTGCCGAGATCACCACGAGCAGAGCGGGCCCCGTGTTCCCTACGGGCGTGTGCTCCGCAGATATCGGGATGATGCTCTGCGCAAGCTGCTGCCTGTACTGCTGCTGCAGTTGTGCCAGGAGCATCCACTGATTCAGCTGCGCGGAATCAACCTGAGCGGCCTGTGGGATCGTCGTCTGCTGCTGCATTGGAGCCACGAACGACTGGGCCTGTTCCCGCCCCGCACTGGACTGGTTGAAGACAATCATCTGAGGCTGCACCTGTGCCTGCGGCTGCGTTACAGGTTCTTGAGGCTGCTCCTGTGGAAAAGGCACCTGAGAAACGATGTTCTCCCCGGCAACCTGCGTCTGTGGCAGCGGAACAACAGTAACCGCCTGCATGATGCACACGAGGCTGCAACCGTCGCCATCCAGGAGATTCCCGTCGTCGCACTGTTCCCGGCCTTCCTTCTTTCCGTTGCCACAGACAGCAAGCCCGAGGATCTTCGGCTCCACTTTGCAGAGCAGGCTGCAGCCGTCCCCGGAAACCGTGTTACCGTCATCACAGTCTTCCGTCAGTTCCCGCGCGCCATTGCCGCAAACGCTCTGCAGGAGAATGAATCTGCAGTTTTGTCCGCAGTTGTTGCTACTGTCACAGTCCTCTCCCGTATCTATGGTTCCGTCCCCGCAGGAAGGGAGTGAGCAGTTCTTTCTGCACGCGTTTGGTCTCGTATTGGAATTATCTGTCCCATCGTCACACTGTTCCCCGGAGTCCATGACCATATCTCCGCAGTACGGATCCGCACAGTCCCTGCGGCAGGCATTCGGAGTGGTATCGGAATTCAGGGAACCGAAGTCACATTCCTCGCCCTGCTCTACCACACTGTTTCCACAGATTCCCCGAGAAACTTTCCTCTCCTGTGTTCGCTCATGAGGAACATCCTCCGGGGTTTCCTGAGCCGGTTCGCTCCCGCCACCACCACTCCCCTCTGCCATGCAAAGCATACTGCAGCCATCACCATCCTGCGTATTCCCGTCGTCACACTGCTCATTTTCGTCAACAGTGCCATCGCCGCAGAAGCGCTCTTCCATGCAGAACACACTGCACCCGTCTCCACCCAGCATATTGCCGTCATCGCACTCCTCTCCCGCACCGATTACACCGTTTCCGCAGGCGTTCACCTGCGCCCCCGTGCCCGCACCACCAGCAAAAGTGCACTCTGCAGAACAGGAAGGATCTTCCTCAGTGAGGTACTGGCACGTACCGAAGAACGAGCAGTCGAATTCGCTCACGCACGGGTCGCCATCCGGCATGCCCCCGCAGGTCTTGTTCCCCTGTCCATCTTCCTCGCAGGTAAGCGAGATACCGCAGTCAAGGTCCTTCGTACACTGGAGTTCGGAGTCATTGCTGCAGCGACTGCCGTTATCGCAGTCCTCGCCGGTCTGTACGAGTCCGTCCCCGCACCCCTCCTCCTTGCATGTGCTGCTGCAACCATCGTTACTCTCTCCGTTCCCATCATCACATTCCTCCTGTGGCACCTCGAGAAGTCCATTGCCACACACAGTCACTACTTCCTCTACCCCGGCCGGGACTATTTCTCCCTCTCCCTCGCATGGAGAGAGGAACAGGCGCTTGCACCCGCCGATCACTCGTCCCGTCGTGGCATTAATCTGGGGAATGGAGCAGGCATTGAGGCCGCAGACAGGCTCTTCAAATTGCGGAATGCCGTTCTTCACAGAAACACTGGGAGGTTCGCACTCCTCGTATATTTCCGGGGAAACCTCGCCGTCCCCACAGTAGAGCAGCTTGCAGTAGTACGAACAGGGGCCTTCGCCATTGCGGTTCCCCTCGTCACATTCCTCTTTCTTCTCCGTTTGCAGAATACGATTCCCGCAACCTTCCGGAGGGGGTTCCTTCTGCTCCATTTCTTCCTCCTCTTCATTACCGGCAGTAAGGTCAATAATTCCCTTTGTAGACCGTGAGCGACTATTGGAGCCTCCCCCCGCTGTTGTGGCGTTACAGTTAGATGCACAGGTGCCAGTGTTGGGAGGCTCGCATGTCTCGTTATTGATCGTCTGAATGTTTCCGTCTCCGCAGGCTGCTGCCCTGCAGACGGTGGTGCAAGCATCCGTATTGGCTGCATTCCCGTCATCACAGGCCTCTCCCGTGTCTGCCACCCCGTCGCCGCAGGAGGCAGAAGCGCAATCTGAACGGCAGGCATTGGCAACTGTATCGGAATTACTCCCGCCGTTATCACATGCTTCCCCTGCTGCGGTGTTTGCAACACCGTCCCCGCAGACAGGCACAGTGCAATCCGCATCGCAGGCCACAGTAGCTGTGCGTGCGTCACAGGTCTCGCCAAGATCCACGACTCCATCGCCGCAGCTCGGGAGCTCGCAGGTGCTGCGGCAGGCATTGGAGAGTGTGTCGGAGTTAGCGGCCCCGTCATCACACTCTTCCCCTTCCTGTAAGACTTCATCTCCGCATGTCGACTCCGTGCAGGAATTCGTGCAGCTGTCCGTATTCACGTTGTTGCCGTCGTCGCACGATTCCCCCGTATCTTCCACACCATCTCCGCACGATGCGGCTTCGCAGCTGGTACGGCAAGCATTCGCCACAGTGTTTGAATTGCTGTTTCCGGAATCGCATTCCTCGCCCGTGTCCACTGCACCGTCCCCGCAGGAAGCGGTGGCGCACGAGGTACGGCAGGCATCGGCAACCGTGTCGGAATTGCTTCCGCCGTTGTCGCACGCCTCCGGAGATTCCACGCTTCCGTTTCCACAGCTGCACCCTGCGTGCGTATCCGTCCCATCTGCGAGTGCGAGGATCTGTGCTGCCGTCAGGACAGAAGTGTAGATGCGCACATCATCCATGCTTCCATCGAAGTAGTGCATTCCATCTGCACCCGCACCGATAACAAGACTGCCGTCGGTTCCACCCGACGGATCTATTATCCCACCTATCGCAGCACCCAAGAGCGAACCATCGACATAGAAGCTCACTTCATCCGTAGAAGAGTTCCTCGTGGCCGCAAGATGGTACCACTGTCCGCTGACCATGCTTGCTGCATCGGAAGATTCTGAGACTCTGTCTACTCCTCCACCGTTCTCCCATTCCAGACGCAGCGTCGCATCGTCCTCTATGCTGAACTGATACAGGATATTTGCAGCCTCTGCTTCGCCTGCGGTGCCGTGCGAGAGGAGGACGTTCCCTGAAGAAGCAGAAGCAAGTGCGTCATACTTCACCCAGAGAGACAGTGTGAGATTTCCCGTGATCTGTAACCCCACATCAGAAGCGACAGTGACAGACTCCTCCGTGCCATCAAATGTCAGAGCAGCTGTATTGGCAAAACCGAGGCCGCTCGAAACAGACGTGCTCCAGTTGGAGCTCTGCATGTTCTGGAGCGAACCGTCGTGACTGTTTTCCGAGATATCCGAAGCGGATGTCCCGCTTCCGTCATCAAATTTCCAGTAGGCTTCCAGGTTGGAACAGAGTTCAGTGAGGGAAGCGCCGTATCCCCATGCAGTTGCCGGAAGCTCTAACCCCAAACCGAATGGATGCAGGTTCCCCTGCACCTGATACACGAGCAACAGAGTGAGTACAGCTGTACACAGAGCTGTTCCAAGACCATGGAGTGTGTGTTTACTATTCATACAATCTGTCTATTATACCATGTTTTTGGCTTTCTGAGGCGACCAGACTAATTGATGAAATATTTAAAAAATGTTATAATTTAGTATGTGCTTTATGGCACACTTCACAAGTGAACCTTATAGACTCAAATAACAGACGGCTAACGAAGATCGTCTGCACCATAGGCCCCGCATGCTCAACCCGAGAGCAGCTCCTCGAGCTGGTAAAAGCCGGCATGAACGTCGCGAGACTCAATTTTTCCCATGGATCGAGGGAAGACCACCTTGCAACAGTCAGGAGCATCCAGGAACTCAACGAGAAATACGGCTGCTGCGTCGCCATCCTCATCGATACCCAAGGATGTGAAATTCGCACGGGCGACGTGCAGGATCCCATCCTCGTATCGCAGGGTGAGGAGGTGATTTTCGCTCCCACAACCCTCAAAAATCTTCCGTCAGGAAAGAAGATCATTGAAGTTGGCTATGACGGTTTCAGCACTGATGTGCGGGAAACGAATCTCATTCTTGTCGATAACGGCGAACTCTCCTTTGAAATTGTCGCGATCAACAAAGACGGGAGCGTACGTGCCAAAGCGCAACAGGACGGTTCCATTGGGAGCCGCAGGCACGTCAATCTGCCGGGTGCCGATCTGGATCTTCCCTCCATCACAGAAAAGGACTGGAGCGATATCGCTTTCGCAGCTGATGCTGGCGCTGATTACATCGCGCTTTCCTTCATCCGGAATGCCAGCGAAGTGCAGGAAGTCCGGGCGCTCCTCACGAAGAAGAAGAGTACAACAAACATCATCACCAAGGTGGAAACGCAAGGGGCAGTGGAACAGATCGCAGAGATTGTGGATGTCTCCGATGGCGTGATGGTTGCCCGCGGGGATCTGGGAGCGGAAGTCCCCTACGAACACCTCCCTGTCATTCAGGACGATATTGTCTACCGCTGCAGGGACGCAGGAAAACCTGTCATCGTCGCCACACATATGCTCGAGAGCATGACAGAGCATCCTATACCCACCCGTGCAGAAGTGACGGACGTGGCTCACGCAGCAACAGAATTCACCGATGCCACCATGCTCTCCGGAGAGACGGCGAGCGGCCGCCATCCCCCGCTTGCTGTCTCTGCAATGGACCGCATTCTTCGCGCAACAGAGACCCATCTCTCACGATTTCCTTCGGACAAGAACATGGCCATTCACAATGACAGTGATGCCCGGGCACATGCGGCAGTTTCCCTCGCCCGTTCCTCCAGCGCTGCAGCTATCGTCGTCATCACCAGCACAGGCCAGAATGCCCGGCGCGTCAGCAAATTCAGGCCCTCTGTCCCCATTGTTGCCCTCACAAAAGCATCGGTGATTCAGCGGAAGCTCCAGCTCCTCTACGGAGTATTCCCCCTTGTCATTGAATTTTCCCAGGAGGAAGACACTGTTATACGAGGCCTTGAAGCGGCCAAAGCACAGAAACTCCTTTCCCCCGGAGACCTCGTGGTGGTCCTCTCTGACATACAGACGAAGAAAGAACCCGTGACGAGCATACAGATGCGGACAGTCGAGTAGTGGATTTGCAGACTGGGAGGTAGCTGCACAGAGTGATCACATTTTTGTTTCCCGTTACTCGTTTAACGATCCAACGAGTGAACGAGCAAACGATTTCAGATCCCTTCTCCCATCACAAAGATGTTAGGCATCGTTTAGGAATTCATGCCACCCCCCCACTTATGCCACGGCATCTCCAGCTCATCGAGCGGGATATCATCGAGGGAAACCGGCCCACTCTTCTCCGAACCGCCAGCCTTCCCCTTCCTGTTCCGCAGCAAGTAGAACGCTCCTCCCCCAGCCAATACCACAGCAATACCTCCGAATACGAACGGCGTTTCCTCACGGTCAAGCAGACCGATAGTCTTGCACATATTCGTGCAGTTCTCGCCACCATCGCACTCCTCCCCTGCATCTTCCACGGCATCACCACAGTACGCAAGACGGCAACTGGTTCTGCATGCACCTGTTTCCGCATCGGAATTCTTCTTCCCATTGTCACACTCCTCATCCCCTTCCTTCTTCCCATCTCCACATACAGATTCCCTGAAACAGGATTCCGTGCAGCCATCCCCTCCAGCCGTATTCCCGTCGTCACATTCCTCACGACCCTCTTTCACCGTGTTACCGCACACCGGTAGACGGCAGTAGCTGGGACAATCATCGCTATCGAGATTGTTCCCGTCGTCACACTCTTCCAGACCCTCCATCACGCCGTCTCCGCAAACAGGAATTTTACAGTCACTGGGGCACTGATCGTTGTTGCTCCGGTTTCCGTCATCACACTCCTCACTCCCCTCTTTCACACCATCCCCGCAGAGAGGCAGGAGACAGTCATTGGGACATGCATCCACGCCACCACGGTTTCCATCGTCACATTCCTCCCCAGATTGCACCATTCCATCACCACACACCGCCTGCAAGCAGGAGTTGGTGCAGGAATCCGTATTAATCTGGTTGCCGTCATCGCAAACCTCGCCTTGCTGCAGAATACCGTCTCCGCATGCTGCACGACGGCAGAGGTCGCTGCAGATATCATTATTGATTTTGTTTCCGTCATCGCACTCCTCTCCCGACTGGATGAGTCCATCGCCGCAGCGAGCGAGAAGACAGTTATTGCTGCAACCATCCGTTTCGACCCTGTTCCCGTCATCGCACTCTTCCTTACTTTCGCGAATGCCGTCACCACAGACAGCCCGGAGACAATCGTTCGGGCAGTCATCAAAATCATTCTGGTTCCCATCATCACATTCTTCCTTTCCTTCCCGTATGCCATTCCCGCAGTCAGGGCTCTTGCATGAGTTCGGGCAGTTGTCGTTATTGATGAAGTTTCCGTCATCGCACTGCTCTGCACCTTCACGTACGCCGTCGCTGCAGACCGCAAGACGGCAATCGCTCGGGCACTCGTCGTAGTTGTTCTGGTTTCCGTCGTCACACTCTTCGCGACCCTCCCGGAGACCGTCTCCGCAGACAGCTACACGGCAATCATTGGGGCAATCGTCGAAATCATTCTTGTTTCCGTCGTCACATTCCTCCGATCCCTCGCGCATGCCGTCTCCGCAAACAGGTTGCACACATGCATTGGTACAATCATCGAAGTTATACCGGTTTCCGTCATCACATTCTTCCCCTTCCTCTTTGAGACCATTGCCGCACGAAGGGCCTGCAGTAGTCTGTTGCTGTGGAGCAGACCCGTATATCGGAGCGTACGGATACACGACAGCTGGTTGCTGTGGACTGATAATAATTGGTATCTGCTGTACCGGCTGCTGCGAAGCATTGGTCTGCTGGGATGACTGCTGAGCTGCGGCAGAGGAAGAACTCCTGCTGGAGACCGGCATTCTCGTTTCCACACTCGATGCGGCACCGGACTGCGCGGATTCCGCCGGGCAATCCTCGAGGAACTGTATCTTGCATCCGCCCGTGCACTCTCCCGTGGTGTTACAAACAGGAGGATCACAGTAGCGTCCGCACTCCGCCGAGAGGAAACGTATCTCCGTCGTGAGCCTGCCTGTGTCCGGGTCGATTGCATAGATCTCCTCGACTTCTGGTTCACATTCCTCATTCAGGAACGTTGTGAGGATTCCATCTCCACAGAAGAGCAACTTGCAGCTGTTCGTGCACTCGCTCAGCCCGTTAAAGCGTCCCTCGTCACATTCTTCACTCTCGTTGGCAGATGTATTGGAATCATCCCTGTCAATTCTACCGTCACCGCAATTGGGAGGAGCAACTTCCTTCTCCAAGGTTGAAGAAACAGGCTTCACGGGACACCCCGGAAAACCGTACGGCTGCCCAATGCAATCCTGCAGAGTCGTCACCGCTGCAGGTGCGGCTTCAGGCTGCATCTGCAAGGTAACCAGCACAGCACCAAGACCGAGGAATGCGATGCTGAGCCCTCTCCTGCGGGTGGTTTTATTGTCCATAATTCGTGTTATTATAGCAGTTTCTTCCGCCCCTGTATTCCCTGAGGACTTGCCAGAAACAAAGAATAGTAGGAATTAGCTTTTTGCCTCCATCAAGGTCAGAGACGCAAATTACAGCTCTTGCATGCTCGCAACTGTCGTATCCTGATTGGTATACTGTGCTTTCCCCACCGGGATCATTGCCTGAATAATTTTGTCTGCCTCAAGCTGCATGAGAGCCTGCGCCTCCGCAATCTGCATTTTGAGCACTTCCTCATCGAGCAGCAGAAGCGAACGTTCACGCTCGAGAGTGCGCAGCTGGTACCCCTTCGTTGCATTCGCATTTTGGTGGAAGAGAATAAGGAGGGCGAGCAGAAGAATGAGGGAACCGATGGAGACCATGAGAAGCATCGTACTCTGATTCACCATCCGCCCGAGCGAGAGCCGGTGTGGTATAGACGACGGTGGAGAGAGAAGAGTTCGCACTTGAATCGGAGTATAGCACAAAAGGATCAGAATGCTCGTTTGATCATGCGGAGTCGCGCGCTCCTGGCACGGGGGTTTACAGCAATCTCCTCTTCACCCGCTTTGGTCGGCTTCTTCGTGAGGAGTTCAAAACGGGCAGGAGTGGCTATGGCTCCCGTCCTCCCGTCTCTCTCCGGAGTTGCGAGCAGACGGAATGCGTGCTTCACCATACGATCCTCCAGTGAATGGAAGCTGATCACTCCCATTCTGCCTCCTTCTTTCAAGAGAGGTGGGGCGTGCCGGAGCAGGACTGCGAGTGCATCGAGTTCTCCGTTCACCGCTATGCGCATTGCCTGGAACACCTGCGGGAGCACGCTCTTTGCACGGAATTTGCATACGAACTCGACGCAAGCGCTCAGTTCTTTGGTCGTCTGCGGTTTCCGCTCTGTGATACGGAGCGCAAGCGCCCGTGCTTGGCGCACTTCCCCGTAACGGAAGAGAACTCTCTGCATTTCCTCAGGGGTACTCCGCGCTATGAGCGCAGCTGCTGTCTCACCGGACTCCCGGTCAAACCGCAAATCGAGAGGAGAATCCTCCCGGAAAGAAAATCCCCTTTCAGGATCGTCGTAATGCGGCGAGCTCACGCCCAAGTCAGCAAAAATGACATCACAGTGCGGGAGAGCCATATCCGGAAGCTCACGAAAATTGCGATGTTCGAATGTTTTTCTCCCCGGAAGCGTCTGCATGTATTTTTTCGCCTCCGCAAGATTCTCACTGTCCGCATCGATGGCGATGATGTGCCCCTTCTCCCCAATCGCACGGAGGAACGCAGAGCTGTGCCCACCCAGCCCCACCGTGGCATCCAGTACCGTCTCCCCTTCCCCTGGGGAAAGACTCTCGAGAACCTCTCGGAGTAACACCGGTACATGTCGGGTATTTTGCATCTATTTTGCAGTGTATCCATTCAGCAACTATCGGCAAATATTTGAGCTTGCTGTCAATTCGGACCATACTCTTGTATACAATTATTGATCAACATATTGCCTTGAGAGATGGGGCTTTCTCTTCGTTGACACACTGTCAAATATAACACAGGATACCACACTTGTCTTCTGTCCTCACCACACTGGCAAGTCTCTTCCTTGCCTCTTCGGCTTTTGCCTCAACTGAAACGGTTCCTCTGCAAATTCCCGTCCATGAATGGCAACCGCAGGTCGGTGATCAACTCCTCATAGATACTGAGGGAAACTGGGGTTACCTCGCGCACGATGACGGGCTCTTCATCCGTTTCCCTGTGGTGACAGGACAACGGAGGGGCGTCCGGTACATCGGGAGGTACTACAACGCAACCACTCCGGCGTGGGACTGGGAAATCAAATCTGCACATAGGAAAGGAGACCGGATCACCTTTGGCCCAACCGGGAGGTTCCTCCGCCTGTACAAAAACGGTGAGGAACGGACCGCCTACGGAATACACGGCCATAAAGATGCCGCGCAGATGCTTGCCGAGGGCGACCGGTTTAGGAGCATGGGATGTATTATTGTGAGTGAAAGCATTCTCGATATCATCGAAGAAGCCTACGAATTCAACGGAGGGAGCCTGGCCGTGAAAACACTGCACGGCGATCCTTTCGCCGTTCTCCTGAGCCGAGAGGAAAATGGCGCAAAAACAGACTAGCGAACAGCTGCTGTTCTCTCGTACACTTGCTCTGCGCGGAGAGGTGCCAGAGTGGTCGAATGGGACACACTGCTAATGTGTTGGCTGGTTATTTCCGGCCCGAGGGTTCGAATCCCTCCCTCTCCGCCAGCCTACGTCCGCCTTCGGCGGATCTTCGGCTGGCGAGCCATCCCCCCACCCCCATGTGGCACGTCTACATCCTCAGCAGCAATAAATACAAACTTCTCTATATTGGCTCAACGAACAACCTCCAAAGAAGACTGAATGAACACAACCAAGGAAAATGTCTTTCCACAGCTCCATACATTCCATATGAGTTAGCGTGTTCCATTGCTTTCCCCTCAGAAAGCAAAGCCCGAGAACTTGAGAAATATTTCAAGACTGGATCAGGCAGGACTATTTTAAAGAAACGAATTTTAAACGACGAAGACATCGCTGAGCACGAAGTGCGAAGCGATGCGTAGTCGTTCTCTCCCTCTCCGCCACAGTTGAATTCGACCCTGAGCTTGTCGAAGGGCGAAGATACTGTGTGCTGAGCGAATCCGCGAAGCGGATGAGCTCAGTACTGTATAGAGCAGAATGTCATGGATGCAAAAGCGAAGATACTGTGTCCCGTGAGCCG
>DATDVK010000071.1:0-7741 GCA_035290085.1 Candidatus Peribacteraceae bacterium
CGATACCCCAAATCAGGGCGGCAGCGGCTACACAACTACAGTGATCGGCACTCTGGTGGCGGATGCAGCCAACGATGAGCGCTGGGGCGGCCGTGTGACCACCAGCATCACCGGAGCATCCCGTATACTTGATTTCGCAGCAGATACCGACTATTCCACCAAGAAATTCGCGAACGTCGCAACGGGCTCCACGGTCACCGTGGCCTCCCGTTCCATAGAGTCTGCTGCGGGCGGGGATACCATTCCGTTCGAATTCGTCGCCAAAGTAGGCACAGCGAAGTTCCAGCCGACAGGCACATACAAGGCAACGGTGGTTGTGACCTCTGCGACGCAGTAATACTCCGTCCCGCGCATCATGCCGAGCGGAGGTCGGGAGACGACATGCCATGTCATGGATTCGATACTCCGGCGGGCTCAGTACGCTCACCATGACATGCTCTCGTGTTTTTCAGAGGTTCTGTAGGAGGTCAAGAGATGCTTGATGCTCCTGGGAGAGCGGCCTAGACTGCACTTGTCTCCCCTCTCTCTCTTGCCACGCAGGTATCTCATTGCAGCGAACTGGAAAATGCACCCCATCCCCGACGGGGCTCTTGCAGATGATTCTCCCTATAAACCGCAGAAGGACATAGATATTTTCGTGTTCCCCACATTCCTGAGCCTGGGAGCCTGCCTGGAAGCAGGTATTGCCACAGGAGCGCAGTGCGGGCACCCCGAACCGCAGGGGGCGTATACCGGCGATGTGAGCATGGCAATGCTCCGGAAGGCCGGATGCACGCATGTGCTGTGCGGCCACTCGGAACGGAGGCTCTTTCACGGAGAGAACGATGAGAGTGTCGCCGCGCAGGCAACTGCCGCACTGGAAGCAGGATTGCACCCCATCATCTGCATTGGAGAATCGGCGGAAGAGCGGGACGCCGGCGAGGCGGAACTGGTCGTGACGAGGCAGCTCACCCCTCTTCCTTTAGGAAAGGACATCACCATCGCCTATGAACCAGTCTGGGCTATCGGGACCGGCAATACCGCAACCCCGGAGCTCGCGCAGGAGATGCACGCACTCATCCGCTCCCTCCTGCCTGCGGGGCGCAGGGAGACGACGAGAATCCTCTATGGAGGTTCTATGAAGCCGGAAAACGCAAGGGAGCTCCTCGTGGAGCCGGATATTGACGGAGGGCTCGTAGGCGGCGCCTCATTGAAACCAGACGCATTCCGGGGGATTATTGCCGCAGCACGGTCCCTCTGATTTCCTCCCCCCTTCTACCATGGATCTCCTTGCTGTTCTCCTCTTCGGGTGGCCCGTCCTCTTCCTTCTGCCAGTGTTCATCCGGCAGATCAACCAGTACGAGCGTGGAGTGGTACTCACCATGGGCAAATTCAGCACCATCTGGAACCCGGGGTGGAAAATCTTCATCCCTATTTTTCAGAAACTTATCAAGGTGGATATCCGTGTGAAGGCTGTCGACGTGCCGGACCAGGAGGCGATCACGAAGGACAACATCCCCATACGGATCAATGCGGTACTGTACTTCAAGGTGATGAACGCGGAGAGGGCCGTCCTGGAGGTCGAAGACTTCTTCTACGCGGTCTCGCAGCTTGCCCAGACCACTATGCGCAATGCGGTGGGGGAGGTGACGCTGGCTGAACTGCTCGCGAACAAGCAGGGGGTGAGCCAGAGAATTAAGTTAACGGTAGACGCAGCATCCGATCCGTGGGGCATAGACGTGCAGTCAGTGGAGCTCAAGGACATCGTGCTTCCGGAGAGCCTCAAGCGCACCATAGCGAAAGTGGCGGAAGCCGAGCGCGAGAAGCAGGCGGTCATCATCAGTTCGGAAGGTGAAGTGATGGCATCCGCCAATATGGCCAAAGCAGCCCAGACGCTTTCTTTGCAGCCGGGTGCCCTCCACCTGCGGACTCTCCAGAGCATCAATGACTTAAGTTCCGACCAGTCGAATACCGTCGTCTGGATGGTCCCGCTCGAAGCCCTCAGGGCTCTCGAAGGTCTCGCGGGAAAACGCAGCACATGAACAGATGAGAATAATAGGGATGAGGGATGAGAATATTAGGGAAGCATCTAATGCTCAAGGAACCAAGTCCTAGTATTCTCATCCCTATTATTCTCAAACCCTTCACCTACTTTGCAGTTGACTCCATGAGGCCCATCAGTAGAGTGGAGGTATACCCTCTTCTCCCTCTCAACTATGGACCGTTTCGAAGGTATGGAATCAGCAATCGGCAGCGCAGAAACAGACTTGAATGAAGGAAAGGCTTTCGAAGATCTGCGGGCGCTGCTCACGGGGCAGATGCGCGGACAGCTGGAGGGCATCGGCATGAGGCCGGAGCAACTCTGATTGTTCAGTAGTAAGTAACTTACTACTTGCTTCTTACTACTCGATCGAGTAGCTGCACGAGGAAAGCCATGCAGAAAAAGACTGTGAGCTGCTGCACGAGTCCTCCGAGGAAGAATGCTCCCGCTTCCGAAAAACGGGCAATGGCGGAGATGCCCATGCTCAGGAGAACGTGAATGAGCGTCACGAGGACGCCCAGCGCGAGCAGAGGACCGACAATGCGCCCCCAGTGCCCCCTGGAACGCCTGAGGCTCTCTTTCACGGCTGCCCCTGGGCCGAGATGTTCCTGTACGAGCAGAACCGGTGCAAACACCAGAAGAGGACCCATTACGATAGCCGCTACAACACTCACCAGCATGAATACAGGAGCAAGGAAGACAAGACCTGGCACAAGCCCCAGGAACACCACCCACCCAAAACTCCGGGCAAAGGCCCACAGCCAGACAACAATCATGGGCAGAAACAGCGTGCCGCACCTGCGCATGGCATCGATGACATGCCCATGATCCTCTGTATAGACTACAAGGCTTACAAGCGCCCCGCAGAAGAGAAGAATGAGCGAGAACACTCCGAAGAGAAGAAAATACGGCGAGAGCGCATCAGTCATACTCCTCGCCCTCTCAAGCACATATGTTTCTCTCTCCCCCTCAGTCATATTTTCCAGCTGTTCCGCTACCACGCTTATTTCCTGCATCATTTTTGTAGCCGCTTCCTCGTCTCCTTCTTCCATTCTCTGCATATACTCTTCGTAGCGCCCCTCCGGTAACCCAAAACTCTGCGCCACCTTGGCAATATCATGATCCATGGTACGCGAGAGAGAGGTGACGAGGAACGCATAGAACACAGCAAGCACAACTGCGCTGGCGAGAAGCAGAGCGAAAGATCGTACGAAGAGGTTCCAGCTGTTCTTGAAAAGAATCCACATGCACTTCCACTCTACCACACTGCCGTTCCAAGTCGCTGGTCTCTGGTCAGGATTCAGTGTGCAAAATACAAGCGACAAATGATCAGGGGCAAGCGACAGGAGACAAACTCAAACGCGCACCCACAATCCATGGCCGGCGTTCTTTGCTGCTCCGGCAAGTTCCATCATGGTGAGTGCGACATTCACAGAAGCCGCTTCCAGACCGGAACGTTCCCCCAGCTCAGAAACAGACTGTGGCATGCCGGAGAGCACCCTAAGCACCGCTTCCTCTGCAGGACTCTTGGGGAAGTAGAGAACCTGCTGGGCGCCTTTTTCCGATGCAACAATGCCAATGTCCCCGAGAACTTCGGTGCCGGAAGAAACAAGCTTCGCACGCCCCTGAGCGATGCAGGCATGACAGCCGGCCACGTTTTCATCGAAAATCTGCCCCGGCACCGCAAACACTTCCCTGCCGTATTCCAAAGCCAGGTCTGCCGTAATGAGCGCTCCGCTGCCCTCCCCCGCCTCCAGCACCACTGTACCCTTTGAGAGGCCTGCAATAATGCGGTTGCGGGCGGGAAAGGTGAACTTATCCGGCGGGACATCCAGTGGGAACTCACTCAGGAGCAGACCTCCTTTCGCCACAATCTCTCCTGCAAGTACTGCATTGCTTTTGGGGTAAATGGAACCCATACCATGCCCGAGCACTGCCACTGTCTTCCCCCCTGCCATAAGCGTTTCCCTGGCCACCTGCGCATCTATGCCAAGGGCAAGACCGCTCACGGTCACCACTCCAGCCGATACCATTGGTGGTACAAAAAGCTCCGTAACGCGCTTGCCGTAACTGCTCATCTCCCGCGTCCCCACAAGAGCAACGCACGGCTGTTCTAAAATCTCAAGATTTCCCCTGTAGTACAGAAAAACAGGTGGGTCCGCTATTTCCCTCAGCAGGCGAGGATAGATGGCATCCTCTATGCTGAGGATACCGATGTTCCTCTTCGCAAGTTCCTGCTCATATGCCTCCGGCTGGAACTCCTCAAGACGGTTGAGAACGGTGAGGACGGTTTCTTCCCTGCAAGAGAGAGCCCTGAGCAGTGGCTGATCCACATGCGAAAGAGCGCTCTCCAGAGAACCGTACAATTGCAGCAGAGCATCGTAGCGCTTCTTGGAGAGAATATTGAGCCAGGACCAGGTGAGCATTGCCGCACGCAGCATAGGAGGAACATTGTAGCAGCAATTGTATGTGGAGCCACCTTCGGAAATTCCTTCGTCTCCTCGTCCGCCTTCGGCGGATTCGTCGCTCAGGGGAAATAGGGCCCTTCGACTTCGCGCTGCGGCGCTCCGCTCAGGGTCATTCGTCTCGGCAAAGAAGTGGCCCGAGCGCCAGAGCGCGAGGACCATGAGCGAGGCGTGAAGCGCCGAGTCGAATGGAGCCACCTTCGGGAATCGAACCCGAGACCTACGCGTTACGAGTGCGTCGCTCTACCAACTGAGCTAAGGTGGCACGTTGCGATTGTAGCGTCTGAGCTTCCTTTGCTGCCACTGCTCGCCCACCGAAGTCGCGAAGCGCGAAGGTGGGAGCTAAGGTGGCAGGTTTGCGCATTATCTATGATCCATTCTCCATTTTCAATGAACCCTATGCAGCTTTTTGGGCATTCGCAGCCGCTGTAGGAACGAGAGGATTTTCAAGAATTGTCACAGCGAGAGTAACGGTGAAGACACTGAAGTATGCGAAGAGGAGCTGACTCACGATGGAACCCACAACCCCCGTGAGGAACGGAGAAACCGAACGCAAGACACTCAGCGTCATGGTGAGTGCGATAAAGACCACAAACCCGCAGAGCATCGCCACAATAGTGTTCCCGAGGATCTTCCCCCAGTACCCGCTGGTACGAGCGTAGCTCATGCTTGCACTCTCAAAAATGCCCTTTCCATCCCGCAGAAGCAGCACCGGCGCAGGCACGAAGCGCGGCATGAGGACGATGCCGAAAACCACCCCGATGAACGGTACCCAGGCGAAGGACCGAACGCCTATCCAAATGCTCAGTGCAATGAGAGAAATGATCTTGTTTATGGTTTGCCGGAGCGCTTCTCCGGGTTTCATATAACGTCCGGTGGCCACCACAAGGTAGTAGTACGTACCGATGACCGAAATCACCCACATGGCAATGATGAACATGAACGTGGAGCCGACGAACGCGGCAGCAGCCGCAGGAGGAATAGTCCCCTCCTCCCCCATCATCTCTCCCATTTTCTGCATCGCTTCTCCGTCTCCCTGTTGCATTCTCATTATGAGGTCCTGCAGCCGCTCGGGATCTCCATCTGCGTTCTCCATGCCACCGATGAGGGTGCCGATTCCCTCTCCTACGCTCTTCTGAGCCCGGAAGGCAATGAGACCCAGCAGAAGGCCAATGACGACTGCGCCAACCATCAGAGGCCGCAGGAGAGCACGAAAATCAGAGACGCTCTTCTTCAGCAGCGAACCGAGAGGGAGAACCATGGAAAAAGGGGGAATTTTTCTCAGCGTAGCGTATTTGCATATCCACACAAAGAAAACAGCCTGACCAGTCAGGCTGTTTCTTGCTCATTCATCTGTCGGCGGCTGCTGGAAGGGATGCGTGGTTTCATTCAGGGGACGTCAGGGAACGAACGCCTCGAGACTTCGAAGACGAGAGCGGTGCGGCCCGGGAGGGCCGACCGCCTCGCGGTTCGAAACCCCGAAGAGAGCCCCCTTCACATTCTTCTCTGCGAACTGCGCTTTCAACGTCTGTCCGGCGACGCTGACAGTCACGGCCGTCATGTCGCCTACGACTTCCACCTTGTGCCACTGCCCCGCCGGAATGGCCGGCTTCTTCTCGTCTGGCTCCAGCCGGACACGCTTCTCATCGACCAGTCGCTCCACTTTGCCGTTTGCGACTTTATGGATGTTCAGCGTGCCGTAGCCGGCGTCTACGACGATGTAGATACCGTCCTCCGGCAGGAAGGGGCGTTTTTCAGACACGGACCCCGTTGCCCGGAGCAGGATGCAGAGGTGATCGGCATACGCGACGCCGCCACCCATGTCCTCCCACTGCCACTGGAACCTCACTGTGAAGGCTCCCGGAAACTCCCTGCGCAGGAAAGCGTAGGCCCGGTTTCCGAGTACGAGCTGGCCGCCGTCCTTCTCTGTGACGAGCCGGCCGACGTTCCCGTACTGGTGTGGGAGATGGAAGCTCCAGTTTGCGAGTTTGGGATCCGCGAACTTCTCCTCGATGTACTGCGCCTGTGCGGTGCAGGCCGCCGCGAGGAGCACGGCGGCGGAAAGCAGAAGCGACTTCAAGATCTCTCTCTCCTTTCCCCTTCTTTTGTTGCAGCCGACTATACGAATGAGCATGCGGGAATCGCAAAAATCCTGCATTTCCCGGCTCTTGCAATTTTATTGATTTATTTTATAAATTTCAAACTGTTCCTCTCCTTTTCCGCTCCTCTCCTTGCCTTTCAGGGGCTTCACACAGATCCCAATCCGTGCTACAATGGGGAGATTCGTCGCTGAAGAAATCGAATCAAAAAACACACCTCACACACACCCCATGTCCATAGACGCCTGCATCGCTCATGCTATCCACAACGACCTGGATATCCTGGAGGCCCTCCCGGAAATTCATGATCTTCCCGTGGAGGAAATGGAAACGTACATAGAGAAGTACGTGTGCGATGTGCACCAGAAGATGCGGCAGGTCATCGTGGAATACGGAGATGGTTTCGTCCGCTCCAAAGACGCTGCAGGGCTCTGCGCAACATGCCTGCAGCAGGGTATTTCCCTCCCCGCGCACATTCTCCTCAGGATGTGCCAGACCATCGTGCAGATGAGCGAAATCGACGCACGCTTCATTCTGGACACAGAGGATGGCAAGAGCCTGTACTACATGAAGATGCAGGTGGCCTGAAAATCGAAGAAACAGAGGAAATAGAAGAGTAAGAAAAAATTGAGGAAAAATCCTAATCCTCAAATCCTTTAACTCCTCTATTTCTTCTATTTCCTCTGTTTCCTCTTCCTAGCGCTTGCTGAACTGTGGTGCCCTGCGTGCGCGCTTGAGTCCCGGCTTCTTCCGCTCCTTCACGCGTGCATCGCGCCTGAGGAACCCCTCCCGCTTGAGTTGGGAACGGAGCTCCGGATCGAAGAGGAGGAGCGCACGGCTGATGCCGTGGCGCATGGCATCGGACTGTGCAGACTTTCCCCCTCCGATGAGGAATACTTCCAGATCGAACTCGTTCTTCTTGCCCACGAGAGTAAGAGGTGCCAGGGCATTCTCCACTTGCACACCGGCAAAATAGTCTTTGATTTTCTTTCCATTCACATCCACCACACCTTCACCGTCCACAAAAAGCCTCACACGCGCAATGGCTGTTTTGCGCTTCCCCACGCTGTAGAAGTACTGCCGCTTGCTGTCTGCTTCTGCCATAGAATTTACGGAAGGGAAAGTGGTACCGGCTTCTGTGCCTCATAATCATGGCG
>DATDVK010000072.1:0-6970 GCA_035290085.1 Candidatus Peribacteraceae bacterium
AGAACAACGGGAAGACAACATCACATATATCCACCACTACGAACCGCAACCGGGCGGGATCGAGATTATTGCATCCCGGAAGGTGCCACTGGCCATTCAGGTCAGCTCCACCGAGATGTTCGGGAAACCCGGTTTCTTAAGCGCAGTGACCACGTGGTTCGCTAATCGAAAGATTTCCATTGATCAGGTGAGTACCAGCGAACGTACGACGTCATTCACGTTCAATAACGGCAAATTCAAGGAACAGATGCTCAGAGATTTTGAAGCATTCCTTCAGGACACATTCGGACCGGACGAGGAACTCAAGCTGGAAATGCTCAGGGACCAGTCGCTCATCTTCTGCCTCGGGAACAACATGAGGCAGACAGGTCCTGCGTCCAGGGCAACGATGGCCATACATATCGCGGGTGCGAACATCCACTTCATGACGCAGGGCCTCAATGAGCAGGTAATGACCTTCATGATTGATCGTCAGCATGTTGCCGCGGTGCGCGAGAAACTGCACCGCCTGTGCATAGAGATGAATGACGCCGAGTACGAGAGATTCCTTGAACCGCTGCGCAGAGCACTGGAAGATGCTCCAGCAACAAATGTGTAGTAACACTAATATCCAGAAATACTTCTTCCGGCACTTTTTCTTTGCTTCTTTCTTTTGGGCGACTATCCCCTGACATATAGGTGTCATCCTGAGCTCTGACGAAGGATGGCACCTATGTCATGGTTCGTCAGAGCTCACCATGACATTTTTGTTCTACTATGCGTCAGGGGATAGTCACCTTCCTTTGTGCGGCAGACAAAAGAAAGAAGAGTTGAACAACAGGATGCTATACTTGCTCCCTTTCTATGGTTCCTGAGAGAGAAGCACCATCTGTCTTCCGGCTCTGGATACACCGGATTGCTGTTGTGTTCCATTCCACTCTGGCGACTGCAGCCGCACTGGGGTTTCTCCTCTTCCTCCTCCTGCAGGACATCTGGGATGCGCTGCCGGATATCACCACCCCACAGGCTCTCAATGCAGAGCAGAGCATTGCCATTCTGGACAGGAAAGGAAACGAGCTCTACCGCATTGTGCAGGAGGAAGACCGCACAACACTGGAGAGAGACGAAATTCCGGCACACATGCGGCATGCGATCATTGCCATAGAAGACAAGCGGTTCTATGAACGGCCCTGCATCGACGTGCGTGCACTGGGGAGAGCACTGTGGACGAACTGGATCAACGACGCACCGCTGCAGGGGGCCTCGACCATCACGCAGCAGCTTGTGCGTACGGCGATACTCTCGCCGGAAAAAACCGTCCTGCGCAAAGTGCGCGAACTCATGCTGGCCTGCCAGCTGGAACACATGCGCTCCAAAGACGACATACTGGATCTCTACCTCAACTGGATTTCGTTCGGGCAGAACATCTACGGAGTGGAACAGGCAAGCAAACGCTTCTTCGGCATACCGGCAGCAGAACTCTCCGTCGCGCAGGCGGCAGTACTCGCTTCGTTGCCGCAACGGCCGACGCACTTCAGTCCCTACGGCCCAAATACGCACACCACCGTATCGGAGGACCTACGGCAGAAGATCCGGTCCGGCACACTCAAGTATACAGCAGATATCCCGCCGGAAGAGGTGACAACCGGGCTCCTCGGAACAAAGACAAGAATTGCGAAGCAGCCCTTCCTCCTGCGCGGCAGAGCCAACATCGTACTCGAGAAAATGGAGGAGCAGTCGTTCATTTCTCCGGAGCAAAAGGCTCAGGCTGAGGAGGATCTGCTGCAACTCCGTTTTGCACCAGACCGGGACACCATCGCTGCACCGCACTTCGTGTTCTGGATACGGAAGCAACTTGCGGAACTCCTTGAAGGGAATGCTTCTCTCACATCCAGCGGACTGAAGGTCCACACAACACTCGATCCTCTGCTCCAGCGACTTGCGGAGGAATCTGTGGCTGCTTCCTACCCTTCCATACGCCAGAAGTACGGTGCGAAGAATCTCGCACTGATCGCGGTGGATCTCCGGACAAATGAGATCGTGGCATACGTGGGGAACTGGAATTTCTTTGACGAAGTGGACGAGGGAAAGATCGACATGGTGCAGGTTCCCCGGCAGCCCGGTTCGAGCTTTAAGCCCTTCGTCTATGCTGCCGCATTTCAAAACGGCTATACGCCGGACTCCTACGTGCGCGATGAACCGATCCACATCGGCCGGTACAAACCACGGAACTACGAAGGCGGATACTTTGGACGGATGAAGATGCGCGACGCTCTGGTACGATCACGGAATATTCCGGCAATTAAGGCCTTCTACTGGGCAGGAGAGGAAGAGGCAGTGCTGGATATCGCATCCGCACTCGGTATCACCGCCCCAAGAGAACGAAAGAGTAAGGAAGGCAAATCATTCCAGTACGGCTGGCCCCTCGCGCTCGGCAGCGCGGAAGTACCCCTGGTGCAAATGGCCCAAGGTTATGCAACGCTGGCGAGAGAAGGGATGTTCCTCCCGCTCATCTCTATCCGTTCCATCCGTGACGGGAGCGGTCATAAACTGTACGCGCCCGAGAGAACACCTTCACAAGTCATCAGCCCCCAGATCGCACGCGATCTCACTTCCATCCTCAGCGATACCCAAGCCAGACCCGAAGGGTACTGGCGGGATGTCACCACGCTCTCCGGAACCGATGCAGCAGTGAAAACAGGCACGAGCAGCATCTGCACAGTCATGACACGGGAAGGGAAGTGTCTGGCACTCTCCGCAAACGATACCTGGGTGATCGGCTACACGCCGGAAATTCTCGTCGCGGTATGGGCCGGCAACGCAGACAACACTCCCCTCTTTGGGGAAGCCGATGGCCTCACAGTCGTCGTGCCGCTCTGGCGATCCTTCTTTGAGGCAATGCATGCAAAACGGCCTCCATTTCTCAGAGAATTTGCATCTGACTGAACTGCAGGAAAACGGGTTCATGCCCCGTTTCCCTGCAGCATCTCTTTGCCTACCGTCCGAGAATGTTTCGTGTTATCTGCAGCATCCACCATCCATAGCGAGAAAGAGGAAAGAAGTAAGCACCCTTATCATACGGACAGAGTGTTCTGCCGCAGTGATCAGGATCACAATACAGACGCAGGACCGCTTGATGTTCAATAAAACTCAAATTTGTGGTATAATAAGCGGATTCATGCAAACTCTCATCATTGCTGTCAGCATTGGAGCCATTGCACAGATGTTCGTGCTGTACCTGTGCTGGAAACTCTGGCACGAACACACATTCAAACTCCACAAGCGCTACCAGGCTCACATGAGCATAGATATGCTCCGCATCCACGATAACTTCGTGACGGTAGACGGACTCGCTGAGCTCTTGCTCGATGGACACTACGGCGCTCTGAATCCTGCCCAGCGGGATCTCCTCCATACAATTCGCAAAGCCTGTGCGCAAGCAAGAAACCGCCTCAGAGACACCATGCGGTACGCTGGAGAGGAATCTACGTACACATGAAACTTCTATGTTTGAACCACGTGCACTATCCCTGGCCATCCTCTCCACCTCCAGCATCCTCCTGCTGGGGGCATTCGGGTTCCTGGGTGAGCAAATTCTGCAACATGCTCCCCACACCTATACGTCGGAACAGTACTATGAACGCTCTATCGCCTCAGCGGACTTTCCCATCGACAGAATCGAGGAATTGGCCACCTTTGAAGAAATGGAGATTACAGCTGCAGAGGCCATAGATACGCCACCGGAGGATATAGACCCCCCGCTCCTTGAGCAGTTGAATGGCACGCGGAATCGCATAGAAGATACGTACGGCGTGAACATCAGAATGTTCAATCCACGCCCACTGGATGAATTGTATAACGTGCGCGCCACTGCTTACTCCCCTTCTGTACTCGAAATACACCTGGAACAGCTCGAACGCTGGCTTGCGAAGTATCCCGTAGAATATGTCCGGGGAAGCGGTCTCCAGTTCCTGTACCTGTTTAAGAACTGGGAGACAGAAGGTATCCAGGCAGCCGGCTTCCTCCTCGACAGCAGAAGCATAGGAATTTCTGCTGTAGAATCTGTGCTGCACCACGAACTGTTCCACATCATGGATATTACAGACGGAGGAATCCGCAATGAGAACTACGATTGGTTACAGACAAAATATATGGGAGGGGAAACACCGGAGGGAACTCGCACATCCCTGGAAGTTATTGCAGAGCAGCATTTCCTCGCAGAGAGACCTGTTGGATTCGTGAGCTCATACGGCAAAGACGCAGGAGTGGACGAGGATCAGGCGACGATTGCAGCGGCAATGTTCACCGAGTATAAGCCGCTCTCCCAGTGGGCGAGGAACGAACCGCCGCTCCTGAATGCCGTGCGCTTCCTCCAGCAGTACTTCTACAGCAGATCAGACGGGAAAATGGACCAGAAATTCTGGGAGAAACTGGAGTCAGGCGATGCATTCCACCTCACGTACTGGGAAGAGAGAGAGGAAAACAGTGATTTCCAGAGCAACGGAAACTTCGAAGAAGAGCGGCTGCGCTACCAGAAAGTGCAGTCCGCGCGCACATTTTCAGCACGAGGACAGCGGCCACAGGCAGTGCAACTCCTGCAGCAAGTTACGACAGATGCACCGGAAGCCACCGCAAATATCCTGGAACTCGGGCAACTCTACGAATCAGAGCAGAAATATGTACAAGCCATTGCCCTCTATAAAAATGTGCTCTCTGCTTACTCCGATCCGCAAATCCATGCGAGACTTGCCTTCGATTATGCTCAAACACACCAGATGGCAGAAGCCTTGGAGCAGTACAGAATTGCACGCAGCTCTGGAGCGCTGAGCACAAAAGAGAAAATGCAGCTTGAGAGTGTGCTCCGCATCATGCAGAAGTAACTCCTATCCGAGTGCCACATCCAGCGTCATCATGATGAGGAAACCGAGCATTGCCCCTGTGGTTGCAATGTCTGTATTTCCTGCACGCTGGCTCTCCGGAATCACCTCCTCCACCACCACGAAGATCATTGCCCCGGCTGCAAATGCGAGCGCGTAGGGAAGAATCGGCCGCATCATAATAACAGCGGCAGCACCGAGCACTCCCGCAAGAGGTTCCACCGTAGCAGAGAGCTGGCCATACCAGAAGCTCTTGCATCGGGAGATTCCTTCGCGCCTGAGGGGGGCAGCCACAGCAAACCCCTCGGGAAAGTTCTGAATACCTATGCCGACCGCGAGCGCAATTGCTCCCGTAAGCGTTGCGGATTCTATGCCTGCTGCGAGCGCCCCGAACGCCACACCGACAGCGAGCCCTTCCGGAATATTGTGAATGGTAATGGCTAAAATGAGCAATGTGGTCTTCCTCCACGTCGTATGAATACCTTCTGCGTCTTTCAGAGGAAAATACAAATGCAAATGAGGAACGGTACGATCAATGATGCCGATGAAAAGACCACCAACAGTGAAACCTACCGCAGCAGGCACCCACCTCGGGAACGGCCCGCCGGCAGACATCCCGATGGCAGGCTCCAGCAGCGACCAGAAGCTCGCTGCAATCATCACCCCCCCGGTGAATGCAAGCATAGCATCCAGAACCTTCCGGTTCATCGTATTGACGAAGAGGATCAAACTCGCACCCAATGCAGTGAGCCCCCATGTGAACAATGTCGCAATGAGGGCCTGGACAACCGGATGGAGATCTGCAAAAGCACTGAGCATGGTATGCACATATGGGAGTATACATGTATTCCATTTTTTCTCGTTTTTCTCGGTCAGAGACTCGCACGGAGAAGAATTGACAGGTACTCTTAATTACACATTAATGCATATATGCCTGAACGATCACCCTTTGACCGAGATGGAAACGACGTTGTCATTGTCGGCACAGGCAGCATTTGCGCCACCGGCAGGAACCCCCGGGAATCGTACGACTCCGCTGTGGCAGCTATTGCAGATAGCACCTATAAAACCGGACTGCGGGAACTGAGGCCGGAAGATTTGCCTAACTTTGACCAAATGGCAGAGGCAAAAGGGATCACAGCACCAGAGGAGAGAGCAGCGTTCTTTCGGAACGCATTTAAATGCGGCGCAGGAGGAGTTATTCCTGCTGAGTTCTTCCCGAATCCGGAAGAGAACCGCAAACTGTATCCTGATTCGTTCTTCCGCGGGAAAAATCAACTTGTTGGAACCCCCATCGTCCAGGCCTACCTTGCGCTGAAGCAGATTCAGGAACTCCTGCCGGAATTATTCGCGGATAACGGGAGGATGCGATCTGACATGGCAAAAAGGACAATGATAGACGTCGCCAGCGGCGCAGGATTCTGCGTCACAGGACTCGAAGAGCAATTCATGAATTTCCTGGACGCACCAAACAACGAAAGATTGGGGAAAAATTACAGGCCGAGGTGGCTGCTCCAGAACCTCGGGAATATGGCCGCCGCTCAACTGGCTTCGGCTTTTGGGATCAAAGGCTCCCAAAACAGTTCCAACTCCGCCTGCTCGGCTTCGGGCATCTCCATGATCAACGGCATGAACGCAATAAGAGCTGCAGGAAATAATACTGATATTGCCATCGTAGGCGGGAGCGAATATGTGACAGGATCTGTAACAACAATGATCCCCTTCGACTCCATGGGAGCTTTTTCGCGTGGCTGGCGAAAAGGAAGAGTTGCTGAGCATGCATTAACATCTTTCGGAGCCGACCGGGACGGATTTGTGCCTGGGGACGCTGCGGGGCTCGTGGTACTCATGCGGAGAAAACTTGCGGATCATTTGAGAATTGAACCTCTGGCAACAGTCCATGGAGTTTCTACAAATACCTGCCAGCCTCTTGAATTCACTGGAAAAACTCTCGCTGACGGAACCGTCACCGGCCAATCGGCATTAATGGAGCAACTCTTTGAAAACATTGGCCTGCAAATATCCGCTTTTCATGACCAGCTCGTACACTTCACACATGGCACAGGAACGGAGGCAGGAGCAATCAACGAGCTCAATGCCACTGCAAAGGCCCT
>DATDVK010000073.1:0-14465 GCA_035290085.1 Candidatus Peribacteraceae bacterium
GGACCAATGGAATCATGTTCAATCCAGAACACCTTGATACCTGCCTCAGCCGCGGCGCGCGTGAGTAAAAGTTTTTCTGAGATACTTAGCATCAGTACCGTATCGAGACCGTGAGCGCAGAACTCCCTGAAGGCGCTCACAAGCTTTTGCTGCATTCGCCTCTTTCTCCAGAAGAAGCTGATAATTGTTTCTTTGCTCACGGGAGGGGGGCCAATATCGAGAGAAGCACAGGGGATTTGGTGTTGCTGGCAGAGTACGAGAAGCGTGGGGCAACTTCCCAAAAACGCCACCGCGTGGCCGCGCTGCCTCAATCCTTTCATGAGCGAAATTGTCTGTGTCTCAGCACCGCTGTGGGCACTTTCGAGGGGGAAGCGGGTGAACAGTATCTTCATAGGCGGTGACCGTGAGATGGCAATCTTGGATTGTATTCTCGCCCAGAGTGTAATCGAGGGGTAAACAGTATTTTCATAGGAGGCGGGCGTTGGGTTTCAGCTGGTAGCTTTCAGCTTTTGTGCGGGAGAGTAAAGGGTTTTCGCACCACATGTTCAATCTTATACTTGGTTCTTTCAATTCTCATCCATCTGCACCTTCCATCCAGCGAGGAGCAAGTTGAGCTCCGTTTCCACCCTATCAAGCGGCCAGGCGGTACTCACAAAAGCCTCTGCCCCTGCCCTTTCTGCTTCTTCCCTGTAATGGGAGCAATCAGCCGATGTTACGAGGGCGATGCAGCAATTTGGATTGTGCTTTTTGAGGTGTGCTATGACGGCCGGTCCGTTTTCTGAAGGGATTTCATAGTCTATGAATGCTCCGGCAAATTCCACATGCTCCACAATGAGTTCATGAGCCTCTTCTGTGGTTTGTGCGGTGAGCACTTGTACATCGACGTTCCTTAACACTATACGTTCCAATAACTCACGCTTGGACTCCGAATCGTCGGCTATGAGGAAGAGCGGCTTCATACGTCTTCGCGATAAAGATGATCACAATGTGTTTCTTTAGTATCCGTTATGACGGCGTAGCGATATCGCTTCACCGCCATAAGCGCAAAGGCACATAGTGCATGGCCATTATGCTGGCTGCGAAGCCGCATCATTGTGCAATAAGTTCTTCCAAAAAATTACATGTGTCGTTGAGCGAGTGCGTCTTCGGGTTGAGCACGTGGGAGAATGTTTCCTCTCCCTCTCCCTCTTCACCCATGTGCACGGTGACAATCTTTTCAGGGAACGCATCACGCACCGTTTCTATGAGGTACACGGAGGGGCAAGTGATGATAATGTGGCAACCTTCCTGCTGCACGTCTTTTGCGCAGTCACAGGCAATCATCACACCGAACACTTCCTCCATGCCGATTTCCTCGTTGTTCCATGTGTCCTCCTCACGCAAATCCTCCAGCGCGAGGTGGCGCCAGTCTTTGTGCGTGTCCAGGACATTGTCTACCACAAGTGCCCGTGCAGTTTCCGATGCGCCAGAGAGGAGCAGAATCATGGTATGTGTGTGGGTCTACAGGAATATTGTACCACAAAAACATTCATCCGCATACACCGTCACGCGCAAGGCCAGTCGCGGAGAACCCGCTCCCGGCCACTGCCTCCACTTTAGGGTGATGCTATCCCTGCTGTGTCCCAAGGAGCGTTCGCGTAGCGTCGGGTGTTTCCTGTCTTGCACGAGCGAGATCTTCCGGCTGTACCGGTCTCTGTTCGGCTGCTACTTTCCTGTCTCTTCTCTCCGCAACAGGGACAAAGGAGAAGTCACCAATCCTTCCTTCTGGTGTTTCGATGAAGTCATATCCTGGTGTTCCAAAAGTGGTCATGGAATGAATGGGGAATGGAAAATGGGACTGCATGTTGTCTGATGGGCGCCGTAGCGGCAATGCTTTTCACAGTTGGTCTTTTTTTGGCTTATAAAAGCCTAGTGTCAAAAATCATTCCACTTCCGGTGGTATGGTGTTATTCCAACCAAAAAACTGTGTTAGTATTCTCAGTTACCCAATTTTTTCCTGGCCACCCATGTACGGTTGCAGTGCTTCCGGAATCGCCACAGTCCCATCAGCATTCTGGTAGATTTCCAGAAGAGGGATGAGAATGCGCGGGGAAGCAATACAGGTGTTATTCAGTGTGTGCACGAACTTCTTCTCACCACTTTTCGTCTCATACTTTATGTTGAGTCTCCGTGCCTGGAAGTCCCCGAGGTAACTGCAGCTGTGCGTCTCTCCGTAGCTCTTCCGTGAGGGCATCCACGTCTCTATGTCCTGCATGAAGACTTTCCCCTTCCCCATGTCGCCCGTGCAGATGTTTAGAACCCGGTACGGAAGCTTGAGCGCCTTCAGCACGTCTTCCGCGTTGTTCCGGATTTCTTCGAACATCTTCATCCCCTCTTTCTGGTCCGCCCTGCACAGCACCACCTGTTCCACTTTCTCAAACTGGTGCACGCGGTAGAGTCCTTTGGTGTCCTTGCCGTAACTTCCTGCCTCGCGGCGGAAGCAGGCGCTGTACCCGGCGTAGCGCGTGGGGAGGTCCTTCTCCTTCAGTATTTCATCCTTGTGGTAGCTGCACACGGTCACTTCTGAAGTTCCGATGAGGTGGAGCCCATCGCCCTGTATGGGGTCATCCTTCCTCTCCTGTCCTCCAACAGCATAGATGTTCTGCTGGTCCACTCCAGGAAAGAAGCCCGTGCCCATGAAGCAGTCGTAGGTCGCGAGCAGTGGCGGGGAGAAGAGAGTCCAGCCCTTCTTCACGAGGGAATCCATCGTGAAGCGCAGCACAGCGTGGTGCAGGCGCGCACCATCTCCTTTCAGGTAGTAGTTCCGTGTCCCGGAAACTTTCACGCCGCGCGGGATATCGATGATGTTCAGCTCCTCACCCAGGGTAACGTGATCCTTGGGTGTGAAATTAAACTCCGGCAGGCTTCCCTCCCTCCGGACTTCCACATTATCTCTCTCATCTTTTCCAACGGGGACATCCTCGTGCGGGATAGCGGGGAGTTGCAGTTGCATCTCCTGCCAACTTCCTTCTGTAATATGCAGTTCCTCCTCCTTTTCCTTGAGGTTCTCAGAGAGCTTCTTCATTTCTTTCAGTGCTTCCGTCCGCTCCGAATCCTTCATGGCGGGAATGCGCTTGCTTACGCTGTTCTTCTTCGCACGCATGTCGTCCACGAACTGCCGGAGCTCCCTGCGCAGATCATCGAGTTTCAGGAAACCCTCGATGGAAATATCTATCCCCTTCTTCTTCGCTGCATCCTGATAAGCGGCAGGCCGGGCACGGAGGTCCTGGAGGTCGATCATGGCAGTATCGTAGCAGGAACAATGTCATAGAGTAACAATCTCCCATTCTTGTTCCATCCGCTCCGCGCACGATTTCATGGGGAGTCTTCAAAACCTTCTCCCGATGAATTCCGTGAGGAATCCGTGGGAGAAGGTTTGATGTTCGTTGTGCGCAGGGTATCACCTCTACACCCAAGAAGTGAACGTGCCCTTCTCGGTGGTGAGCTGGAGGTGACCGGGCGAGAGGTACTCGACATTCAAGCCGATGGTTTCACCTACGGCAATTGTGATCCCTGCACCTTCCCACCGTCGTCCGTCAGTGGCTACGAACCCGCCATCGACATGTTTCAGCACGACGGTTGAATAACTGACCGACTGTCCAGGGGTCAGAACCGTTAGAGGTGTCGACTCCCGCCTGACGATCACTTCGTCGCGGCCATGGAAGATTCTCCAATAGTAACTCCAGGGCCGGCAAATCGTTCTCTTTCGCATATCCTTCCCTTTCTCTCTCAAAAAATGATGGGACTCTGCACAACGATGTCCCCCAGTACACAGTGCACTGAGAGACGGCGAATGCAGAGCAGACGGTGGTGCAAAAGGTCGAGCGGATATTATCAACATATAAGTTTATTATGTCAATGGCCTGCAACGAGATCCGAACGGGAGAATGATGTTCTGAAATAGCCGGTACGGCTATACTCCCCCGACATGCCAGAAACTCAGCCATTCCAACTTGTTTCGGATTTCTCTCCCACCGGGGATCAGCCCCAGGCTATCGTGCAGCTCTTACAAGGGCTGAAGGCAGGTGAGCGGCATCAAACACTCCTCGGAGCTACGGGAACAGGGAAGACCTTCACCATGGCCAACATCATCCATGAAGTGCAGCGTCCCACCCTTGTTCTCGCACACAACAAGACGCTCGCGGCGCAGCTGTGTTCCGAGTTCCAGGGATTCTTTCCCAAGAATGCTATCTCCTACTTCGTCTCCTACTACGACTACTACCAGCCGGAGGCGTACCTCCCTACCACAGACACATACATAGAGAAGGATGCGAGCATTAACGAAGAGATCGCCAAGTACCGCCATGCAGCCACTTTCAACCTCCTCACTAGGCGCGATGTGCTCGTGGTTGCATCTGTTTCCTGCATCTACGGTCTTGGAAACGTGGAAGACTACGAGGCGCTGGCAATCAAACTCACACGCGGTGATGCCGTGCAGCGGGACAAGTTTCTGCGCCGGCTCACAGACATCCAGTACAGGCGCAGCTCCCTGGAGTTCAAGCAGGGCATGTTCCATGTGCTCGGAGACACGGTGGAGATCTTTCCCCCGGGGGGCGACACGGTCTTCCGACTCGAGATGCCTTTTGACGAAATAGAAACCATCCAGGAGGTAGACAGCTTCACCGGCGAGCTCATTGCAAATCTCAATGAAATCACCATCTTCCCCGCCTCGCACAATGTGACGACGCAGGAGAAGATAGAGAGAGCTGTTGGGCAGATTGTTGTGGATCTCGACGCGCGCGAGAAAGAGCTGCTCAGCGCAGGGGAGATTGCCAAGGCGGAGCGCCTGCGCCAGCGCACGGAGTACGATCTCGAAATGCTTCGTGAGACGGGGTACTGCACCGGCATAGAGAACTATGTCCGGTACCTCAATAATACGGAGCCTGGGAAGCCGCCGAGCACGCTGCTCGATTACTTCCCCAAAGATTTCCTCCTTTTCGTGGATGAGTCGCACATCACCGTCCCGCAGATCGGCGGCATGTTCGAAGGGAACTTCAGCCGCAAGCAGACGCTCGTGGAGTACGGGTTCCGCCTGCCGAGTTCGCATGACAACCGTCCTCTGAAATTTGGAGAATTCGAAGAGCGGGTGAACCAGGCTGTCTACGTGTCGGCCACGCCGGGCAGGTACGAGAAGGAGCACACGAAAAAGCAGTACATTGCAGAGCAGATCATCCGTCCCACAGGGCTGCTGGATCCGATGGTGGAAGTGAAAACCAGCAAAAACCAGATCGATGACATTACCGAAGAGATCAATCAGGCTATCAAGCGCGGAGAGCGTGCACTCATCACCACGCTTACCAAGAAGATGTCTGAGAAGCTCAATGACTATCTTTTGGAGCAGGACTTCAAAGTGCGGTACCTCCATAGCGATATCGAGACTCTCGAGCGTATAGAGATTCTCCGCCAGCTGCGTACGGGAGAGATAGACCTCATCGTCGGTATCAATCTTCTCCGCGAGGGGCTCGATCTCCCAGAGGTCAGTTTCATTGCCATTCTGGATGCAGATAAACAAGGGTTCCTCCGCTCGCGCGATGCACTTATTCAAACCATTGGCCGCTGTGCGCGCAACGTGCACGGACATGTGACGCTGTACGCAACGCCAGATCCGAAGACGGGTAAACCCATGTGGACTGATGCCATGCGGCAGGCAGTGGAAGAGACTGATCGCCGCCGGGAGATTCAGGAGGCGTACAACAAGAAGCATGGCATCACCCCCAAGTCCATCGAGAAGGCCGTACACGATATCAGCGAAGAACAGAGGAAGATGGAACTCCGCCGGCCCAGGCGCAAGCACGAGAAGATTCCGAAAGACGAGAAGAAGCGTCTCATTGAAGAACTGGAACAGCAGATGGAGCTTGCTGCGCAGAACCTGGAGTTCGAGAAGGCAGCCGATTTGAGAGACGAGATAGAATTGCTCAGACGTGAGCTTTGATTGTTGCTGCCCCTTGGTGCTTTCTGAAGTCAGGTGCTGTTCACATTGAACGTACGTTCCAGCGAAACAAAGTTCCCTCTCCCGGAGGGAGAGGGCGAGGGAGAGGGGGTACGCGGGTTCTTCTTTTGCATAGCCAGCGGGGTACCCCCTCCCCTTAGATCCCCTCCCGTCGGGAGGGGAAGAAAGCAGATCAAGTCTAAACTTTAAGACCTTGCTAAATGCTCTGATACAAATCAGCATTCCACGGGGTTCTCCTTTGACGAGCCTCATGTGTGGTGAGACCATGACTTGCTTCTATGAGCGAAGTCCCGCCCAGACTCATCCGGGCTATCCAGAATGCCGGTATCAACGTGCAACCATCACATGCTGCCTTCCAGCAAGTCGCACGAGAGGTATGGGACATTGTTGAGGAGCAGGCAGATGCGGTGCAGAGAGTTATTGGTGGGAGCAGGGACCGCATTGTGGATCTTCTCCTCGATACCGTGGGTTGCGTGTCACTCAGTGCGCATTACGAGATCGCAGGACCGCAGAGGATTGCAAATTCTGTCATGGTCTTCGGCGATGCAGTCCGGGGGCGCGCAGCGGAGCTCATCACAGGACACAACTGCGATGTCTCCGGGGAAGCGGAGGCGCCGCCGCCGCGCGTGCATGAACATAAGCCCATCAGGAGGCCGAAGGGGAGGAAGTGGTGCTGACCCCCAAAATTGTCTTAGTAGTACAAATATGCTATAATATAATAAATAATGCCCAAGACACAAACAGACCCCAGTGGCGCTCTGCCGTTTCCCCAGGAGCTCCCGCCGCTTCCGAAAGATGGCACGGAACTCTACGACTCCATCATGCAAATGGTGGAACCGGAACTTGTTTCAAAGGAACTGCCGAAGGTGCGTGAGCGGCTGAAAGCTGAGAAGCCTGAGGCAGTGAAAGCACATGCAAGGCGTTACATGGAGGCGTTCTCTAAGTTCAATCAGATCATGAAGCAGAGCGAGAAGGCCATGCACCGGGGGATCAAACAATTCGTGCATACGGCGTATGCCTCGTTGGAGCAGACAACGAATGCCATGGACGCAGAGAAGATCACGCAGCTGGAGGAAACGTTTGCAGAGCAGAAAGCTGTGAAACAGAAAACTCCGGAAGAAATTATGAAAGAGGTGGACAAGGCACCTGACCCCAATATCAAATGATCTTCCCATTCATCACTCATAGGAGTGGCATTGGTGAGCAGCGCATGCTCCACTTCATGGGAGCAGGTGGGTCGGAAACAGGTGCAGAGCGATCAATGGAGCCGGCAGAGAGACACGGGCAGACACTGGATAGGATCGACCAGCTGATCGATAAGAATATGCAGTCGCTCGATGAACTCGACACACTGGTGGTGGAGAGTGTGGATTTGCTGGCGCAAAGAGTGGAAGACCTCGCGGAGCAGGCGAAAGATGAGGCGGGTACGGCAGTCCAGCGCACTCAGGAGTTCCTTCTTCAGAGAGTGCAGCGAGCAAGTGAGACTGTTCACATGCTCATTCAGGAAACTCTGGATGTGGACCGGGAAGGAAAGCAGAACATCGCGGAGCAGCGCAATGTTAATATCACGGATCCGCGGGCTGTCCAATTATCTGCTGATGGTTTGTCTCTTTCCAAAATGTCGACGCGTCTCAGTGAGATGATGGGACGGAAACTTGATGAGAAGAACGCGACCGGAGATGCACTCGATGCGGGTCTGGAGGATCAGGAGGGTACCAGTCGCTCAGTCACCTGGGTGAAAACGGAAGGTGGTTCTGCAGAGGTAAAGCAGGGGGAAGGTGCAGAGGAAACAAAACTGGCAGAGAAGGAGAAGTACGTTCCTTCTCCTCCAGCGGAGAAGAACATGGGTGATCTTGTCCTCGCCATGAAACAGGCAAACAGCGAGGTGGCTGCCGATAAGAAGGTGGATGGTCCCGCCGCATTCCAGGCGCTCTCGAAAGAATTCCACGGCATGAAGCCGGAGCAGCAGGATGCATTCGTTGTCTGGGTGAACGAGCAGATTGGGAGCGAGCCTTACAGGGCAAACAAAGATAACTTAAGCGGCACGCTGCGGTTTGACCGCACGGCGTAGTGTGCATCATCTAAGAGTGCTAGGCTGAATGCATGTCTCTCAGTCCTTCCACAGTCCTCAAAGCATCTGCTGTTTTAGAGCGCAATGTTCTTGCCGTGGTTGTCGGTTACATTACCGCGGTTATCTTTGTAGTACTGAGCTTCGGCGTGCTCATGCGGATCTGGCCGGGGCTGTTTCCGAATCCTGCCACAGGTGTGTTGCTCGGTGTAGGGGCTCTTGCAGTAGCGCTTGCGCTCAATCTTTTCTTTGCGGCGGTGGGGGGCTATGTGTCTGCGCTCATTGCGATGGGCAACAGGAGGAGAGTTGCAGTGATACTCGGTCTGGTCATGATTGTCCTCGGTATTCTCACGATGTTATTGGAAAAGGGTGTCAAGCCGCTCTGGTGGTATGGGATATTCTTCATTCTTCTCGTGCCATGCACCGTGTTCGGTGCATCTCTGGGGGAAAAGAAGTCGCGGCCTCCCAAGTCTGGAAACATCTCTTGTCCGGTGTAGTCCCCACAGCTCTTGACTCAGGGGTGCAGCGGGTTAGCCTATGCCTCCTATGTTCCATAAACTCTCGCTCGCCCTGGTCACTGCATTGTTACTCGCTTCTCTTTCACCGCGTGCGGAGGCGGCATGGGAAGGAGTGCACCCGTACGACCGCTCCAACCGCAGGCCCTCACAAGTGCTCTCGCACAGGGCACGCAGCCGCCTGCTCTATGACAACGCGTACTTCCGCCGGACGGTGACATACGCACTGCACCCGTTTTACCGCAACAACTATTACACACTCCTCGATGTCGGGAGCACCAGAAGGACAAGCGCCGAGCAGCAGTTTCTCCTTGCAGAGTTCCCGTTCTTCCGGGTTCCAAGCGCCACTGACTGCCAGAACTTTAGTTACTACCGTCCGAACTACCGCACTCCCCCGAGTGGCTTCCAGTGCATAAGGCATTAGAGGTTTTCGCTTGAAATTTTATTCCTCCTCTTCCTCGACTGAGAAGATGCTCACTGCTTTGGCGTATCCCTCCGGGTGTCCGGTGTCTATGCGTGTGCCTTCACACTCGTACCCGTAAATCGGAAGGGAACCAAGTTTGCGGGTGAGCGCATCGATCAGGCGTATTTCTCCGCCATGTCCAGACTCAACCTCCGGGAGGATATCTATGACGGAACGCGGAATGAGATAGCGGCCCACGATGCCAAGATTGGAGGGGGCAAACTGCGGCTCTGGCTTCTCCACGAGCCCCTTCACTTTCTTGAGCCGCGGGGAGGACTTGTGTTCCTTCTCCACGTCCACAATGCCGTAGCGCAGCGTGTCCTCCAGCGGGATTCTCTCTAGGGCAATAATGGCGCCGCGCTCATCCTCTGTGAGCATATTGTGCGCATCTATCATCTGCCGGAGTGCCGATTTATTTCCTGTGAAAAGATCATCGCCGAAGAGGATGGCGATAGTCCCCTTCCCGGCCCAGTCCGCTGCTTGGAGGATAGCGTGGCCATCCCCATGTTGTTCGTTCTGGTAGACGGTGTGGAAATTCACGGAGTCGTAACGCAGCAGCTCTTCTACGAGGTGGAACTTTCCGCGCTTCTTCAGCTCCTCTTCGAGTGCCGGGTCAATTTTGAAGTATTGGGGGATGGCTTCTTTCCCCTTGCTGATGACAAAACAAATATCAGTAATGCCTACGTCCAGACACTCATGTACGAGATGTGCGATGATCGGCTGGTTGCCGAGGGGCAGCAGCTCTTTCGGGACGGCTTTTGTCCACGGAAGGAAGCGGGTGCCGAGTCCTGCAACGGGGAGAATCGCCTGAGTGATTTTCATGGGATTATGGGCGTATCAGCAGCAAAATCTGCATTTGCCACTGTAGCACGCAGAGAGAGTCTGTAATAGAAATTTGACAAATTGTTCAAAAGTTATTAAAATATATAGCGAACTATCTCTCCACACACACATAGTATGGCAAACACCAAACAGGCATCCGGTCTCGCAACAGTGCAGAATCTTTACCTTATGCAGATGGAACTCATAGGGTTTCTCCAGGGGGGCATTCGCAGCGAGGGCCAGGCGAAGGAGGCAAAGCAGTGTCTCCGCCAGTTCGCCGTTCTTCTCGATGAAGCAGATCCACGGTACATGGGTGGCGAGGATGTGGTGGCCACACTTCAGGGTATTCGGGAGGAAATGTCCGCACGCCTCAGGGTCCGTGAAGCCCGCTCACGCGCAGCCAAACAGGCAGCAGCAAAGAGGACGGAGAAAATAAAGAGATAGGTCGCTTTCCTAAGCTCGCTGGCTCATGTTCCCTCATTGATGCGGATGATCTTCACCTTCTCTTCTTTGGGGATGAGAATTTTCAAGATGCTGTCTTTACTGAATGTCGCTTTCACTTTTTTAGGGTCGATGGTGGTGGGCAGGGTGACGCTCCTGCTGAATTCTCCCCAGAAGCATTCCTGCACGTAGTACTTGTCATCCGGAACCGTATCACTTAGTGTGCGCCGCCCGCGGATGGTCACTACCTTTCCGTCCACCTCTATATCAAGATCGGTCAGCCGCACGCCCGCAATGGGTGAGCGGATAATGTAGTAGTTATCCAATTCGTAGATATCCACTGTAATCTGGCCGGCTTGCTTCGGTGGGGGGAGAGGAGAAGGAGATCCGCTTGGTTGTGGAAGTCCCTCGTCGAGAGTGAGGTTTGAAGGCAAATTGCCTGGGGAGGGAGTTCCCGGTTCAGTGAATGCGCTGAAGATTCCGTGGAACGGCGAAGGGGTCATGAGAGTCTATCGTACAGAATGCCCTTGCTGTTGTGCAAATCTCGATTGTTGCGGAAGATGCTTGGAGGTTGTGGATTATGGGGAGAGGGCTTTCTTCGCGTTCCTCTTTGCTCTCCACCATTCCACGAAAGGAGGAACGAGTGAAAGCACAATAATGATGAAGATGACCGCCTCGAAGTTGTTTTTTACCAATTCGATTTGTCCGAAATAATATCCGCCGAGGAGGAAGAGTGTCACCCACAGGAGACTGCCGGCGATATTGAAAGTCAGGAAAGTACGATAGTGCATCGTGCCTGCACCGGCGACGAAGGGGGCAATGGTCCGGACAATGGGTACAAAGCGGGCCAACACGATGGTCTTCGCGCCATGGCGTGCAAAGAACGAGTGTGTGCGTTCGAGGTATGCCGGCTTGAGGAAAGGAATCTTCCCAGTAAAAATGCGTTCGCCGAACCAGCTGCCAGCCGCATAGTTTATGGAGTCGCCAACAATGGCTGCCGCGCATAAGAGCAACCAGAGAAAGGTGATATCCAGGTCACCCAACGCAGCAATGGCGCCAGCGGCGAAGAGGAGTGAGTCTCCGGGCAGGAACGGCGTCACAACCAGGCCTGTTTCACAGAGAATGATGAGAAAGAGGATGGCGTAGAGCAGAGGGCCATAGTTCTCTACGGCAACCTGGAGAGACTCATCGATGTGCAGGAAAAGAGAGAGATAATCCATGGGCATAGTATTAAGTATTACGTAGTAAGTAGTAAGTAGTTTGTGGGAAATTGTGTGCGTTTTCTCCCTTAATACTTAATACTTTGTACCTGCTACTTTCCATTTAATGAACAGAAGATGACATTGCTCCAGGCATTCATTCTCGGCGTATTGCAGGGGTTCACGGAACTCCTGCCCATCTCCAGTTCCGGGCATCTGATTCTCGCTGAGTCCTTCTTTAATTTGGAAATCGATCCGCTGAGCATGCTGGGATTCAATGTGCTCCTCCATGCAGGCACGCTTCTCGCGCTCATTCTCTGCTATTTCAAGGAGTGGAGGAAGCTCCTTCTTTCCCCTTTCACAGGAGATGCAACGTATCGGCGTCTGCTCATCTTACTGATCATCGCCACTGTCCCGGGAGCTCTTGCGGGGCTTGCTTTTGAGGATGTGATCGCACAGAAACTGAGTTCGCCTCTGGCTGTGGTACTCGCCTTCCTCGTTACTGCCGCTGTGCTTCTGCTGGGGGAACGTTCGGAACAGAGTCGGCAGGCAGAGCACCTCACTTGGGGTCGGGCTCTCATCATCGGTCTTGCACAGGCATGTGCGCTTGTGCCGGGTCTCTCGCGTTCGGGGTGCACCATTTCCGCTGCCCGCCTGTTCCACACGACGAGGAGAGATGCTCTTGATTTTTCTTTCCTTCTCGCGGTTCCTATCATCGCAGGAGCAACAACAGTTTCCCTGTGGCATCTTCTTGCAGGTACGGTGGCATTTCCTGCTGGGCGGGTGGTGGCTGTTGGATTTGTGAGCTCTTTTATTGCGAGCATTCTTACTATTCGCTTCCTGCGCTCTTTTGTCACGCAGCACAGCCTTGTGTGGTTTTCCTGGTACCTTGTTGTAATAAGCGTGCTCTTGCTTGCGCGGGGCATATGATTTTGCTCAAGAAATTTCCAAGTCTTTATTTTTCTGCTTGAACATTTCCGAAGTGTGAGTAATATTCCCCAACCTGTTACTGAATTCTTCCCCACTCCCATGGCTGGTCCCGTTCTCAAAAACACTATTCGCAAGCTGCGTTTCGATAGAGGCATGACGCAGGAGGAACTCGCGCTGCGCACCGGCGTGAGTCGTCAGACAATTATGAGCATAGAACGCGGCCAGACGAATCCTTCAGTGCTGCTGGCATACAAGATCGCTGCAGCCCTCGATGAGAGCGTGACGACAGTATTCCAGATGGAGGGGAATCTGGTGCCTGTGTGAAGCATGGAAGGCAAACCTGCGGTTTTCCTTCCATGAACCATCCTTTCCCTCAGAGGTGGCGCTCCAAGCAGGCGGAGCCTGCCTTCGCGCACTTGTTTATTTCCTGAGAGCTACGAGCAAAAGCTGACGGGTGCTCTTTTCGCTATCCGCAGATCGTCGATAACCAGTTGCGGCTGCCTGTATCCATTCCAGCTATCTATCTGCAGACGGCAGAGCACATCGAGTGGCGCATCAAGCTTACTGAGCAATGGGGCGAGGTGAAACCCAATGGATTTTCTCCCGGCAACAGAGCATTGCAAATGAGTGTTCTCTGCACCGACGGTGCGTGCCCCCTCAAGGTGCACCCCCTCAAGGAGAAAGCGCGGCTCAGGATTTCCCGCTCCAAACGGTTCCAGCGTTTCCAGTGCGGCACAGAGATCCAAGGTGATGTCTGTCGGCGGGATCGTTGCATCGACCTGGAGGAACGGTTGGAGATCCTGCTTTTGCGTGTGCTCCGCAATGTCGGATGTGAGCTGCCGTTCAAATGCCGTCATGTTCCGCAGGGGAAAGTTGCACCCTGCAGCGCATGCATGTCCTCCAAAGCGTGAGAGAAGTTCCGAGCAGCGTACGAGTCCCTGTGTGATGTGGTAGCAAGGGGGGCTGCGCAATGAAGCAGTGCACTCATCACCTCTCACCGTCACGATACAACTGGGTTTACCGGTTGCTTCAGTGAGCTTGCCGGCGATGAGGCCAATGAGTCCGTGTGGATACGTTGTATCCGCTGAGAAAAGCAACGGTGAGCTCTCATCGAGGGAATGTCGTATCTCTCTGTAGAGGTCCTGTGTCTGCTGCTGACGGCTCATATTGAGTGCATCGAGTTTCCCGATGGCCTCCCCTCCTTCCAGGAGGGCCTGGAGGGCCAGCAGAGGGTCCCCCAGGCGTCCTGCTGCATTTATACGTGGTGCAAGCCGGAAAGCGATGTCCGTGCTCGTGCGAGTCCCTGTATGCTCCCGTAGGAGCATGAGAGGTCCTGCGGAGAGGTTCTGGAGCGCTGTGAGCCCTTCCCGTACAAGCTGGCGGTTGTATCCACGCAATTCCACAAGATCGGCGACGGTGCCGCACATGGCGAGGACAAGATCGGTGGGCTCTTCTTCCCACGTGCCTTTCTCCAGTGCCTGGAGGAGGAGGAACACTACGCCTGCACCGGAAGGGTGCGGCCCGGGACACCCGGCAAGTTCCGGGTGCAGGATGATACTTGCCGGTGGGATCTCTGCTCCCACAGTGTGGTGATCTGTTACGATCGTTTCGATTCCGTACTGCTTCGCGAGTGCGATTTCTTTCACTGCAGAGATGCCGTTGTCCACGGTAATGAGGAGTTGTATTCCTGCCCTGTGGAATTCTTCCACGATGGCTGTGTTCAGGCCGTACCCGTCGTGCACGCGGTGAGGGAGACGGATGAGAGGATCTATTCCTCTTCGCCGGAAGAAGCGCACAAGCTGTGCGGTTGCAGTGATGCCGTCGCAGTCGTAGTCGCCAAAGATGGCAATACGTTCTCTGTATTTCACTGCCGCAAAGATGCGTTCCACCGCCTGTTCCATGTGTGGGAAGACAGGGGGAGAGACAGAAGTATCGAGCTTCCGAGAGTGGAGCAGATGCGCGATGGCGTCGCCTGCAGTCTGGCCGCTCTTTTCAGGGGGCAGCCACCTCTTCCCGGTCAGGGAAACATCCTCAGGCA
>DATDVK010000074.1:0-14955 GCA_035290085.1 Candidatus Peribacteraceae bacterium
GCATCTGTCACCGTTGTATCCAAACTCACCACCACACACTGGTTCGCAGCGACGTTCTCGCCTTCACGCCCCCGGTACACCACTCTTGCCTCGTCTGGTGCCAGCTGTTCGTCGAGCACGAGGATGCTCCCGTCTTCCTCCACTTCGAACTCTCCCTTTTTCCCGGCCTGGATGATCTCCTGCACACGGGCACCCAGCCGTGGACCAACCTTCCTTGCATCCACCTGTACGTAGCTTTCAGCGAGTGCTCCGGGGTCATCGACGAATGCAATTTCCTTCACGTTGAGTTCCTGCCGCAGCAGTGCAAGGTCTTCCTCCAGGAGCTGCACTGTGCTCCGGAGGGCAGGAGGCAGGGCTGCGGTTGCTTTTGCCAGCGGTTGACGGTTCTTGATCTTCTGTTCGGCACGAATGGAGAGGCCCAGTGAGACAACCAGTCTCATCAGGCGGTTCTTGGCAAGGAGTTGTTTTTCCTGCTTCGAGAGTTCACGGGGTTCCGGCCAGTCGGTCATGTGGATGGAATGGTGCTCCTCCGGGACCAGATTTAAGTAGACGGCTTCTGTGACGTACGGGCAGAACGGTGCGAGGAGCTGGGAGACGGTTAAAAGCACATCGTAGAGCGTTGCAATTGCATCATGCTGCTCTTCTTCCTCGATGTCACCGGAAGAACCCGGTACGTCTATTGCCCCCTTGCCGGCGAAGCGGCGGCGCGAAAGACGGATGTACCAGTTCGTGAGGGCATCGATGGTTTCATGGAGTTCGTTGCAGGTGGCAGAGAGATCGTAGTTATTGAGTTCCTTCGTCATCCTGTTCACCAGATCCTGCACCTCGGCCCGGATCCACATATCGAGCGGATGGCTGGAGTGCGTCCTGCTCACGACGGGCTCAAACTTTGCCGCGTTTGCGTAGGTGATGAAGAAGCTGTAAGTATTCCACAGGGGCAGAAGCACGTTCCGCACGGTCTCTTCCACGAGTTTCTCGGAGAACCGCAGATCTTCCGCACGCACAGCCGGGCTGCTCATCAACGTGAAACGCACCGCATCCGCTCCGTGGCGCGACACCACCTCCATCGGGTCCGGGTAGTTGCGTAATCTTTTGCTCATCTTCTTCCCGTCTTCGGCAAGCACGATGCCGTTCACCACCACGTGCCTGAACGGCGTCTCATTGAAGAGCGCAGTGGAGAGCACCATCAGCGTGTAGAACCACGCGCGGGTCTGATCCAGTCCTTCCGCGATGAAGTCTGCCGGGAAGGCGGGAGGAGTCTTGCGGTCTCTGTCTCCCACTTCGAAGGGGTAGTGCCGCTGGGCGTAGGGCATGGAGCCGCTCTCGAACCAGCAGTCCACCACCTCCGGGATGCGGCTCACGAATGGATTGAGTGAGGTTACGAAGGCGGCAGCTTTTTCCGGCTGTGCATTCACTGCTTCTTCGTACGAAAGATTCTCTATCACTGTACGGAGAGCTTTTTCTGTTCCTCCATGGGAAACGAGAAGCACTTTTTTGCCGGGGTACTTTTTAAGCAGGCGGAGACAGACGGTTTCTGCACGCGCGAGAAAATCAGACAAACGCTCACCTTTGGCAGCGGTGTTGTGGTGGAAGTTCAAGCTCATCTTCTTGAGCTTGTGGCAGGGATATTCCTGCAGCACGTCTTGCACAAGTTGCCCTTCCCAGTCGCCGTGGCCCCGCTCGCGCAGTTCTTCCCACTGCTCACAGACAGAGATCTTGAGTTCTTTCGCAAGCGCCTGTGCTGTTTCTGCTGCTCTCTTCAGATCGGAGGAAACGACCACGTCAAACTTCTGCTTTCTCAGTTTCTTCGCCAGCTCTGCTGCCTGCTGTTTGCCTTTGTCATTGAGAGGGAGGTCATGACCGCCTTGATACTTCTTCACGATATTCCAGTCCGTCTCGCCGTGGCGGACAAGCGTGAGTTGCACACTCTTCTCGCATGCAGATCCCTGCCACCGGATCTCATCCACCCGGTCCTTGTGCAGGTCCATCTGCTCGCAGCGGTCATGGTCCCAGAAGAATGTGTAGGGCTGCAGGTAGCGCGGGTACGGCTGATGCGAGAGCTTCATAGGATCCTGTCCCGTGAAGAACGAACGGATGTTCTGAATGGGGTCTGCATGGGTGACGACGAGCACGTGTTCGCTGCGGTGCTTCGGGAGAATCTCATGGAGGAAACTGCCGATACGCTCGGCGACGGCATTCCATGTTTCCATTCCTTCAAAGTGGTAGATGCTCTCGGGTTTGCCGGTTTCCAGCTTGTGCGCACGCCGCGCCTTGAGGAAGGAGAGATCTGAGAAGTCCACGGTCTTCCCCTCGTACTCGCCGAAGGAAACTTCCCGCAGACGCTCATCCACTCTCACCTCTGCGCCGATCTGCTTGGCGAGAATCTCCGCCGTCTGCTTGGTGCGGGAGAGGGGGGAACAGTAGACGGTCCGGATCTTCTCGTTCTTAAAGTGCTTGGCGAGTTCTTTTGCCTGCTTCCTCCCGCTCTGCGTTAAGTTTGTACCCGGAACCTTTCCCTGATAGATGGGAATGAGGTTTCCCTCGCTCTCCCCGTGGCGCAGTGCAGTGATTTTCGTGAAGCGGATGCGCTTCTCATTCATCAGTTCATCGCGGCTGCCGATGACATCCATATCACCGTGCTCATTCCGCCAGATGGGCAGCGGCGTGCCCCAGTACCGGTTGCGGGAAATTGCCCAGTCACGCGCTCCCTCCAGCCATTTGCCGTAGCGGCCGTCCCGGATCGTTGCGGGCATCCACTCGGTCTTGGCGTTATTCCTGAGCATCTTCTCCTTTATTTCTTCCACCTTCACGAACCACGAACTCGTGGCGTAGTTGAGGAGAGGGGAGTCGCAGCGCCAGCAGTGCGGGTAACTGTGGCGGAATTGTGCCTTGCGCCAGACTTTTCCTTTTGCTTCAGCATCCGCAATGAGTTTTTTCTCAGCATCTTTCACATACATCCCGGCATAAGGTCCGGCCATGTCTGTGAAATGCCCTGTCATATCGACATCCATCACGAACGGAATGCCGTTCTTCTTTGCTGCTTCCATGTCTATTTCGCCGTAGGAACCGTTAATAGTGACGATACCGGTTCCCTCAGCGGGATCCACATAATCACCTGCATAGAGGTGATAGACACCTGGGTTTTCTCTCACTTCGGGCAGAGCGCCATACCAATCAACAATATGTTCGTACTGTGCGCCGACAAGAGTGTTCCCGGCAAATTCATCAACAACTTCATAGGATGCGGATTCTTTCAACATGTCTTCCAGTCTCTCTTTTGCAAAGATGATGTACTCGCCATTTACCAACGCCTTCACGTACAGGGCATCCGGGTGGATGGAAAGGCCCATTGTTGAGAGAGTACTCCATGGTGTTGTGGTCCAGGCGAGAACGAATGTCGGGTCCTTCTCGTTCAGTAATTTGAATTTCCAAATGACCGACAAATCATCGACATCTTTGTATCCTTGCGTCACTTCAAAATTGCTCAACGGCGTCACACAGCGCGGGCAGATGTGCATGGGTTTGTGCCCTTCGTACAGAAGATTTTTTCTGTACAGCTCGGAGAAGGCCCACCACATACTCTCCATGTATTCGGCGTCCATGGTGCGGTAGTCCCAGTCCATGTCCACCCACCTCCCCATGCGTTCCACTACCTTCCTCCATTCACCGGTGTACCGCTGCACGGAAGCACGGCAGAGGTCATTGAACCAGCCAACGCCGCGTTCCTCTATTTCCTGTTTGTTCTTAATGTTGTTCTCCTGCTCAATCATGTTCTCAATCGGCAGCCCATGACAGTCCCACCCAAAGCGGCGTTCTACATACTTTCCCCGCATCGTCTGATACCGCGGGATCACGTCCTTTATGGTTCCGGCAAGCAGGTGCCCGTAGTGGGGGAGTCCCGTGGCGAAAGGGGGGCCATCATAGAAAGAGTACTGCTCACTGTCTCCGCCCTGTGGGCTGTCCCAGGGTTTGTTCGCTGTCCCGCGGCTGCGCTGCTTCAAGCTGCGCTTAAAGATGTCTTCTTCGCGCCAGTAGCGGAGGATTCCTTCTTCGAGGTTCGGGAGGCTCTGCTTGGGGTCTACAGGATCAAACACAGGTGAGAAAAGGGGAGAAGAGCAGCTCACAGAGGAAACCCTGAGCTTGACGAAGGGTTGGGGTCGACAGGGTCAAACATCGCGGAGAGTCTACAGAAAAACTCCGGTTCTTACATGGTTTTCGCGGGAGTATTTGCAGCCGATGCAGTCTCCTCCGGAGCGTACCGCTCAAGGAAAGAGGCGTGCAGTGGGAGTGCGGGGTCGAGCCCGGCGCGAGGCATGATCACGCTGTAGAAGTATTCTGGGGACAAAGCGGCTATTGCCTCGCGCAAGCCGACAAATTCGAAAATATCGTCTGGAACTATCCCGAGCTCTCCCACGTACTGAGAGATGCAGACGATGATATCTACTGGGCCTCTGAAGAATTCGTCGACATCGGAAAGAAGCCCTTGAGCCATCCAGTGTCGGATGGAAGCAACATCAGACGTGTGACGTGGTTGTTGTATCCATGTCCGGATTTCATCGAGTAGGTCTCTGTAATTCCCTTCGCGGCCGGTCCAGAGTCTGCAGATTTCCAAGGAGGGATCATGAGCTTTGCATGAGTGGACTCCACACAGAGACCTGCCGTCCGGCGAGCGGGTAAGGTGTGGACAGGCTTCGCCCATTCTTTTGTTAAATCCTCGGACGTGCCCGTCTACCGGGTTAGTTGTCCTGTGGATTTCAAATACCCTGCAACAACGACCGCAGTTGCAGCATGTTCCCTCTGAGCATTCCTTCAGTTCTGTTGCAGAGAAGATATGCGGTTCCGCATTCGGTGCAGCTAAGGATTCAGCATACATGGCAATAGATTACAACAAAAACAATATTAGTCAACTTTTCTCCCTAGTCCGGAATAGTGACCTCTCCTGCAATGTTCTTCGCGAATATTTTCTCAATCTCCATACTATCTTTCGTTTGCCCGAGCGCCCACTTCAGCTTGACGTACGCAGCTTCCGGCGTCATATCCCCCGTGGGGATCACACCCAGGTCCATGGCACTCTGGCCGACTTCATAGAGGTACATGCGGGTGGTGCCGTAGATGCACTGCGTGGAGATGAGGACAGGAATATCCTTCTTCCGTGCCTTTTTGATAGGTGGGAGGAGATTCGTTTCACGGTTGGGGATGTTGCCGGGGCCGAAGGATTCCAGAATGAGTCCATCGATCTTGGAATCCACGATGGCGGAAATAGTTTCCGGATGTATGCCCGGCGTGATTTTAAGGACAACAACGTTTCCTTTGAACGCATTCTTAAAATCCAGCGGGCCTCCATGCCGTCGCGGGATGGACTGGTAGGTGATCTCGGGCTGCAGGCGGATGGAGCCGAGCTCCGGGAACACGGGAGAGATGAATGCGTTGCGCTTGCTTTCACTTATCTTCATGCTGCGGTTCCCCCGGAGAATATCTGTTCCAAAGACGATGGCGACTTCCGCGAAGTCCATGGTGGCGGCAAGGCAGGCATTCACGAGGTTGGAGACGGCATCGGTGCCGAGAATGTCGGGAGGTACCTGCGAGCCTGTCAGGATTACCGGCTTGCCGAGGTTCCCGAGGGCGTACGAGAGAGCAGAAGCGGTATATGCCATGGTATCTGTCCCGTGGATAACTACGAAGCCGTCGTAGTTGTCGTACTCTCTGTAAATGGCATCGGCGATTTCTTCCCAGTGGTGTGGCTGGATATTCGTGCTGTCCAAGTTGGTGATCGTCTGCACGCGGATATTGAATTCTTTCGTGAGGTACGGAGCGTACTCAATGAGCTCCTCCGCCGAGAGTTTCGGTTGCAGCGCGGAGGTGCGGACATCCTGCCGCATGCCGATGGTTCCTCCGCAGTACAGGATGAGCAGTGATGGTTTGGAAGCACTCATACGGTCTTCGCTTAAGGGGAGATGCGGACAATCCTTTCAATGTCTGGCTGGCTGGAGAGGTACTCATACGCTATCTGCAAGGTTCCTATGCGATCCGTATGGAAACCAAGCGTGAGGGACGAGCGGTTGAACTCCCGGAGTTCGAGTGGAGTATCCAGAAGATTCTGCAGATTCGCAATCGTTTTCAGGGGGTTGCTGCCCTGTGCGAAGAACCACATCAGTGCGAAGTGGAATGGGTGCTGCAGCAAGTCGATCTTTTCAATGGTGAGCGGAACCAGTTCTCTGATGTGCGCATGCTGCCGTATTTCCACGTCATCAACAGAAAGGATGTCTATGACATCGGGACGAATCTGCTGGCCGATCACTTGTTTGCCCCGCAAGTTCTCCAGCGTAGTCCGGAGGATGAAGCGCATTCTCTGCTTTGGAGTCAGACGGGAGGTGAACTGAAAGAGGTGCGGGTCGACGAGGAAGAAATCAGAAGCAATGCACTGGGCCTTGAGGAGATCGAATGTATTGAGCAGGCCACAGCCAATGTGTTCAATAGTCTTTTTATTGCTGCAGAGGCGGTTCGCGATGCCTTTCTTCCAGGCAGTGGAGAGAAAAGGATCCATGGTGGCATCGAGCGTATGGGAGACGATCTTCTTCCCATGCTGCAGGAGTTCTCTCCTGGGGAGAGCGCAGAGATCTCCGACGAGGAGTTTCTGGGCGGCAGATGTGTAGACGAAAATGAGGTCTTCTGCATTCCGCTGGCTCCTGTGTTTCGCATACGCGTATTCGATAACATCTCCGTCCTGGATGATGCGTTTCAGGCTCGAAGGCTCGCTGTTCACAATGACATTCTTCACGTACATGGCTTTTCTGTCTCCAATGTGAAAAGCGACATCCAGCATGCTGGAGTGGCTGGGCAGGTCAATGAATTTCTGTTTCTCGCCAACGACATGCACGCGGAACCGATCGCCGAAAATCTCCGACTGGACTGCCTGGAAAAACTGGGGCAGGTCCTGGGTATCGTGCTCGAGGGACAGGAGTTGGTCGATCCACGTCGGCAGATGCTGCCACTTCTTCTCCATGTGCTGCTGGTAGGGGAGTGCCGCACCAAAGAGCCCTTCCTGACGCATTCCATCGGTCTGAATGATTATTTTGATGGGATTACCGAGTGACGACATCACGGTGGTGTGGAGCGCCCTGTACCCGTTTGTTTTGGGATGGGCGATGTAGTCCTGGATGTGATGGGGGAGTGATGACGCAAACTGATGCAGGTAATTGAGTGCACGGTAGCAATCATCCTGTTTCCTGGTGATGACAGAGACATGGAAGAACGTTTCAATGTGCTGGAGAAGCGCAGTTTGTGTCTGCGTCGATTCGCAGATGCTGTAGAGATGTCTGGGAAGCAGTTCGATTTTCAAGTCTTTAAATCCGTTGTCGCGGAGGTACGTTCGCATGCGCTGCACCCAGTTCTGGAGGTGCTTGAGATTTTTATCTGTTGCAGATTTTCTCTTGCGCTCGAGGAGGTCGTACTGGGCGGGATCGAGTACCCGGAGTGCCCTGTCCGAGAGTTCCTGATACCAGAGTCGGATGCCGAGGAGGTTGGCGAGCGGACAGAAAATATCGAGCGTTTCGTGGGATATGCGTTGCTGTTTTTCCTGCGGGAGGTGCCCGATGGTCTGCATGTTGTGCAGCCGGTCTGCAAGTTTGATGAAAATGACGCGGATATCCCGTCCCATGGCTCCAAACATTTTGTGGATGGATTGCATGCTCCGCTCATGTGGATCGATGTCTTTCTCGACCTTCTGGACTTTTGTCACCCCTTCAACCAGCTTGGAGACGACAGGTCCAAATTCCTCCTGCAGCTGTTTGAGAGTGATATCGGTATCTTCCACCGTATCGTGCAGTATGGCTGCAATGAGTGTTTCATCTCCTGCGTGGAGGTACTTCAGGAGTCCCGCCACCGTCTTTGGATGTTCTACGTAAGGTTCCCCTGATGCTCTTTTTTGGCCTCTGTGGGCCTTTTCAGCCAGTTCAACGGCTTTTTGGAGTGTGCCGGGGGCTGGGGACTTTATCTTGATCACGGCGGAATTATACAGAGAATGCTCTTGTCATACAGATTGCATATTCTGTACTATAATTTACAATTAGTCTAGTTCTTGGTCAGATTAGTGAGTAACCACGGATCCAGCCACCGGCAACCTCTCGAGGTTCGGGTTTTCGGAGGGACAATCTCCTGCGATGAGCATGAGGTGGATGATTCAAGGAGAGGCAGGAGGAAGAGAGTGCTGCTGCCGGAACCCGGGAAAGTACTTCGTCTGATTAAAGAGCAGGTATCAGGCAGAGTAATGGACATAGTTGATCTTGTAGCATATTCGGAGGCAGAGCCCATTATTGACAGCTCGGAGTTGAATGTAGATCTGCTCATGCAATCCGTGGAGGACATCCGCGAGAGGACCAGGAGTGGTGCCAATCTTCTCATTGCCAGTGGCACAGATAATGTTGTGTACCTCATGCATGCTCTTGCCGAAGGGGTGCAGCCGGAAACACTTGAGGAGCGGAACATTATCGTTGTTGTGTCCCAAACACATGCACCGTCTGCTCCCGAAAGAACGAGGTATTCTGGCTGCCCGTTGCCTGCATGTGAGGCGGTGGACAATCTGACCAATGCCATCTACCTCACCACCAGGGAGGAGATGTGCGGGCGCATAGGTTTGTACTGTGGAGGGGCTTTGTTTCCTCCACGTGCCCTCGTGAAAATAGATACGAAGGATCCACAACCGTTCCGCTGTCGGTTTGCAGAAATGGGTATATCTGAAAGACCTCCGCAGCGTGATTGGCATATCGCGGAGAGGGAGCCTGCTCATTTGCCACGTGGCAGGCAGCATAAGTACGAGCTTGCAAATGGCATAGAGAGCTGGGGATTTGATCCCCTATCGGACTACGGGAACCTTCCGGCGGCAATGGAAGGAATGATCCGCCGTAAGCGGGGGGGCGGGGCAATGGACAGTTCTCAGAAGGAGGCTGATTTCAATGCCATGGTGGTGCAGGCTCCCGGTTCCAGCAATCTGCGTCAGAGCGAAGCGGATCTTGCCTGTGTAAATGAAGCAGCAGAGATCGGGCTGGAAGCGGATGTGCCGGTCGTGCTCATCAGCGATCCCCTGCAGCCGCACAGTTCGGGAGAGGAAGAGAGCAGGGGCAGAAACTATATTTATGGCGGTGATTTCGCTCTCATGCGCGAGCACCTGGATAGGGCGGCCGGAGGCAAAAGCCCGGTGTTGAGCGGGGGAAAGCTGGCACGGCCGGAAGCAAAACTCCTCGTTTCCCAGGCTGTGCGCCGAGGACTGCAAGTACACGGGCGTCGTGGCAAAAAACTTCTCGAGTACGTTCAGGGTGCGTTTGCCGATTACGAGTCGTTCCTCGCTGGCAGGAGGTAGCAGGTTTCCAGCTTCCTTTTCGGCTATGGAAGAGACAAAAACGGAAGGATATTTTCACCTGAAAAAGATTGCCAAATGGTGAAATATTCGTAAAATTTGTAACTCCTTGCCAAATTGGTGCTTGGGGCTACCGGTGTGTTCCTGGTTCCTTTCCTGTCATGTTCTCACTTTTGCCATCCTATGAGCATTCCAGACGTTGATTCCCCGGAAGAGTTGTGCGAAAAACCGCGTCTCGCAATTCTCTGTGAGGGTGGCTCCATATGCTCTAACGCTTCTCACGAAGCCTCAAAGGGGGTGGTGAAAGGCATGGTCAGCGCCCTGTCTCGTGACCTGCGCAGGTGCTTCAATCGAGTGGGGGTGACAACGTATGATAGAGAGCTCGTTCAGAGTAGCGAGGTCACGCCGGAGCGCATTGAAGATTTCGTGCGGGTTCTACGGAGGCTGCTCGAGACAAGACAAAGTATCATTGCTCTTGTGAGCACGTTCCACGCACCGGCCTATGCCACCGCAGTCTCCGAAGCTGTCCCTCCCGAGAGTCTGCAGTTGGATCCTCCGGAAGGTAGCCGTACGCACAAATCACTCATTCTTGCCTGTGCGAGCGGAACCGCTGAGGATGATCGCACTGATGCCTTCAGTACGTTCAGGGATGCCGTGTGTCTTTCCAGTAAGCCCGAGATGGCAAACAGGGCAGGTGTTGTGTACCAGGAGAGGCTCTTTGCCCTCCCGGGTCTCTATCGGAGGGGAGATCCGACAACGTTCGAATCTCGCTTCTCGGCTATAGCCCGAAAGGGAAGAGATAAGTGGTATTTCCATGAGCGGAAACCTGAACAGCTTCCTATAGGAAAGGAGGGGGAATACCATTTAGATCCCTCTGTGCAGACGTTTAATCTGGAAGATGCCGCGGGACAGGTTGTTTCGTCTGTGGAAACGGCGAGAACCGGGGGGCTCCGTGGCATGGTCCTGCGGACTTCCCGGGGACGCGACCGGCAGAGTCGTTTCAAGGAGAACGAGCAGGTACTGGAGATGCTCAATGCGATGGAAATACCGGGCATTCTCGTGGGTTCTCAGCTCCAGCAGGCAGGGGGGAATGGGAAATATCTCCACGAGCCGAAAGCAGAGAGCCCCTATCCGTACATTAGTGATGGCGGTGCATTCACAAGTACAGAAGCCCGCATAGTCCTTTCCCACTGGGTATCTCTCTTCAATGAGCTCCATCTTGACGCCGCACTGGAGCAGGCCGGCTTCGTAAGTCAGATGATCGAGAAGCATCCGTTCAGAAATTAGAGATCATTTCCCTTTAGGAAGAACGGAGAGAATGTACATTTTAACATTGGAGAACATTTCTTTGCGTTCATCGAGTGCTTCTATGTCCTCCCGCGTGAACCAGCGCATGTCTTCTCCCTCTTCCTCGAGGAGTGAGAGTTCCTGCTCTTCATTCAGAGGGCGTGCGAGGTAGAGGAAATCCATGTGCTGGTGGGCAGGCTCCCCCCGCTCCTCACTTGCGGGGATGTTCTCCAGCAGGAGCGCAATGGGCTTCTTCAGCATTGTGCCTTCTTTTGGGTTTCCGGCGAAGAGGTTTTCCTGAGCGTTGCCGACGATTTCAACATCCAATCCTGTTTCTTCCTGGCATTCCCGTTTCGCCGTCTCTTCCGGCGTTTCATCCTCATCCACATGACCTCCGGGAGGCATCCAGCGCCCCAGCCGCTTATGCCACAAAAGCAGTGTGCGGTTCTGTGAATCTACGATGAAGGCGGTGGCGGTGAAATGTTTCTGCATGTGCTCTCAATTGTAACTTGGCTCATTCTGTTGCTCGTTCGCTCGGTATCTCGTTTCAAACAAGTTACGAGCAAACGAGTGAACAAGCCTACGAGTGAACGCAAGAAGGGTATCATGATATACTTCTCAGTGCGTTCCTCGCCACGATTATGGTCCTCATCAATGATAACTCCACTGTGCTTGAGATTGGGGATACGCTGCCAGCCTTCTCCCTTCCTGCCACAGACGGGACTACGGTAGATTCCTCTCTCATTCGTGATCCTGTTCTCGCTGTGGTGTTCACGTGCAATCACTGTCCGTATGCCCAGGCGTATGAAGACCGGCTCATCGATCTTGCGAAAGATTTCGACCAGGAAGGGGCGCAGTTTGTGCTGATCAACAGCAATGATGCAGAGGGCTACCCCGAGGATTCCTTTGCGAGGATGAAGCTCAAGCATGATCAGAAAAGCTATCCCTTCCCGTACTGCTATGACGAGTCGCAGGAAGTTGCCAAATCCTTTGGTGCGCTGTGCACACCCCACTGCTTCGTGTTCGACCGGGAGCGCACACTCCGGTACAAAGGGCGGGTGGATGACAACTGGGAGGAGCCTTCCGCTGTTTCTCAGCGCAATCTCTACGACGCCCTCCGTGCGTTGGTTGCGGGGAAGGAACCCCCCGTGCGCGAGGCGAACGCGCTGGGGTGCTCCATCAAGTGGAAGGAGTAGCCTCTAAGAGACGCATAATGGGGCCGCCTTCCCGTGCAATGTCTGTGAATTCATCGAGGGAGATGGCAACTTGCATTGCCTGCAGGGCATGGATATTGAAGAAATTCCCCATGATAAGGTAGCCTGGTCTGAAGTAGAACACCCACTCATCAAAATTCGTCCATGCCTCGGGGGACGCCTCAATATCATCCATCGCCATTTGTCTTTCCACAATCGCAGTGATGCGTTCCTGGTACGGCGATTCGGACCGGAAAAGTGATGCGAGGTCGTATTCTTCTCCCGAGGGGACGTCGAGCGTTAGAGCATGGAGCACATTGGTTGGATGTGCTGCTCCTTCCAGGTAGTGGGTAGCGAAATGCGTGATGCTCAGGAGGTTCTGCTCGTTGAGTTCTACGTGGAAGCCGAATTGTGTTGTTTCCGTAAGGGGAGATCCCTGCTCAGTCATATCGAGGTAGAGTGCGGGACAATCCTGAAAACCCGTGACGTATGCTTCGTTTATTGCTTCGTGAAGTATTTCGTTGAGAGAGTCCACATTTTTGCGTGATTCTTCTTCGCGGACACGGGGGTATTCTCCTTCGAGGATGCAGGTGATTCCCTCGGCGGAAACTTCCCTGCGCAGAGGCACACCTTCGATGTCCAGCGGGAGCACTGTCGAAGAGGAAGTACAGCCTGCGGCCAGGACGGAGCCAATGATAATGAGGGGGTAACGCATGGACTTATTGTACCGTAAGAATAACAACCTCAGGCCAGGCGAAAAGCCTTGCACGTCCCCAAGTCTCTCCTACGCCTCTTGTGACGAGGAGTGTGGTATCGCTGTCGGTGGGAATGATGCCCTGTTCGAATCTGCGGGGAATCCCGACAGGCAGGATGAGTGATCCAAAGGATGGGAGCCGGACTTGCCCGCCGTGCGTGTGACCACTCACGATGAGGTCTGCGGCTCTGCTCCTGGGATCCTGCACAACATTTGGATTGTGGGAGAGGAGGATCACCGGAACAGAATCAGGGATATCTCTGAGTGCGGCCTCTATGTCCGCATCGGAAGTCCACAGGTCGTCTATGCCGGCGATAACGAGAGAGCTGTCACCCAAGGGCAGCACTCTGTTCTCATTCCGGAGCATCTGAATTCCAAGGGACTCAAGAAAGTCCGCAATGTCTTCCCCGCGGTTGAATGTGAAAAACCGGTTGCCAAGGATGCTAGCGAGCTGGCCCTGGTCATGGTTCCCAAGCACACCGAACACTCCGGCAGATGCGCGGAGATTTCCGAGAGGTTCGAGATCAGAAAGGCGCGCGTCTTCGGTGTACAGGTAGTCTCCAGCGAGGAGCACAAGATCCGGCAATCTGTTGTTGATTGTCCGGACGACCTGTTCAACGAAGCGTTTATTCTTGTATGGGCCAACGTGAAAGTCAGAGACAACGGCGATGGTCAGCGGCTCTGCGATCTCCAGATCGATTGTGTGCTCTGTCACGGTAATGATCCGTGGTTCGATGAAGGCGCCGTACACGATGATCGCACCTGCAAGAGCACTGACGGTTGCTACAGCGGAGATCAGGAACTTCCGGCAGGGGCACTTCGATTTCCTCCGTATCCATATGGTGCAGCCGAGAGAAGTGCATCCGAAGAATGCGATGAGGAGCACTATGGCGAGATCCCAGAAGAAGATCTGGGGAGAGAGGAGGAACATCGGTGCTATTCTAAATACGAATGGAAAATTGGAAATAGAAAATTGGAAACCGTAGGAACTTCCTCCTCTTCCCGGGATGATCCTACCGTTTCTGCCTCTCGAACATGCGCTTGAGATACTCTCCTGTGTAGCTCTTCGTATTCTTTGCTACTTCTTCAGGGATGCCGGTAGCTACGATGAGGCCGCCGCCGTTCCCTCCGTCGGGTCCCATATCGATGATGTAGTCGACAGATTTAATGACATCGAGGTTATGTTCGATGACCAGAACAGTATTTCCTTTGTCGACCAGGCGCTGAAGCACAGTGAGGAGCTTTTCGATGTCGTCGAAATGGAGACCGGTTGTCGGTTCATCGAGAATGTAGAACGTGTTACCGGTTGCACGTCGCATGAGCTCTGTTGCGAGTTTGATGCGCTGCGCTTCGCCGCCGGAGAGAGTTGTGGCGCTCTGTCCAAGGTGAATGTACCCGAGTCCCACATCCTCGAGGGTTTGCAGTTTCTTCTTGATAGCGGGGATGGCGGAGAAGAACTCAAGTGACTCTCGTACGGTCATGTCGAGCACGTTGGCGATGTTTTTCCCCTTCTGTGTGACTTCCAGTGTTTCGCGGTTGTACCGTTCCCCTTTGCAGGATTCGCATGTGACGTACACATCGGGGAGGAAGTGCATTTCAATGCGTTTCAATCCGTCGCCCTCGCATTCTTCGCATCGTCCTCCTTTCACGTTGAAGCTGAAGCGGCCAGGTTTGTAGCCCCGGAGCTTCGCCTCTGGCGTGCCTGCGAAGAGATCACGCACGTCGGTGAAGATGCCAGTGTAGGTCGCAGGGTTGCTCCTCGGTGTACGGCCAATGGGTGACTGATCTATCACGATGGCTTTATCCAAGTGGTTGAGTCCTTCAATCTTGCCGACATTCTGCGGTTTACTCTTCGCATTATTGAGCACACGCAGCAATTCCGGTGCGAGGATGCCGTGTACGAGGCTCGATTTCCCCGATCCGGAGACGCCGGTAACCCCTATGAAACATCCCAGAGGGAATTCCACGTCGATATGTTGCAGATTGTGGTGGTGTGCGTCTGCGACAAGTATCCGTTTCCCACTGCCTTTTCGGCGCTTCTTGGGGATGGAAATAGCTTTCTTGCCGCTCAGATACTGGCCGGTGACCGAATTTTCATTCGCAATCAGATCCTTCGGCTCACCTTGTGCCACGATCTCACCGCCGTACTTTCCGGCTCCCGGTCCTATCTCCAGGAGGTAATCTGCATGCAGAATTGTCTCTTCGTCGTGTTCCACCACAATCACCGTATTCCCCAGGTCGCGTAACTTGGTCATGGTGGCAATGAGCCGTGCATTGTCCCGCTGGTGCAGGCCGATGCTTGGTTCGTCGAGCACATAAAGCACTCCCTGGAGCGCGGAACCAATTTGTGTGGCAAGCCTGATGCGCTG
>DATDVK010000075.1:0-24659 GCA_035290085.1 Candidatus Peribacteraceae bacterium
CAAAGTCGCAAACTGGTGGGGACCCGCAGGCCGGACCGGCCCCTGCGGACCGGACACGGAGATGTTCTACTGGATCGGGAAAGGCAAACCACATGGGAACCCCAGGGAGAACGAGAAGGACTGGCTGGAGATCTGGAATAACGTCTTCATGCAGTACAACAAGAAGAAGGATGGGACGTTCGAGCCGCTCGAGCAGCAGAACGTGGATACGGGGATGGGGCTGGAACGCACTGCAGCTGTGATGCAGGCAACGTCGCACATGTGCGACGTGGCAGGGCGTATCAATGTCTATGAAACCGATTGCATGAAACCGATTCTGGATCACGTCCTCCGTCTCCATGAAAACGTGGAGAAAGAAGTGGGAGGCCGGCTGAGAGAAGAGACAATCCGTCACGCGCGTATCATCACCGACCACCTCAAGGCAGCGGTTTTCATTATTGGAGACGGCATCAGGCCGAGCAATGTAGACCAGGGATACATCCTGCGCCGCCTCATCCGGCGTGCCATCCGTTCGGCACGTTCCCTCGGTATTGAACACAGCGGTGCGTTCACTCCCGCAATCGCAGAGACCATCGTGCAACAGTACGGGCACTTCTACGGGAACCTGCGGGAGAAGGAGCGGGAGATCCGCAATGCGCTCAGCCACGAGGAAATGCAGTTTAGCAAAACGCTCGCGGAAGGATTGAAGCAGTTCCAGAAGGCTGTGGAGAAAGCAGGAGACACCATCGACGGCGAGACGGCATTCCACCTCTACGACACGTACGGTTTCCCGATAGAGATGACGCAGGAACTCGCGGCAGAAAACCATATGAAAGTGGAGAGAAAAGGATTTGAGGAAGCATTCAGGAAACACCAGGAGCTCTCGCGCAAAGGCGCGGAGCAGAAATTCTCCGGCGGGCTTGCCGACCATTCGGCCGAAACCACCAAGCTGCACACCGCCACCCACCTGCTCAATGCCGCGCTGCGCAAAGTACTGGGAGGGCACGTGTATCAGAAGGGTTCGAACATCACAACGGAGAGATTGCGGTTCGACTTCTCGCACGATGCGAAGATGACCCCTGAACAACTGAAACAGGTGGAAGACCTGGTGAATAAAGCGATCGAGGAAGATCTGCCCATCCGCTACCACATCACCTCGGTGGAAGAAGCGAAGAAGGAGAATGCCATCGGCGTGTTCGATGAGAGGTATGAGAGCGAGGTGAAGGTCTATGTCATCGGAAATGAGAAGATCACGTTCAGCCGGGAGATCTGCGGCGGCCCGCACGTAGCCCGCACGGGAATGATCGGGAAGTTCACCATCAAGAAGGAAGAGAGTTCCTCGGCGGGGGTACGGCGCATTAAAGCGGTGGTGGAGGGCGGACCGGAAGAGATTGAATTTGCATCAGAAGAGAAACCAGAAGCCAGTAGGCAGTAGAGACGCCCCGGCGGTGCGTCTCTACTGCCCCTGTTCCTGCCTTCTGACTTCCCGCATGCCCAAAAGAATGTAGGATAAGCACCATGCCCCCACGGCATCTGCTCTCCATTGGCTTCCTTGTCGCATGCCTCCTGCCGTGGAGCGCCTCTGCCGCTACCATCACGGAATGGGACTTCTCCGACGGCGTCTTCCACGAGGGCTGGGAAGCGGGAGGCAATCCCTCATTCGAGAGACGCCCGGACGGACTGCTCATCACCACCCTCGCCCAGACACTCTTCGGCCGCTCGATTCAGCTCACCCACCCTATAGAAGTCATTGCCATCGACTACATGGGATACGATCCCGTCGAAGGATGGGTGTACTGGCACAGGCCCGGCGACCCCCAGGATGATCTCCTGCGCGCGCCGCTCCTCTTCTCTCCCACGAAAGGGATCGGCACGGTAAGCGTGGACATGACGAAGTTTCATAAATGGAAACGCAATGCTGACTTCGTTGGCATAGGACTCCCGGAAGGATCCCAGATCCTCCTCCAGAGGATCAGGCTCATGAGCTGGAGCCCCGGGGAGAAACTGATTGAAGGTCTCAAGTCCTTCTGGACGTTTGATGTCCGCAGGCCCTCGTCTGTGAATTTTCTCTGGGGACCGCACATCGTCTGGAACCCCCTCGCCCGGGAGGTGATGTTCAGGGTCTCTGCCCCCGCCGCCGAATCCGTCAACCGGTACTTCTACTTTGTCATGGTCCTAGGGATAGCCTGGGCATTGTTCAAAATCCGGAAGCATCCTGTATCAAAGAAAAAAACACTCACCGCGATGCTCATGCTGATGACGGTACTGTGGGTATTCTACGACGTCCGGATGGGGAGCGAATTCTTCGGATACCTGCAGCGCGACTACCGGAAGTACTGGAGCAGGCCTGTGGGGGAACGCACATTCCGCGAGCGCTCGTACTTTAACGACTTTGCCGCAGCCATCGCTCCGATGGTGCAAGACCGCGAGGAGTACATTTACGTTGCCACGCACCGCTGGCCCTTCCTCGGCCTCATACGCTACTACACGTACCCCAGCATCCCCACCCAGCCGTTCCAGGAAGGAACGCACATTGATACATGGGTTGTCTACGACCGTCCCGACATCATCGTGAACAAACAAGGGGAACTTGAGAGCGAAGGAACAGTTCTCTCCTCTCCCGGAGCGGTTCTCCATGAATTTTCTGAAGGAACATTCATCTTCCGCGAACAGTCATGAAACTCCTGCTGCTCCCCGTCGGCCTGCTCCTCCCCACCGTGTGCGGGTGGCTCACTCTCACGCTCCTCGAACGGGGCCACCCCGTGCTGCAGCCCCTGGAGCGCTGGACGCTCAGCGTGGTGTTCGGGCTGACCCTGACCATGTACCTGTCGTTCATCACCCATATACTGGGGATCATACGCTTCACATTCACAGGGTTACTTGCAGTACAAATCGTGACAGTGCTGGTGCTGGGACTCGTATGGATGCGCCTGCGGACTCTGTGGACCCCCTCTCCCCTCCCCACTCTCCCTGCCTCTCCCCGACTCCCGCGTGCAGCAAAAACCGTGCTCATCCTCCTCCTGGTATGGACAGTGCTCAAACTCCTCGGAGGATTCACCGCACTCACCGGCACCCCCCCGTACGAGGATGACGTCTTCAACAACTGGAACATGCGGGGAAAGCTCTTCTTCCTCACACAGGAACTCTCCCTGGAATACGAAGCAGGCAATGAAACGCTGAGTACCGGCGGGGTGCACTCGTACCCCGTGACAGTACCCCTCACAAAAACCTGGCTTGCGTCGCTGGCAGGAGAATGGGACGAGGGGCTGGTGAACAGTGTGCACTTCGTGTGGTTCCTTGCTTCGCTCTCTCTCGTGTACTGCACGCTGCGGCGGAAGCTCTCCCGTCCATGGGCACTGATCGGAGCCTATGGGCTCTGCAGTCTCCCGCTGTACTTCCTCCACGGAACGGTGGCATACGCGGATGTCTTTCTTTCGGTGCACATTCTCGCAGCCGTCTCACTGCTCTACGGAGCGGCACAGAGCACAGACCGGCTGCACAGGCTCTCCTTCCTGCGGCTGAGCGCTCTTGCCATGGGCCTCCTCGTCTTCACGAAGAACGAAGCGCTCCTGATGTACCTGCCCGTGCTGGTGCTCCTCGTGCTTCTGAGCCTCTGGTTCCTCCGCCAATCCGGCAAGCTTGAACTCCGCGACATCCGCTCTGCGCTGCTCCACTACGCAGTCCTCATTGGCATTGTGCTCATTCCGTGGATACTCTTTAAGTGGTCCCATCACCTCAACTTCGGCAATGCCAAACCCGTCTCGAATCTCACAATTGCCTGGCAGCAGGGTGTTGCAAACGCCATCACCATCAATACCTTCTTTGAAGGAAACTGGATTTTCCTCTTTCCCTTCCTCCTCTGCATGCTCTGTGTGCGCTGGAAAGAGGCATTCCGCTCGGAGGCAATGGTCCTGAGCGCCTTCCTGCTCCTCGTGCTGCTCGGACAGCTCCCCCTGTACTTCTTCACCGGTCTCTCGACAGAAGCAGTGAATCAGACAGGATACGCAAGAGGTCTCGTGCAGCTGGCACCGGTCGCTATCACCTTACTTGTTCTCCTCACCCAATCCTGGCTCTCTGCCATGAAAGAGCCGGAATGAGCTTAGGGCGCCTGTCCACTTCCATTTCTTTGTTTTTGGAGTGCTTCTGCATAGACTGTGGCTCACTATGCCAAGCTACGCAGCATTCCTGGGGCATCAGCCCCACATCAGCATCGCAGAACTCGCAGCAGTGGTGCCCGGGTTTACACTGCAGAAACGAGTGGAGAAGAAAGTTGCCATTTTTGAGTCACCTGAACCCCTGAAACCTGAAATTCTCTCCACGCTCGGCGGGACAGTTGTCCTTGCAGAGCAATTGAGCAGCAACGTGCTTGATATCAGTAACCTCCCCAAAGTGCTCGTTCATGCGCTCGAGAAAACCCGCGGGAAGAAAGTGACATTCGGACTGCGCACCATCGGGCTGCCTCCAAAAACTGTCCGCAACCTCTATCGCAAATGCAAAGACACATTGCGCCATGAAGGAAGAGCCAACCGGTATGTGGGCACTGATCGGAAACCGGCGGCGACGGTGCTCCTGCACGATGCCGGCCTGCTGGATGGCAGCCATGGATGCGAACTCACGATCATCGCAGGAGAGGAACTCTTCTGGGTCGGACGCACCATTGCAGCACAGGATGTGGACTCCTACACCAAGCGGGATATGGAGAAACCCGTGCGCGACACGACTGTGGGTCTTCTGCCACCTAAACTCGCACAGATCATGCTCAACTTCGGCTTATGGCTCGCCAGGGAGAATGGGTGCAAGGGCGCACTGAAGAAGAATCCGGAACTCCTCGTGCTCGATCCCTTCTGCGGCACCGGAGTGATCCCCATGGAAGCTCTCCTGCGCGGATGGCCCGTACAGGCATCTGATAAGATCATGAAGGGGGTGAACGGCTGCAGCAAGAATCTCGACTGGCTCCGCAAAGAGGAGAAGATAGCCAAGAAGGACGTGCCAAGCGCCGTCTGGAAACAGGATGCTCTGAAACCCTTCGAACTCAAAAACCCGCCCGACGCCATTGTGACGGAAACGAGCCTGGGTACGCCCCTGAAAGAGCGACCCACTCAGAAGGATGCCATGAAGGAGAAAACGGAGAATGAAGCGCTGCAGGAAGGATTCCTGCGCAACGCCGCAGCGACTCTCCCCGGCATTCCCATTGTCTGCATCTGGCCCGTGTGGCGCACGAAGGCAAAGCCCATCCTCCTGGAAAAAATCTGGAAAGTCCTCGGGGAACTCCCGTACGAGGTTGTTCTGCCCACCGAACCGGAAGATCCGGCGAGGCCGACGCTCTTCTACCGCAGAGAAGACCAGTTTGTTGGCCGCGAGATCGTCCTCCTCAAACCGAAAAAGGCAGAGGAGAAGAAATGAGAGAATCGTTTTCAAACAAGCGTCGTTTGCCTATAATGCCGCCGCGTTGATCTGTTCCTCGGCCCCGCACTATTCGCATGCGCTCAGGTGCGGGACGAGTAACTCAGCTGCTATCCTATTCTCGTTCGGTCTTTCTTCACTCACACGTTCCTCGGTAGCTCAATGCCCAGCCCTGCTTGCAGGGCGTGATAGAAGAGCCTGCTCGGTTGGCTCCGCATGATCTTTCTCCATCCTCACACGTTCCTCGGTAGCTCAATGGTAGAGCATTCGGCTGTTAACCGAATGGTTGCTGGTTCGAATCCAGCCCGAGGAGCCAAATTTGATTTGAAACCTAGCGCAAATACATGAATGATGTTCGGTGTACACTATAAAGGATGACTGATTATCAAACGCTATTGCGGGCGTTTCATGAAAAGGAACTCCGGTATCTCATCGTCGGTGGAGTGGCGGTAAACTTGCACGGTTACCCCCGCTTCACCAATGACATCGATATCCTGCTAGCGCTCGATCATGAAAATGTACAAAAAATGTCGGAAATCATGGAGAAAATGGGATATCAGAGGCGACTCCCTATAGATATTCAGGAGTTGGGGGACGAGAAAAAAGTGCGCACACTTCTCACAGAGAAGGGACTCAGCGCATATTCCTTTATTCACGCACAAGAGCCTCAATTCAATGTGGATGTCCTTGTGGCGGAATCAGTGGATTTCAAGCATTTTAGAGCTCACGTGATGCATGCGGAAATATGGGGTCTCGATGTGCCAGTTGTTTCCATCGACGATTTGATAGGTATGAAGCGCAAATCCAAGAGGGAAAAAGATGTACAAGATGTGGTAGCTCTCCTAGAATTGAAAGGCCTATGAAGCAGAAGCAGAAACGATCCTCTGGTTTTGACCGCGACCAGCTTCGCAAAATGAAATATGCATCGGTGGAGAGCAAATTCCATGCTCTGGAGGGCATGGTAGAGTTTGCAAAAGAAGCTCAACGTGCATTGATAAAGCGCGGGGCAAAGCATCGCCCATGGGCTGGGTAGAACTATCGATTGAGAGGGTTACTGGTTCGAGTCCAGCCCGAGGAGCCAAAATTCTTACACAACATCTACGATCCCAGAATGCAAATGTCCGCGAGCGGGATGGACGAGAAGTTTATGGTGAGCCTGTCGAACCAAGTCCAGCCCGAAGAGCCAAATTTCCTGAGACGATCAGCCGTACATCGCTGAGCGATCCCCGGCAACCATCGCAGCGGCCAGCCCATCAGGCGGGAATTTGAGATGACGGAAAATTTCCCGCTCGAGGCCTTTCTCCTCCCGCAGCTTCTGTTCCCACCACCCCTCGCCCTTGTCGACCCACTTGTGTCTGTAGGCAACCCGAAGATAATCGAGGCGGGAATCGAACGAAATGATCTGATCGAATTGCACGCGCCAGTCGGCATAATGCAGGATCTTCAGTTCCAGGCACCCGGTCATGTAAACCGGATTTCCGGCCGATCCGATTTTCGAGACAAAGCCGGCGAACTCCGGGAATTCATCACGGAGCATCTCGGCGGCGACCAGGGTCTCATGCACGCCAACGAACCTCTTGCGGAATTCCTGCCAAACTTCGATCTCGCGCCCGCTCGGGATGTAGTCCCACTCGGGATGTGCTTCGAGCTTTTCGAGCGAGGCCACCTTGAACGCGTCATGGATGAGACATCCAACTTTTACAAGATTTTCATCAGTTTTTATATCCGCCTCTTTGAGCTTCCCGGCAAGGAAAACCCCAACCTCTGCAACCTTTTTACAATGGCGCCGTATATTCTTTGGCACTGCATACTGCTCGTAGAGAGCATGACAGTATTCTTCTGTCGGGATGAGCATCGGAAAAGGAGATAGGAAAGACACCTGATCCACAACCATCTTCTCACTTGGATTCCCCCCGCTCAAACATATTCCCGGAAAAGAGGCGCGGTTCGGAGAATGCCCAGCCTACGGAGGTCATCCGCCTCGTGGAGGAAGAAGGAACTTTGGGCCGTGGCACGCTTGGCAGGCGCATCTGCACCGCAGCCGGTGACATGAAGAGAGTGATAACAGAGACCGGAGGGAGTATAAAAACCTTTTCAGCGGACTGTGGGGCAACGCAAAAAACCCCAGGACATGCCCTGAGAATGACAACTCTCCCCTCATAACAAGCAACGGACAAACCGAACACCCTCACCGCAGCAGATCCTTTGGAATGAACCGGAACGAGCGCTGGATGGCTGTCGTTGTCGTGCTGGGGACGCCGTAGCCGAATGAGACAATGGCATCGTCACGCTCATACAGCGTGTAACTTGTAATCAGATACTCCGGTTTCGGATCCGCCATGATGAGATCATGCACTGTATAGCCCTCCTCCTGCCTCGAACGCAGCGTGCAGCGATCCGGCGGGCAATACCGGTCTTGTGCAAACTTCAGCAGTGTCTCGCTTAGTTGTAGGGTAATCGCATCCCTCTCTAAAACCTCCAATGTGACCTCTGTGCTCCCTTCCGGAGAACCATACCCCATCACTCCATCACCCAACTTTTCAAAGGAGAGCATTGAACCGTCATACGGACTCAAAGCCATCCAATTTTCAGGCAACTGCATGGAATAAATACCAAGAATATCCTCGTATGTTCTCCACCCGCCTGCTGCCGTATCAGGCGCATGGAAAGAGCCACTCAGGCGGTACATCATTTCGACCATCTCGCCCCTCGTGAGAAGATGTGCTCTTCCCCCAATGGAAAAGGGAATGGCATCTACTTCGGCAAGGTACTCCACATACGGTTCGTACCACTCCTGCCCTGGTGCCACGGAGAACTGCTGGCTGTCGGCACTGCCTACACCATTGCGGTACTGTGATGTAATGGCGATTATTTTCGCTGCCTCCGCGAAGTTGATGGGACTCTCCGGATGGAAGCTGCCATCGGGGTAACCTCCGATGATGGTATGCTGCGCCGCTAGACAAAGGTACGGCGAGTACCACTCGGACTTTCCGGCATCTGAAAACGAGTACATGTGGTTAGGATCGCACAAGGAAACTGCTGCAGCTGTGAAGTTGGCACCGACCACAATCTTCGTGAACTCCGCGCGGTTCACAGCGGTCCCGGGCCGAAAGCTCCCGTCGGCATACCCATTCACGATCTCCTCCGCCTGAGCCCAGTCAATTGCACTGGAGTAAGGATAGGAAACCGGAACGTCTGAGAATGCTGCACTACCGATTGGGGTGAACAACAGGAAGAAGATGCTTGTGGAAAGAATGATGTGCTTCATGCGGGAATACTACCAACGAACACCAACACACTACAAACACACTCTTCCCTCTGGGTGCCATCGCCGGAACTATTCGCCCCATGGCTCATCGTGGTGCGACTTCGTCATCATCATGATTGCGTGCAGTGATGTTGCCGCCTTCGCGTGCGCGGCGAACGTCTCCCCGAATCCCCCGAATGGTTGCTGCGGCCCTATGGTGTGCTCATAGCAGTAGATGAGTTCTCCAAGCTGCTCGCAATCCAGCGGAATGCCTGCTTTCGTGAGCGCCCTCCGGATATCCGGTATGTGCACCGGATCTGGTGTGTACTCGGCAAGGAGCTGATCGATGGGCTCTGTAAGCCGGAGAGCCGTCGGAGCGTACGCACTTGCTTCCATGTGTTTCGAATGGGGAAAGGAATACTGCAGTAATAATAGGAAAGAGTGGCGTCCTGTCGCGCGGGACCTGCTTTGAACCGATGGGACAAACCTCAAAACGGCATCGGAAGCTACAAAAAAAACGCCGGGTGAAGTGGCAGGTATTTTTTCCGGTTTTGGGGCAGAATGGTTTATTGCCTCCAGAAAACAGATACTGAAGAACGCCACACCGTGAAGAGAGCAATGCTACACTTCGCCTATGCAGACGTTCCTCCGGAGGATCTACGCCTTCGCGTGCCTCAACCATTGCATCCTCATCTACCCCGTGTACGCGATCCTTTTCCAGGAAAGCGGACTCAGCAGTATCCAAGTCACTTCACTCTTCATGCTGTGGTCCGCGGTGACGGTCGTGTTCGAGGTGCCAACCGGCGTGCTGGCGGATAAGTATAAGCGCAGGAACATCCTTGTCATTGCGCAGCTGCTCAAGGGGGGGTGCTTCCTCTGCTGGCTCGCGAGCAAGACCTATTTCGCGTTCGGCGTGGGTTTTTTCCTGTGGGGGATCTCATCCACGCTTATGAGCGGGACATTTGAATCGTTCGTGTACGACGAGCTCAAGCACTGCGGGAAAGAAGAAAGCTTTAAGACTGTGGTCAGCCGCATACGTGCATCAAGTTTCATTGGAATCACTATTGCTGTGCTCCTTGGAGGATTCATTGCCGAGTACGGCTATGACTCAGCACTGGTCCCCAGCAGCATCGTGCCGTTCCTGAACATACTGGTCCTGTTCAGCATTCCCTCGGTGGCACCCATGTGCTCCACGGGAGAGCGGGCATACTTCCGCATTCTCATGGACGCTCTCCGGGAAGCGAAGAACAACCCTGCACTCCTCCGCCTCATGATCTTCTTCGCAATCACGTTCGGTTCCATGGGCGCATCGGATGAGCTCTGGGAGCTCATCTTCCGTGAACGGAGCTTCACCCTCGCAACCATCGGTTTCCTGTTCGCCATAGGCAATACCGTCTCGGCCCTCGCCTGCCTCTCTGTGCAGTACATCCCTCTCCAGGGGAAACGAGCCTACGCGTTCGTCATCATCGGCGGTCTTGCTTCCGTGCTCCTGGCACTCCTAAGAAGCCCGTTTGCCATCGTGCTTGCTTTCGTGTCGATCTTCATCCTCGAAGCAGCATTCACGCTGTTCCAAACACGCCTGCAGCACGCCATCTCTTCCCACCAGCGCGCGACCGTGTCCTCCATCAACAGCCTGCTCCTGGAAATGGTTGCAATCGTGTTCTACTTCCTCGCAGGCATATTGGCAGACCGTTTTGGCTTCGTCTCTTTTCTCTGGCTCCTCGGCATCATCACAGGAGCTGTCTCCCTGCTCTACCTGTTCCTCCCATCGGAACCCGTGGCAGAACATCAAACAGTGAGTCTTGCAGAGAAGTAGCGTGCCTCTTGTTGACTCGTTTGCTCGTTACTCGTTCCTCGTTCAAACGAGCCAACGAGAAAACGAGCTCACGAGCAAACGATTATTTGGCAACAAACGCCGTTGCACCCAGCCACGCAAGATCAAATACCGCCTTCATCGTGCGCGCGAAGGTAGAACTTTCGACGAGCAGACCGAGGAGTTCACCGGTCTTCAGGGAAACGATACCCACCGTGTTCCCGAAGATGAGCACTTCGTTCTCGAACGGGAACTGTTCCTTGTTCACGAGGAGGATTTCGATGAGATTCGGATCGTAGCTCGCCGGGAGGAAAGGATCGATGACATGCACCGTCTCCACGGTATTCGGGGAAAGGTAGCGGGTTTTTATGCCCTTCTGCAGACGCTCGTGCGTGTAGCTGCGGAAAAATGAAGGAAAGAATTCCGTCACCGTTTTCAAATTTGTGTAGCCGAGGATTTCTTCCTCTGCCGAGAGTGATTCGGAGAAGACGCGCTCCACGCCATCCCGCCCCTCGTAGAAACGAATCTTCGGTTTAAACCGCTGAGAACTCGCGAGCGTCTTGAGCTGCGGCAGTAACCCCCGCGCAATGTTCACCCGCTCCTTCGCGAGCTGCTCCAGCTGCTCCGGAGGTTCGGGCGCGAAACACTTCACTCCATTCTTGTTGTACTGGGAGAGGAGACGCTTCTCAAGAAGGTTCTCCAGTGTGTGGTAGCAGCTCACGCGGTGCACACCCGCCTTGCGTGCGATGGTGGAAACGGGACCGCCATTGATCTCCAGACAGGCAAGATAGACTTTTGCCTCCTCATCACTGAGACCCAGCTTGAGCAGATCGGTAATCATCAGAAGAGTGAAAGTGCCATCCTTCGAGGGCCTGCATGTCATGGTGAGGTGCTCCGAGCGGAGCGAGGAGCCTCGAACCATGGGGCAGGCCACCTCAGGATGACACCAGTATATCACTGTTGTAGATTTTTTTCTACAGTATTTAGAACTGACTTCTTGGCTTTGAATAAAGCTAAAATCAATACTGTCACTTCAGATGTTGGACAAAGTTGACGAAGTGATGGACAATGACAACGGCGGAATGTGTACGCTATTTTTTATATTGTGAAATATTTTCTTATGAACACAACCCTTCGTCCAGTCTCCGCCCTTCGGGCTACACCCGGCAAGCAGGCTCAGGGCAAAGGATGCGCTCAGTGCTCGGCGAACTTCGTCACGGAAGACGAGGATCTGGAGCTCTATGAAAAAGCATCTCCTCGACTGAAAGGAAAGTATTGGCATATCCCCTCCCCCACGCTCTGCCCGGACTGCCGCGTGCAGAGGAGAATGGGCTGGCGCAACGACCGCACCTTCTACCACCGAAAGTGTGATCTCTCCGGCAAGCAGATCATCTCCATCTACCCGGAAGATACCCCGTTTCCTGTGTACCATCAGAGCGAGTGGTACTCCGATAAGTGGGACCCTATGGAGTACGGGCAGACATACGATTTTTCCCGATCTTTCTTTGAGCAGTGGCACGAGCTCATGCTCAAAGTTCCGAGACTCGGTATGGATCTTGTGAACTGTGAGAACAGCGACTACTGCAACTACTGCGGCGATGATAAGGATTGCTATTTGGACATTGCCGGTGAGGCGAACGAAGACTGCTACTTCGATCTCTTCACCAAATACAGCAGGGATTGCATCGACTGTACCTTCGCGTACCACTCCGAACTCTGCTACGAATGCATTCAGTGTTACGGCTGCCATACCTGCCGCAACTCCATGTATCTGGATGACTGCAGCGACTGCGCGTTCTGCTTTGACTGCAAAGGATGCAGGAACTGTTTGCTCTGCACCAACCTGCGCAATAAAGAGTACTACATCCTCAATGAGCAGCACACAAAGGAGGAGTATCAGGCGAAGCTTGCAGAACTGAATTTAGGATCAAACAGCGCACTCAGGAGTGTATTCGACATCTGGAAGAAGATGCGCATAGAGAGGGGCATCTACCGCGACATGTACAACCTGAGTTGTGAGGATTGCACGGGAAATGACATCAAGAACTCCAAGAACTGCCATCACTGCTTCAATGCCACAAATTGCGAGGACTCCAAGTACCTCTACGACGTGCTGGATGCGAAAGACTGCCAGGATCTCAACTATTCTCTCTACAAGCCAGAAGCCGCGTACGAACTCATCTCCACACTCTCCATGAAGTTCAGCGCTTTCAACATGGCTTCGCACTACAACAGTAACGTGTACTACTGCGACCTTACCAATAATTCCAAGAATCTCTTCGGGTGCATAGCACTCAACCACAAGGAGTACTGCATCTTAAACAGGCAGTACACCAAAGAGGAGTACGAAAATCTCGTCCCCAAAATAATTGTGCACATGCAGAACACCCGTTCGACAAGCTCAGGGCAGGCCGGTGAATGGGGCCAATTCTTCCCTCTGGACATCTGCCCGTTCGGCTACAACGAAACAGTGGCGCAGGAATACATGCCGCTCACGAGAAAAGAGGTGGAATCACGGGGGTGGAAGTGGGCCGAGGAACAGAAGACTGAGAAGGAGTACATGGGACCGCAGGTAGAGGTGCCGGACCGCATCGATGACACCACAGATACTCTCTGTGAGAAGATTCTCCTCTGCGAAAAATCAGGGAAGCCGTTCAAAATCATTCCGCAGGAGTTCAAATTCTACAAAAAGCTTGGAATCCCCGTCCCAAAGAGGTCTCCCGTGCAGCGGCACAAAGACCGCAACGATCTGCGCAACCCGCGCAGGCTCTGGAACCGGAAGTGCAGCAAATGCGGAAAGGATGTACGGACGAGTTACGATCCGAAGAGACCGGAGAAGATCTACTGCGAACGGTGTTACCTCGATACCCTCTAGTAACCATGAAGAAAACCTGCGCCCTCACCGGCAGAGAATTTGAGATCCGACCGGAAGATCTGAAGTTCCTGGAAGAAGTCTCTCCTGTCTTCAGGGGGAAGAAATACCCTCTCCCGGCCCCGGATCTCTGCCCGACCGCCCGCATGCAGGTACGCCTTGCGCAGCGAAACGAGCGCTTCCTCTACCACCGGAAATGCGACCTCTCCGGCAAGCAGATCATCTCCTGCTACTCACTGGATAAGCCTTTCCCCGTGTACGAGAATGATGAGTGGTACAGCGATAAGTGGGATGGCAAAGAGTACGGAATGGAGTTCGATTTCTCCCAGCCGTTCTTTGAGCAGTTCGGGAAACTGCGTGCTCGTGTGCCACGAATCGCCCGCATCCTGGAGAAGCCGTACGAGAACAGCGACTACTGCAATACCGCAAGCCAGGTGAAGAACTGCTACCTCCTCTTCTCCAGCAATCAGAACGAAGATTGCTATTTTGGATCGTGGGTAAACCAGTGCAAGAGCTGCGTGGATTCGCTGAATGTGGAGAATTGCGAACTCTGTTACGAGTGCGTCGGCTGCAGGGATTGCTATGCGCTGCGGTACGGACGGGACTGCATCGGCTGCCGCGAGAGCTTCTTCCTGCGGGACTGCCAGGGATGCAGCAGCTGCTTCGGCTGCACGAATCAGGTGAACAAGCAGTACATGGTCTTTAACGCTCAGAAGACAAAAGAAGAATATACGACATTCATGAAAGGGGTGAACATCGGGAGCTACAGCGAAATGGAGCAGGCAAAAGAGAAGATTGAATCGCTGCTCGGGGACCCGATAGTGAAGGAATTCCACGGAACAAACCTCGAACACTGCTCCGGCGACTACCTGCGCAACTGCCGCAATGCATACCAGTGCTACGAAGCGAACAACATGGAAGATTGCAGCTACTGCCAGTGCCTCCAAAACTGCAAAACCAGCATGGATCAGAGCTACTGGGGGCAGGGAACGGAACTCATCTACTTCACCCAGGCATGCGGATACAACTGCTACCACATGCTCTTCTGCAATATCTGCTGGTCTGAGTGCAGCAATCTCCTCTACTGCGACCACTGCTTCTCCTGCAGGAACTGTCTCGGGTGCGTAGGGCTCCGGAAAGATGAATACTGCATTTTCAACAAGCAGTATTCCAAAGGAAAATATGAGGAACTGGCCGGAAAGATTATTGCGCACATGCAGAAAACCCCCCTTCGCTCCTTCCGACTTCGTCCACCTGCGGCGGACCACGGCAAACAGGTCGGAGCTTCGGAGGGGCAAGCGGGCGAATGGGGGCAATTCATTCCACCCAGCCTGAGCATCTACGCGTACAACGAGACGCTGGCGCAGGAACAGGTGCCCCTCACCAGGGAAGAAGTACTGAAGCGCGGCTGGTTATGGCTGGATGAGGAGGAACAGGAAAAGCAGTACATGGGACCGCCCTTCGAACAGCCGGATATCATCGATGAAGTGAATGACTCCATCTGCAATAGAATCCTGCACTGCAAAGCAACCGGCAAGCCGTACAAAATCATCCCGCAGGAACTCAAGTTCTATAAGCAGATGAACATCCCCATCCCGCGCCTGCACCCGGACGAGCGCCACAAAAGACGGCTGCAGCTGCGCAATCCCCGGCAGCTTTGGGAGAGAGAATGTGCGAAGTGCGGCAAGGAGATCGAGACGACGTACCAGCCTTCGCGGCCTGAAATTGTTTATTGTGAACAATGCTACCTATCATCTGTCTATTAACGGCATGGCCGCTACGGCCGGCAAGCGCACCCAAGAGAGACCGGCCTGCCCGCCGAAGCCCCGCGTCCGCGGGGCGAAGGTGGGAAATCGTGTACTGCGAATCCTGTTACCTTGCAACTGTGCATTGATATGAATGCTCTACGAATCATGATCAGTAACACAGGATTCGCCCTGAGCTCGTCGAAGGGCGAGAAGTGTTACCTGAATACCGTCCACTGATGCAAAAAACTTGCGCCAACTGCGGCTCCTCGTTCGAGATCACAGACACAGATCTCGCCTTCATTGAGAAAATTTCTCCGGTTTTTCATGGGAAAAAATTCCACATTCCTGCTCCCCACCATTGCCCTCCCTGCCGCGAGCAGCACCGCATGAGCCACCGCAATGAGCGGAATCTCTACCACAGAAAATGCGATCTGACCGGCAAACAAATCATCTCCATGTACAATCCGGAAGAGCCATATTTGGTCTACGAACAGGGGGCATGGTGGAGTGACCAGTATGACCCCCTTACATATGGGAGAGACTTCGATTTCAATCGACCGTTCTTCGAGCAATTTAAAGAACTGGAACTCGCTGTTCCTAAACTTGCCCTCATCAACGCAAAGAGCGAAAACAGCACGTACACGAACTATTCGGCGGAGAACCGAAACTTATACATGGTTGTGGGGGGGCTGGGAGCCGAGGACTGTTACTACAGCTACCGTATCTTCTACTCCAAAGACATCTGTGATTGTTACGATCTCTACAGATGTGAGCGGTGCTATGAGTGCTCGGAATCCGGAAACCTGTACGATTGCATCTTCTGTACGAATTGCCACAACTCCTTCGATCTCACTCTCTGCAAAGACTGCATAGGGTGCAGAAACTGCTTCGGATGCGTGAACCTCCGTAATAAGCAATTTTTCATCTATAACCAGCCATTCTCCGAAGAGGACTACCGTTTAAAAGCCGCTGAACTCAAGAAGAATTTGGTTCTTGTGAAACCGGATATCGAGAAGCTGCATGCTTCAGTCCCCCACCGGTTCGCACAGCAGGTACAGTGCGAGAACGCAACAGGCGACCAGCTCTGGCAGTGCAAAGACTGTGCAAACTGTTACACGCTCAAAAACTCCCGTGATTGCGCCTACACACGCATCGGAGAGAACAGTAAGGACTGCACCGACTGTAATTTTTGCGATAACTGCGAATTGCAGTATTTAAACTGCAACAATGAGAAAAACTACAACATCATGTTCAGCTCACTCATCTGGTACTGCAAGCACGTTCTGTACTCTATGAACTGCTTTAACAGCCACTCCCTCCTCGGCTGCACTGGCATGAAGAAGCACGAATACTGCATTCTCAATAAGCAGTACTCCAAGAAGGAGTACGAAGACCTCGCGACAAAAATCATCGCACATATGCAGTCAACTGACGAATGGGGCGAGTTTTTCCCGCCTCGCATGTCTGCATTCGGTTACAACGAAACAGTTGCGAATGACTACATCCCTCTTACGAAAGCACAAGTGAGCGCAAAGGGGTGGCGATGGCGACAGCTGCAATCTGAGAAGGATTACCTGGGGCCTCCAACCAAAATTCCCGAATCCATTGAGGAGACCGAAGATTCCATCTGCGAGAAAATTCTTCTCTGTGAAGAAACCGGAAAACCATTCAAGATTATCCCGCAGGAGCTTAATTTCTATCGTATGCTCCACCTGCCGGTGCCGAAGAGGTGTCCCGATCAGCGCCACACTGACCGAATGAACCGGCTCAATCCACGCAGGCTCTGGAAACGCACCTGCGCTCGATGCGGAGAAGAGATTCAAACGACGTATGCGCCGGAGAGACCGGAGATTATCTACTGTGAGAAGTGCTACTTAGATACCGTGAACTGATGCAGAAAAAATGCACCCAATGCGGCTCTCTCTTCGAGGCCACTGATGCGGACCTCCAGTTCTACAAAAACGCAGGACCGACGATCGCGGGGAAAAACTTCCCCATCCCAGCTCCTTCGCTCTGCTTCCCCTGCCGCATGCAGCGGCGCATTGCACACCGCAATTTCTTCAATCTCTGCCACCGGAAGTGCGATCTCAGCGGCAAGCGCATCATCTCGATGTACGGGGAAGATGCCCCTTTCCCCGTCTTCGAAATGCACGAATGGTGGAGTGACCGGTGGGATGCGCTCCAGTACGGCCGCAAGTTTGATCCAAGCTGCCCCTTCTTCCATCAGCTTCAGGATCTCTTCTCCAGAGTGCCGCGCATGTCCATTGTCAATGTCCTGTGCGAGAACACCGATTACTGCAACTTCTCCTTCAGCAGCAAGAACTGCTACCTGATCGGGGGGAACGTCGGCAACGAAGACTGCTGCTACGGACACATCGTCTGGCAGTCGAAGGACTGCGTCGACTGCCTGTACGTCTACCGCTGCGAGTGGTGCTATGGATGCGTCGACTGCGTGCAGAGTTATGGTTTGGCATTCTCCCGCGGGTGCGAGAATTGCAGCGATTCCACCCTCCTTGTCCATTGTTCCGGTTGCAAGAACTGCTTCGGGTGTGTGGGACTCCGGAACAAGGAGTACCACCTGTTCAACCAGCCCCTCTCCCGCGATGAGTATGAACGCAGATTGAAAGAATTTGACCGCGGATCCCGGTCGATGATCGAAGCAGCAAAAAAGAGGACCAAGGAACTGTGCGGGAAGGAGATCGTGAAGCATTACCACGGAATGAACTGTGAGGACGTGACTGGTGACTACCTCTACCGCTGCAAGGGAGTGTTTGATTCCTTCGATGCAAAGAATTGCGAAGATTCCCGCTTCCTGGCGACAGCCGAATCATTCATCAACTGCTATGACTGCAACTACTGCCCTTCCCGGTCAGAATGGTGCAATGAGTGTGTGGCTGTGACCGGCTCAAACCTGCTTGTATGCCACAACTCCATGAATCAGTGCGCGAATTTGATGTACTGTCAGGACTGCTCCGTCAGCAGGGACTGCTTCGGATGCCAAAGTCTCAAAGGGAAACAGTACTGCGTTCTCAATAAGCAGTACACAAGGGAGGAATACGAGGTCCTCGTGCCGAAGATCATTGAACATATGCAAAAAACACAGGAATGGGGGCACTTCTTCCCCATTGAGCTCTCGCCGTTCGGTTACAACCAGACAATGGCTCAGGAGTATTTCCCGCTCGGGAAGGAGGAAATTCTCTCCCGGGGATGGAAGTGGTGGGAGGAACCGAAGCGCACCGATCAGTACCTGGGACCGTCAAAACCTGTGCTGGATAACATTCGTGACGTTCCGGACTCCATCTGCGAAAGCATTCTGCAGTGCGAAATCACCGGCAAGCCATACAAAATTATCCCCCAGGAACTCAAGTACTGCCGGGAAATGCGCGTGCCGTTGCCGGCCAAGTGCTTCGACCAGCGCCACAGGGAACGCATGGCGCTCAGGAATCCCCGGAAACTCTGGAACCGCACCTGCGGGAAGTGCAAGCAGGAAATACAGACGACGTACAGCCCAGAGAGACCCGAAACTGTGTATTGTGAAGAGTGCTATCTGAAAGAAGTCTATTAGCGACAAGCGGTTGGCGTGTAGCGACTAGACGCTAACCGCTACGCGCTACTCGCTGTATACTCAAAATCACATGCCACACACCTGCACCGACTGCTCGGCCCGGTACGAAATCCCAAAGGATGAACAGGCTTTCCACGCAGACATGGGTGTTACGCCGCCAAAGCAGTGTCCTCACTGCCGCTTCGTCCGCAGGCTCAATGAGCGCAACGCGAGGAACCTCTACAGACGGAAGTGCGATCTGACTGGGAAGGAATTCATCTCCCCGTACAGCGACGTCCCCTTTCCCGTGTACCATCCGGACGTGTGGTTCTCGGACGATTGGGACGACCTGAAGTACGGGAGGGACATCGACTGGAACCGCCCGTTCTTTGACCAACTCCTTGAGCTCTTCCACTGCGTTCCCCACCAGGGCCAATTCATCTGCCCCGGCACACTGGAGAACAGCGAATATGTGAACTGCGCCGGATACCTAAAGGATTGTTACCTGGTTGCAGAAACGGACTATAACGAGAAGTGCCTGTACGGTAACAGAGTCTTCCACAACATAAGTGTTGTGGACTGCAGCAACATCTACGAGTCAGAACTCTGCTACGAGTGCATAGACTGCACCAAGTGCCATAGCTGCCGTTACTGCATAGACTGCCTCAACTGTTCCGATTGCTTTGCGATGCGAAACTGCATCGGATGCCGCGACTGCATCGGATGCATGAACCTGCGCCAGAAGCAGTACATGCTTTTCAATGAGCAACTCAGCAAAGAAGAGTACGCGAAGAAAAAGAAGGAAATGGCACTTCATACAACAGGAGGAGTGGAATCTCTGCGGAGAAAAGCCAAAGAGTTCTTCCTCACACAACCACACCGCTTCGTCCAGATGGAGCAGGTGCAGAACTGCAGCGGGGATCACTTGTTCAATTCGAAGAATGCACATGACTGCGTAGACTGCACAGACTTGGAAGACTGTAAATACTGCGCACGCGTTTTCAAAGCAAAATCCGCAATGGATTATACTTCGTGGGGGGATAAATCCGAGCGCATCTACCAGTGCGGAGCCTGCGGGGACAATGCCTACAATCTGAAATTCTGCACGACATGCGCTACCAATAATTCCGACCTTGAGTACTGCGGCCACTGCACGGGATGCAAGAACTGCTTTGGATGCGTAGGAATGCGCAAGAAGCAGCACTGCATCCTGAACAAGCAATACTTCAAGAAAGAATATGAGGACACCCGGAAAAAATTGATCAAGCATATGGAGAAGCACGGCGAATGGGGCGAGTATTTTCCCAAGCAGTTCTGCCCGTTCGGGTACAACGAAACACTCGCTGCCGAATACTTCCCTCTCACAAAAAAGGAGGCGCTTGCGAAGGGCTACAGATGGAAGGATCCTGTGGATGAGAAACCGAATGTTGCGAAAGTAATTCCTGCGAAGAAGCTGCCCCCCTCCATAGAAGATATCCCCGATGACATTCTCCACTGGGCTGTCACATGCGAGGAGACCGGCCGCCCTTTCCGCATCATCAAACAGGAACTGGATTTCTACAGGCAGATGCAAATTCCTGTGCCTCATTTTCACCCGGATGAACGTCACAGGCGCCGCATGGAGCTCAGACCTTCACGTGTGTTCTATGATCGCACATGCGATAAATGCGGGAAGGAGATCCAGACGACGTATGCTCCGGAAAGACCGGAGATTGTGTATTGTGAGGAATGCTACCTCTCTGAGGTATACTAAGCACACATGCAAATGACCTGCAAAGTGTGCGGTACAAAGTATTCTCTCTCAGAAGGAGAAACGAAAAATTATGCAAAGTTCGGATACGATCCGCCCTCTCTTTGCTTTGTATGCGCGCAAAAGCAACGTGTCTGCTTTCGAAACGGAAGAACTCTCTACAGAAGGAAATGCGATTCCTCAGGCGAAACTATCGTTTCAATGTATGCACCTGATTCTCCATATACGATATACAAGCAAGACATCTGGTGGAGCGACCAGTGGGATCCACTCACCTACGGCAAAGAGTACGATTTTAACCGTCCGTTCTTCGAGCAATTTAAAGAACTCAGCCTCCAGTCACCCCATTCAGCACTTACCAATATCAATCCCGATAACAGCGAGTACTGCAATATGTGCGAGGGAAACAGAAACTGCTACCTCACTATTGGTGGCGACTTCAATGAAGATTGCCTCTACGGAAACTTTAACATGCACAATCGTGATGTTGTTGATTGCGATACATCAAATGACAATGAAGCATGTTTCTTCATTCTGAATTCTTTTGACTGTTACGGTTGCCGATTCACATTTGACTCAAAAAACTGTAGTGATTGTTCATTCGTCTCTGACTGCATAGGCTGCAGTGACTGCATTCTTTGCACAAACCAGCGAAATAAGTCTTTCTGCATTCTCAACGAGCAGTTGACTAAGGAAGAATTTGCTCAGAGAAAGTCCGACCTCATGAACGGCACACACAGTATGCAACAAAAGAACTGGGAGGAATTTCTTAAGCTGCTTTCAAAACGTGCTGTGAAGGCAACACACAACGTCTCCTGTGAGGATTGTGCTGGTGACTACATAAAAGGAAGTAAAAACTGCGTGAACTGTTTCGATGCGAGCGACTGCGAGGACTGCATGAATATGATCTTCTTGAGTAAGACAAAAGATTCATTCAATTCTGGATTCATCGGAGATACTTCCGAGCTCTGCTACAACATGCAGGCTGCAATCGCCTATGACTCAGCCCATTCATTTACAGTGTTTGAATCAAAGTTTATTGAATACAGTGAACACATCTTCCATTCCGAGTACATGTTTGGATGTTCGAACGTAAAGAAAAAGAAATACTGCATACTTAATACTCAGTATTCTGAAGAGGAGTATAAAGATTTGAGAGTAAAAATAACTGAACATATGAAGAGTACTGGAGAATGGGGGCAGTACTTTCCAAGGAGCTTTTCATGTTTTGGATACAACGAATCTACTGCTTCAGAAATCTTCCCGATGTCAAAGGAAGAAGCAATGGGGCAAGGATTTAACTGGAGAGACGAAGAGGATATCAAGTTGGATGTTGAGAAAGTGATACCTGCAAGTGACCTCCCCGATTCTATTGAAGATATACCGGATGACATTCTCAATTGGGCTATACGATGTGAAAAAACCAACAAGCCATTCAAACTGATTAACCAGGAGTTGAAATTTTACCGAACACATCGCATACCTGTCCCGCATATCCATCCCGACGAGCGCTATAGAATAAGACTCTCCCTTAAAAATCCCTCTGTGCTCTGGGACAGGACGTGCGCAAAATGCGAGAAGGCTGTTCGAACGTCGTACCAGCCTTCGCGGCCTGAAGTTGTCTATTGTGGACAGTGCTATCTGGAAACTGTCTATTGAAACAGAGCGGCCGCTACGGCCGGCAAGCGCACCCAAGAGAGACCGGCTTGCCCGCCGAAGCGCAGAGCGCGAAGGCGGGAGATTGTGTACTGCGAAGAATGCTACCTGAAAGAGGTATACTGATCTCCCATGCCACAGTGCAGTAACAGCTGGTGCAAGAGCACATTCGAACTATTCCCGGAGGACCGTGAACTCTTCCGGCAGTTTGATGTTCCTGAACCCACGATGTGCCCGGACTGCCGGCACCAGCGACGAGCGGCGTTCCAGATTTCCCTTGTGCTCTTTGAGAGGAAATCCGCCCTCTCCGGAGAGCCCATCCTCACCCTCTACCGACCGAACAAGCCCTACGCCGTCTACTCCATTGATGAATGGTGGAGCGACGCGTGGGATCCTCTGAGATATGGGAGAGAGTTCGACTTCTCCCGCCCATTCTTCGAACAATTTGCCGAACTCTTCTCCGCCGTTCCGAAGATGGCAACGTTTAACGAAGGATGTGAGAACTGCGAGTACTGCGCAAGCGCAGGATCGGCAAAGGACTGCTACTACTGCCGAACAGTCCACCGTTCGCAGAACTGCTACTTTAGCGAGATGGTGACCGGCTACAACGAGAACCTCTGTGACTGCCTCCGATGCCAGAGATCGGGGAAACTGTACGAATGCATCCTCTGCATCAACTGCCACCAGAGTGCCTACCTCCTGCGCTGCACCCAGACGCATGACAGCTACTTCAGCACCGATCTCCGCGGCTGCAGCAACTGCCTCTTCTGCCATAACCTCCGCAACAAGTCGTACTACGTAGAGAACAAGCCCGTTTCAAAAGAGGAGTTCAAAGCACGGAAGGCAGAACTGCAGGATGGCTGCCACTCCACCCTCGAAAAGAATCTGAAAAAATTCGGAGAGGTCTACAGCGCAACCATCTGGCAGGACCTGACGAATACGAACTGCGAAAACTGTGTGGGAGACGGGCTCGTGAATTCTGCGGACTGCTACCAGTGCTTCAATTGCTTCAACTGCCAGAATGCCCGCTACTGCTGGATGCTCACACCGAGTGAGCGGTGTGTGAGCGCCGTGGACATCACGCGGGGCGGCATAGGAGAACTCCTCTACAACTGCACGGGGCTTGGCGGCGGAAACTACTTTATGCGCATGTGCTCGCAGTGCAGGAAGTGCTCAGAAATGACCTACTGCATCGACTGCTACCACAGTAAAAACTGCTTCGGATGTGCGGGGATGAAGTCAGGAAACCACTGCATCCTCAACAAACAGTACACGGAAGAGGAGTACGAAGACCTCGTCCCCCGGATTATTGCACAAATGCAAAAGACCCCACTCCGCTCCTTCGGAGCTACGGAGGGGCAGACCCCACTCCGCTCCCCTTCGGGGAGCTTCGCGGGGTATGAATGGGGAATATTCTTCCCGCCTTCCATAGCACCATTCCCGTACAACGACTCCCTCGGGCAGGTGTACTTCCCGTTGAGCAAAAAGGACGCGGAAACACGGGGATTCCAGTGGGAAGAACCCCTGGAGCAGAAGCTCAAGGGCAATACCCGCAGAGAGCCGCTCCCGGACTGCATTGATGACATCGAGGATGCTATCTGCCACGAAGTGCTCACATGCGAGACGAGCGGCAAACAGTACAAGATCATCCGGCAGGAACTGGCGTTCTACCGCTCTGCGCGTTCCCCCCTCCCGCGCAAGCACCCCGATGTGCGCATGCAGCGCAGGAGCAATATGCTCAGTGCACACAAACTCTGGAACCGCACCTGTGGGAAGTGCGGCAAGGATATCCAAACAACTTTCGCGCCTGATCGTCCTGAAACCGTTTATTGTGAGGAGTGTTACCTCGCTGAAGTGTACTGACCAGAAGCCAGTAGGCAGAAGACAGAAGGCAGTTTAGAATAACTCCCTACTGACTTCTGACTTCTCACATCATGCAGAAAACATGTGAACGGTGCTCGGCTCCCTTCGACATAACCAATGAAGATCTTGCCCTGCTTGCAAGGCTCTCGCTCACGCTCGACGGAAAAAAATTCGATCTTCCACCGCCGAGAGACTGCCCGGACTGCCGTCAGCAGCGCCGCATGTCGTTTCGGAACGAGCGAACTCTCTACCGCAGGAAGTGTGACATTACAGGAAAGGACATCGTCTCCATCTTCCCGCCGGACTCTCCCTACAAAGTCTGCGACAAAGATTACTGGTACAGCGAGAAGTTCGATCCTTTTCCTTTTGGCAGAAAATATGACTTCAACCGGCCATTCTTCGATCAGTTCAAGGACCTGGAACTGGAGATTCCCCTCCCCTCCCTGCGCATAGAGCGCTCGGAGAACTGCGACTTCAACAACGACATGCGTGACTGCAAGAACTGCTACCTCTGCTCACGTACACACGAATCGCAGGATCTGCTCTACGCCTATCGCGGGAACAAATCTTCGAATTCCGTGGACTGCACGCAGATTACAAAATCGGAGATCCTGCATGAATGTGTGGAATGCGTGAAATGTTACAACTGCCGATACCTCTTCTTCTGCAGTGAATGTACGGACTGCTCATTCCTGCTCGACTGCAGGAGCTGCATGTCGTGCTTCATGTGCACGAACCTCCGCAATAAGCAGTACTGCTTCCTCAATGAGCAACTCACAAAAAA
>DATDVK010000076.1:0-11202 GCA_035290085.1 Candidatus Peribacteraceae bacterium
AACTCGCAGAGCTCACGGGCTCCGAAGCACTCAAGATGCAGGAAATGACTTCAGAACAGCCTGCAGAAGGAGCCGCCCCGGACAAGAAGACCACCGCAGGGAAAGAAGTTGCAGACGAAAAACCTGAGAAAGAAAAAGAAGCAGGCGGAGAACCAGAGGCAACAAAGGAGAAAGAGGATACTGATGAGACAAAGGAGGATGGAAAGAAAGAATAATTCGACAAGAAATACCATGTCCCGATGGTAGCGAGAGCGCTACCATCGGTTCATGCAACTTCCGGGTATCCCCCTTGTTGTTCTCGACACGGAAACGACCGGCCTTCTCCCCCGCGTGAACAGGATCATTGAATTTGCATCCGTCTTGCTGAGGGACGGAGTGGTGCAGGATGAATATGAACAGCTCATTTTTGTGGAAGAAGCGATTCCGCCGCATGTAGAAGTACTTACGCGCATCAAAACAGCAGACCTCCAGGGAATGCCACGATTAGAGGATGTGCGCGGAGATATATTGAAGCACATTGACAAAGATGCCATCATCGTCGGGCAAAACATCACCTATGACATGGAAATGCTCAAGGGAGAAGGAATCGACATTAGCGACCGCCCATGGATTGACACTTCCATGCTCGCTTCGCTCGTATTCCCAGAGTTCGAGAGTTACTCGCTCGGGTACATGAGTACCATCCTCTCACTGAACCATGAACCAATGCACCGCGCACTCGGTGATGTGCACGCCACAGTGGAACTCTTGAGCAGATGCTGGGAACGCATGCTCATGCTACCCAGAGAACTGCAGATGCAGGCACAGGATATTATGCGGAGAGCGCCAGAAGGATACAGACGCTTCTTCGAGGCACTGCCCGCTCCCCACACAGACACCAAACCAGTGTGGTTGCACATGGGAACAGATACAACCCCTGGGAACGGCAATGCTATCCATGGCGTCACTCTCACTAAACCAAACGGCAGCGTGGCGCTTCTGGAAGAACCAGCATCTCCAGGAGTATTAGAGATAGTGATGCATGCTGCAGTAGCAGACAGCAACACTGTCCACTGGCTCGCGGTGAAAAACCTCGAAATGACCACAAAGAAACTCACATTACCGGAGGGTGTACGCATTTTGTTCCCGCCGTACCTCCTCCTGGACCCCGAGGCCGGAACAAAGTTTATCCACCAGGAATCCTTCACGGCAAATGAGGCAACACTTGCCCTTAAGCTACTCTGGTACACACCAAAAACCCAGAGTGACCTCCCATTGCACGGTGATGAAGTGACTGTATGGAATGGCAAACTCGCCTGTACGGAAGAGTCTGCGGCGTACACCGGGCAGTTTTTAAATCCCCCAGGTGTCCTCCTGCTGGATCACCGCCAGCTTCTCTCTTTCATCGCAGACCCAAAACATACAGGACACAATGCGCTCACGACACAGGCACATATCGTCATTGACGATGCTTCTATGTTGGAAGACACCGCTACGAAAGCATACGAGTGGTACTGCCCGCTCCCGCATCTTCGTGCAGCCGCAGAGGGAAACGAAATACTCACAAAACTTGCGGATATAACCGAACTCTGGGCTGAACGGACAAGAGGCAACCAGGATCTCCACTACCTCACAGTGAACGACCTTCAGAATCCTGACGTGCGGGGCATGCGTGACCTGCTTGATGAGGCACTGCAGAACCCCGACCTCCCGCGGCTCGCTCTGCGTTACCTCTCTCACCTGCAGCAGATCCTCCGCCCAGAGAACCTCAAAGACCGCATTGTGTACATTGAGCTGCGCTACAGCGGAGATTTGCACATCCATTCAGCACCCGAACAAATCGGTATCTTCCTCCAGCGCCATCTCTACGATGTCTTTCCTACCACGCTTCTTGTGCCACCCGGCAGTGCCAACACCCTGAAAGAGGTGCTCCCTGCAGGGACCAAAACAGCCATGCAACCAGCTATTCAGGCTGCGATTCCCTTCGAGATTTTGTACCCCGAACATCTGAATCTCAACGAACTCATCACCACCACCCCTGAAGGAAAAACTATTGTTCTCATGAGCAGCAAACGAAGTATTGATGATGTGTATATTAAACATGCTGAAGCGCTGGAAAAACGCGGCATTTCCCTCATCTGCCAGGGCCTGTGTGGGGGAGCTGGACGGATGCGAGCCAATTTTATTGCCGCCCAAAGCCCTGCACTCTGGTTCCTGACACCATGGGCGTTTGAAGGAATTACACTCCCAGCCAATACCGCAGATCGGTTGGTTCTGTTCAGTCTCCCCTTCGATCACCCTTCTCATGCCGTTCTCAGCAAACGTGCCGAACACTACCAAAATGCCTTTATGCAGTACTCGCTCGCGCGGCTGCAGCATAGGCTCTTCCGGCTGCTCCGGGCTTTCAGCGGATACTGCAAAGAAGGAGCAGAGGTGCTCATACTCGATGACAGATTGCACACCAAAAGCTACGGAAAAGATATCCTTGCGTACCTCTCTCAATTTAGAAGTGATGCAGGAACTGATTCGTCTCGCCCTGCCCAGGCCACTCTTTTTTAAACAGTGCATTTTGCTCCGGATGCCGCCTGAGGACGAACCGCCCGAATGGGCAGAACAGGCAAATTACCGTCCCTTCGGGGGGGTGCACATGATCCCATTGTCCTCACCCCAGTCATTACATCCCGGGAGAGGCTCGCACTGAGTGGCTATTCCATTGGTGTAGAGAATGTACCGCGCCGTTTCCTGATTGCACTGCACAACACACTCATGCGGCCCCAGTAATTCGCCGTCGTACTCATATTCCACAACGATCGGCTCACCTGTGCATAGATCCCCATCATGGGGATAGATGGGCGTCCTCACTCTTCCCTTTGGCATGGTTACCGCCTGGTAACCCACAAAGAGCAAAAGTGCCACAAGCACGAAACCAGACCAGGAGATTTTTTTCTTCCACTGCTGCATCATGTACATACTATACACACATTCATTTCTCGCAAGACCGCAAACTCACAACGAACGGTGTCCGCCAGAGAATCCAGAGATCCAGTAGAAGCGACCACTCCTCTATGTACTGGAGATCGTACTGCACTTCATCCTCAAACTTGAGGTAGCTGCGCCCAGAAACCTGTGCCAAACCAGTGATTCCTGGCTTCACGGCGAACACCCGGCGCTGATGGCTTGCATAGCGATCCACCTCCTCCGGAAGATGCGGCCGGGGCCCCACAAGGGACATATGTCCCATGAGCACGTTGAGGAGCTGCGGCAGTTCATCCAGATCAAACCTGCGGAGCAGCCGGCCAATGGGCGTGACACGCGGGTCTTGGCTCATTTTGAACAGCGGGCCATCACACCGTTCGTTCTGGGGAAGAAGCTCATTTTTCTTTGTTTCCGCATCCCGCACCATGGATCTGAACTTCAGCACCGGGATACGCCTTACTGCGTGCTCGCCCACTCTCCAAGAGACGAAGAATACCGGCCATCCGCTGTTCACAATGATGAGAATAGCAAGAAGGAGAAAGAAGGGGGAGAGCAGAATGAGCAGGAGGAAACTCACAACAAAATCGAAGAGACGCTTGATGACACGTCCCCAACCGTCCAATGGAGTGGGCTGGAAACGCATCATGGGAAAAAGACCAAGCCGCTCCACAACAAGCTGATGGGGGACATCGGCAAACACGGGGGGAAGAAACGCGTACCCGATGTGCTGGGATCGGCAGTAATCAATGAGTGCAGCTGTTTCCGGACCTCGTGGATTGGGGTCAGTCTGTACTACAAGATCAATGAGGTGTTCTTCCCTCAGCTTCCGGAGAGAGAGAAGATCCTGCAAATGCCCCAGATACCGGTATCGTACGTCTCTCTCAAATACCTCTCTCGCCCCCTGTGCAATGGGATGTACTCCGAGAGATGCCACAAGCCGTACACCGATACCAGCACGAAGGAATGCCCGCTGCAGAAGTACCACTGCGCTCCGTGCCGCAAGGACGAAAAAAACAATGAAAAAGGTCGCATGCATCAGCAGCACACGCGAGTAGAACAGCTGCTTGCGGACGAGGAAATACCAGCCCACAACCGCAACAAGCCACAGTGCCCCTGCGATGATAATATCGCCGATTTCCACCCACGCACTGCGTGTAGAACGAAGCGCGTAGAGACGGAGGCAAGCTGCAATGATGAGAAAGAGACCCACCCCCGGGAGCACAAACGAATCGAAAAAGAACTCCACGGGCGGGAGAGTACTTGGCGGCTCAAGAAATTGTATGCGAGGGATGAGATCCATACTTGCCTCGCGCAGGCGATAGCTTAAGAGGAGTGCAGCCATCACTGCGAGGGCATCCAAAGGAATGCGCAGTAACCCGAAAAGCACTTCTGATCTCTTCATGAGACAGTATTGTACACTAGTAATAAGGCCTGGAGCGCCCAATGCACAGCAGAAGAAGCTGGGAGTGCAATAATATAAATATTATGGTATAATAATACATATTCGTATGCCTAAACAGGAGAGAAAAAATGGGGGAAAACTCGCTGAGATTTCAGGTGTGCTCCCTAAACATAAACTCGGGCCCTTTGTCCCACAGAAGCAATCGACACTCTTCCTTGCGCTCATTTGCGCCATGGTTTCAGCCCTGTATATCTGGGGGTACGCCCACAGAGAACTCACTTCTGCCACACAGACAGTGACTGTTTTTCTCGCACTCTCTGTAGGAGTGATGGGAGGGTCATTACTTGTGGGGATTCTCTACGCTCTCCTTCGGGGAGAGAGGATCAAGGACGAGACTGATTTCTATGAAGCACTCCTGAATGCCCAGAGTGATTTAGGAGAAGGCCTCATCATTATGGAAGAAGACCGGATTATCTATGCGAACGACGCATGCCACATCATTTCCGGCTACACCTCAGAGGAATTTTCTGCCATGCCTTCTTTCCTCCTCTTAGTCGTACCTGAACAGCGTGCAACACTCGCTGAGCGCTTACACAAACGCATACAGGGGGAAGTAGTGGACGAACAGTACGAAACGGCAATACTCCACAAGGATGGCAGACGAGTGGATTTGGAAATATCGATTAAGAGATTTAATGTGAAAAATGCCGTGCGCCTCGTTGTTATTGCCCGTGACATTTCCGAGCGCAAGAAGATTGAAAACGCAAAGAGTGAGTTCGTCTCATGGGTTTCACACCAGCTGCGCACACCTCTGACAGCATCCAACTTCCTTGCTGAGATGCTCCTCGCAGGAGACGACGGCAAACTGACTATTGAACAAATGCGCTCCATTGAGAAGATCTATGACGCAAACCAGCGCATGATCAGTCTCATCAATTCACTCCTGAATGTCGCCCGTATTGAATTAGGTACTCTGGTTGTTGAATGTTCTCCTACGAATCTTGCCGAAATCAGCAACAGCGTTCTCGATGTATTGCGATCGCAGATTGAGGCAAAAGACCTCAATGTGCAGAGGATATACGACAGAGAAATGCCACTTGTAAACACAGATCCGAACCTCGTGCGCATGATCTTCCAGAACCTGCTCTCCAATGCCGTGAAGTACACGAATAAGGGGGACATTACCGTGAGTATAAAGCGCAGTGCACAGAACGTGCTCATCAGCATCACAGACACAGGTATGGGCATACCGAAGAGAGACCAGGAAAATATCTTTGGGAAACTCTTCAGAGCAACGAATGTTGTGGCGAAGGAGATAGAGGGGACAGGTCTTGGCCTCTACATCATCAAAGCCATCGTGGAACTGTTTGAAGGGGGAATTTGGTTCGACTCTGAGGAGGAGAAAGGCACAACATTTTACATCTCCCTTCCGCTTAAGCAGAAGTGTTGCTCGCTCCGGGAACCAAGCTTCCTCTAGAACTCTAGGAGCCCGGAACGGTCATGCGCTGCAGGCGGTAATAGCAGCGGGCACGCCGCGTTCCAATGGTAGTGAGGCACGGGTTACGTTCTGGCTCCAGCCGGACTTCCCCTAGCCTGCTGCGCCTGCTGCTCGGAAGATACTCATCGCTCTTCCCTTCTCTTGCGCCGGGCGCTTTTCTCACCGGCGCAATACGCTCGTATGTATCCATCATTTCCTCTCCCTTGCGTTCCATGAAACGATCTTGGTTCTGTTGTTCCATCAGCCTCGCGCGCCGTTGTTCAGCGCTCAGATTCTCCAATGTGCGCTGCTGCTGGATCGCACGGTGCTCCATGCGATAGTCCAAAAAAGTGCTGGAATCCGATGCCTGGCGACCACGCGCTCTCTTGCGCAGCTGCCTTCGTGTAGGACGAAAATCGGTATTGCCTACTCTCTCTACTTGGGTGGTGTCTTGAGCAGTATCGGGAGGAATGCCCTGGGCTGACATGAGAAAGGGCGTGGTGCCGAGGGCCAGCCCAAGAAGAACAGCAACGAACCGGCGCATGGTTAGGAGGGGAAAGGGCAACTCACATTCTACTAATTACTTGTTCCGATGGCATATCTCTTTTCCGTAACACTGACTCCTCTCCCAAGTGAACTTACATCTCCACAAGCACTATGCTCACCGCTGCGAGGAAAATCCCCACTTTGTTCAGGAAAGAAAGATCTTCATGAAAGAAAACTGCACCAACGAATACCGCGCCAAAAAGACTGAGAAGCACAAACACAGTAATCGCCTGCGAGAGAGTTTCATGTTTGAGAGTGAAAGCCCAAAAAACTGAACCCACAAAATACATCAGCAGCCCGAACCCCAGGACGAACATGCCGTCGCCCAGTGCCCATTTTTTGAAGAAGAAATCTCCCACAAGCTCGCTTATGACCGCCAAGCACATCAGGGCCAGAAAGATGATTCTTGCAGAGTGCATAGAAGTAGAATACCGGAAAGTAGTACAGCGAACACCTCGGCGTAGCCCACATGCTCCTATGGAACGCTCGCTTGGGAACAGATAGTATCTCTGTATTGTCCTTCTTTGTCCGCTTGCAGCGGACTACGGAGGACAACGGATCTTCGGTCTCGCACTACGCCCTATACCGAAAACCGAACTTGGCGGCTGCCCGGCTTCGCTGCGCTATGCCGTGGCATCCGGCTTTAAGGCAACCATCGCGGCGTAGTCTCGGCGTCGCGAAGCGACGACGGACGGAGCCGGATGGAGCCACCTCCGGGAATCCCTTCGTCTCCTCGTCCGCCTTCGGCGAACTCGTCGCTCAGGGTAAACTTCTCTTCCCGGTTTTCATTCTTCCTAGCCCATGCATTTCGTTTCGTATTTGCTGGAGCCACCTCCGGGAATCGAACCCGGGACCTACCGCTTACAAGGCGGTTGCTCTAGCCATCTGAGCTAAGGTGGCAGGGAAAAGGAGAAATGAGCAATGGGGAATGGCTCTTTAGGAGCCGCCGCGCACAACATTTACTGCTTTCCATTATTGCGGAAAAACCCCCACTCTGCCATAATAGAAAGCCCTGTTCTTTTGATGATCGCCCCGCACCGTATGGTGCGGGGAGGAACATCCGGGCACCAGTGGAACGCTATGCGGGTAACACCCGTCGCCGCAGTACATATCCAGCAAAACTGCGGTAGGACAAGTGCCACAGAGACGAGCCCCGCGCAAGCGGGGAGTGAAACGCCTCGGAGTACCGAGGACTGCGAGCTCTCTCTGCCCCGGGCTGACCATTCAGCCCCGCATCTTCGGCACCTTCATGGGTCCATACCCTCCAACGTGTCGAGGCACGAGCTCAAAGTCGGTAAACTCATAGTGGTGCAAGGAGGATTTGGGTGGCCAGATTCTGCGATGGTTCCGTCGCACCGGTTACCCCTCCGCGCAGTGTCCTGTACGAGTGCAATGCACTTAACGGGACCGAGGTCTGTGAGCAATCCAGATCCCAGATAGATGATCATCCCCCCGCATCCGCGGGGGAACAGAACCCGGAGTATAAGAGGCAGGGATACTCATCGCGAAAACTCCGAAGATTTTCTCTTCGGTGTCTTTCGCGCTCTCCTGGGAAGACTAATGGTGAATGCTGTTCCTTTTTCCTCCGAACTCTTAAAGCGAATGCTCCCTCCCAAGTTATCCATAACCATGCGGGAAATATAGAGTCCCAGCCCACTTCCATCGGTATCAAGCTGGCGGACATTATCCGCACGGAACAGGCGTTCGAATATCCGTTTCTGGTCCCCCTTCGGAATACCAATACCTGTGTCACTCACAGTAATCTCATAGGCAGACGGCCCCTCATGGAGAGCTATATTCACCTGTCCACCGGGCAACGTGTACTTCACAGAATTCGAGAAAAGGTTTTGGAGCACAATGTGAAGAAGAATGGCATCAGTGGAAACAAAATACTGCTTATCCGGAATCTGCATCACACACGCAATCTTCGAGGCTTTCGCCAATGATCGCAACTCCTCAGCCATATCTTCCATAAATTCCTTCAGATCTATGCGCTGACGATCGGGCTTGATAGTCTGCCCTTCCAGCCGCGCCGCGTGCAGGAGGGCATCGACGAGCCTCGCCATGCGTTTGGAGGCAATCCCCATCTCCTTCAGGTACTCCCGTTGCTCCTTTGGAAGCTTCTTCTCACCCGCACTCGTCAGAAGTTCTATGTACCACTGAAGTGTAGAAAGAGGGGTACGCAGCTGGTGCGACGCAAGAGAGATGAACTCAGATTTTAAGTAATCCACACGGCGTTCCTCGGTAATGTCGTAGAAAACCGCGATCGCTCCAAGCAACTTTTTGCCGTCAAGAATTGGCGTAACCGAGAGGGTGATGGGGATAAGCACACCATTCTTTTCGTGGAGAATACTCCAGCGCACTTCAGGAACCGTCCGCACCGAAACCTTCTTACGAAGGCATTCCAGCACAGGATGTTTACCGGGTTCGACCGGGCGCTTGTGCAGGTGCAGACTGAGCACCTCCTGCACGGGCTTGCCAAGACAAGCCAATTTGTCGCACCCGATAAGTCCATCTGCCGCAGCGTTCTGATCTAGTACCATTCCCTTCTTATCCACCACTACAATGCCGTGTTGAATTGATTCCAGAATGGTATGAGCCTTCTCGTACTCTTCGCGCTGTGCTTCTGTCTGCACCCGTACTTCCTCTTCCAAATTTTCATACACCACCTTGAGACGACTGGCTAAATCTGCAGTCACCCGGTCGAGCATTTCCACCTCATCACCCGTGTGAACCGATTTGTGGTAGCCCCAGCGGCCAGGACCAAGCTGCAGAACTTTCCTGCTTAACCTCCGCAACGGAGAAGTAACATTGTGTGCGATAACAACAGACAGTAGCGCTGTCAGGATGAGAAGCACCAGACTTACTATGGCAAGCGTAGCACCCAGTGCGAATACTCCTGAGAGCGCTTGCCTCGTATCAACCTTCACAACAAGCCCCCACCCCAATGTGGGAAGATAGCGGTATGCTGCAAATACTTGCTTCCCCCGGTAATCTTCTGCCTCCCGTACTCCTTCTTCGCGCGAGAGGGCAAGTGCGAGCACATCCCCGAATGCGTACTGATCTTCGACGGGGCCAAGGAAAAGCGGCTGACCAAACTGGTCTGTGGAGCGGTAGTGCAGCAGTACCAGTTCACCTTCCCTCACTTCACCAATAAGCGTCTCTGCTGTATCACCAAGTGTGTCAACAGAGAGTAGAGTTACCAGCAGACCCGAAACCTCATAGCGCAACGCGAGAAAGCCCCGTAGAGCATCTGCATCGTCCCTCACCTGGACAAATACATTGTAGCCTGCCCATCCGCTCTCCTCAGTGAGAGGAACAAGTTTTGTACGCGCTGCCATAGGAGGCACGCGAGAGGTGGAGATCCCAACACTGCCAATAGCAGTGCCATCCGCTGAGAAAAGCGTCATCCCTACCACCGGTATTTCTTCATGGAGGAGCTGGGCGAAGAGAGGCGCGAGCTCCTCACTTTCCCCTGTGTCCACCATTCGTAGAACCTCCCGTCGTGAAGTCACGAGCACTGCATATTCACGATCCTGCCGCAGTCTCTCTTCTATGGAATCCTCTTTTGCTGCGACAAGAGAGGAAAGCTGAGCCAACGTAGCCCTTTCCACGTACGAACGGGCAATGAAGAATGAGGAAAACGAGAGGGTCCCCACTGTCAGAGCAGCCAGCAAAAGCATGTATGCGGCAACCCTCCATAGGAAGGATCTGTGCTGCAGAAGCTCTGTAGAGCGTCGCTGACGGCTTTTGGACATGATTTTGGGTATAATTCGTTTAATTATAGCATAAAAACGTATTTTCAGCTATAAGGCCCCCGACCGGAGTCGGGGGCCTCTCTTTTACAGAAAACCGGTATTTATCGCGTCACACTAATGGTGCTTGATGCCTGTTCGGTGGCCGGAGCAGAGACTGTGATACGACCATTTGCATCCTGAATAATGAAGTACAGAGTCCCTGTGGAAGTTGCGTACTGCGGGTCTGTCGGCAAGCTCACAAGATACGTCCCTGTCAGCATGCGCAGGTTCACATCGCCGGCTGCGATGCAGGTCGCCGGATCAAGAGTCTCGCGGCAAATCTCTGCTGCAGTCCCCGTAGGAATGTTGCCTGGTAGATTCCCATTGTTATCGATCGCGTACTGGTAGACCGCGTTCAAGACAGTGTTGACGTCGCTGCGGCGCTGAGCATCGCGGGCGTCTCCGAGCTGCTTGGTCGGGTTGATAGCGACAATGACGATAGACGCCAGAATCGCAATAATACCGATCACGAGCAGGAGTTCTATGAGCGTGAACCCTGCGCGGGTGATGCGGGGAGAAAGGTGCATTTTCATAGGAAAGAAGGGGGAAAAAATAGTCAATGTTCTCCGAAGCACTTTATCGGAGAACGCCGAAGATGAGCTTACCATATTTTTTGGATAGTAAAACCCCCGCGGCCATCCTGGACGCGGGGGTTTGAATTCTCGAACAGAAAATCTGCTACCTCGTCACGCTGATAAGACTCGTGGCCTGCTCAAACGCCGGAGCAGAAACCGTGACACGGTTGCTCGCCGTGAGCTGGATATTGTAGTTCGTGTCGTTGCTGGTGGCGCCGCTCGGATCGACCGGGATGCTCACAAGATACGTGCCAGTGAGAGCGCTCAAGTTGCATCCGTTTGTCACACCCGTGCAATCGTTCGTCAGACAGATGTTGCGATCTGTCGTGTCGATGCAGCTCGGGAGCGTCCCGTTGTTATCGATCGCGTACTGGTAGACCGCGTTCAAGACAGTGTTGACGTCGCTGCGGCGCTGAGCATCGCGGGCGTCTCCGAGCTGCTTGGTCGGGT
>DATDVK010000077.1:0-3961 GCA_035290085.1 Candidatus Peribacteraceae bacterium
TTGGTAGCCCCGGCGGGAATCGAACCCGCGTTACCAGATTGAAAATCTGAGGTCCTAACCGTTAGACGACGGGGCCAGAGAAATAACCGAAAGAAAACGAACGAAAAGAACAATATCACAGACCGAGTCGTCCTGAGCCTGACGAAGGGCGACGGGGCCAAAGGGATGTTTTCAAGAAAGCGAACGAAAAGAACAGTAGCACAGAGACCGAGTCGTCCTGCTTGCCGGCCGGAGTCCGCCATGGGCGGATGAAGGCTGGAGCTCTGTCGAATGGGCGACGGGGCCAAAGGCAGGCCTAGAGTACTTAAAAACCGAAGGGGAGTACACCGGCACTTGAGGAAAATGCATTATTATTGTATAATATACGTAGAATATGCCAAATAAACAGCAAAATCCGATCTTGAGTGTCCTCAATGCCCTACTGGTACTTGCAGGAATCCTCTCGCTCATCGTCGGCACACAGGAAGCATTGCAAGCCACTCTCCTCCTCCGAACAGGACAGGGTGCGATTGCCGGCCAGTCGGCGCCAAGCGGTGAACAGCTCCTCACCCAGGAGATCTCGCTGCATCCCGCAGCGGCGGTCGTACCAAACATGGGACCAATGCTTGCTCTTGGCATGCTGCTGATCCTGCTTGGCTGCACTCTCCATGCGCTCTTTGTACTTCGAAACCAGAAACCTGAAGCCGTAGGATTGAAACGGAAAATCGATGGGAAAGACCTGCACCCCATCCTCCAGTACCTGGAGATCTTCTGGATAGACCGGAGAAAATAAAAAAACTAACTAAAAACCGGCCACGGCGGTCGCAATTGCCGTGGCGGGCCTCGAATACGGTTCGCAGCGAGATGTTACTTGCATCCGCCGCATCCGTCTCCATCGTCGAACCACATAACGGGAAATGGGAAAGAAATCAGAACATCCCCATCGTAACGGATCGGGGGGGAGGATGTCTAGCACTCTCCTAAGAAGAGTGCCAATTTTCTACACGAGCTTTCTCAGCCTCAGAAATAGATGCACATTGAGTACCGTCATATAGCATGCAAACAACACCAGAAACGGATGCACAACGCTCCGCGTGGTGTACAGATCCAGAACGAGCAGGATGTAGAAAAAGTATTTGCTTCGGATGGCGAATCGCACAGGAGATCCGAGGCGATTGAGCAGCACCAGAAATGTGATCATGACAATGTACATGACGAGGTACCACGCCCCGAAGAACGCATCGATCATCTTATAGAAGATCAACGTCAGCACAGCAATCACCAGCCCACCCTGGTCTACGCAGATGTCTGCGAGAGCACCGGCATTGGAAGCCGTGCCTTGGTAGCGCGCCAAGCAACCATCGATGCCGTCGAGAAAAATGTGCAGAAGGACGAACCCGAAAGCGCAGAGCATGTTCGTCGGAGCAAAATAGACAAAACCCGCCATGCTGAGCAGGGAGAGAAAACTGAGAAAATTTGGCGTGATACTGGTGCGGTCTAAAAGAACGAGAAGTGGGTGGAACATGCGGGTCCGCACAGCACAGAAGCGCTGCTGTTTCTCCCTCTCGCTGCCGGTGAAGTAGTTGAGGTGTTCACTCATAACGGTTCGTCCACAGTATAGAAGCGCGTCTTCTTGAGAAGCCACTCATAGAGCACCGTCAGCCCGCTGAGAGGGAGCGCCCTCTTGTACCGCCGTTCACGCTCGCGAAAGGAACCACTCTTTGAAGTCGCAAGCGCAAAGAGAGAAGAAAAATCACCGGCATGTTCAGCAGCGATCTCCATGCAATCCCCTATCTCCCACACAAAATGGGCATCACTCCCTCCCGTACACACTGCACCATCCACGCATAGATAGGAGGGAGCGTGCTTTGTCTCCACGATCTGCTGGTATTTCGTATGGAGGAGCTTCTCGAGTTTCAATATGGTGAATAGCTCCTGGAGTACAGCATTGGAACAGTTGTGCACTTCCAGAAAACCGAGATCTCCTATGGCCCGCAATGTAAATTCCTTGCCGCACTTGCGCAGGATGCTGGTTGCACCCGGCGTACAGGGATGGACGACAATCCCCTGCAAATGCGCATCGTCCAAGACCGTTTGGACCACTGCTGCAGCAGAAAGCTTCCAAGGGGTGAGGAGGTCCCTGTGACAGTAGATGTGTTCCGGTTTCTCTGCGAAGACAATGATATCCACTCCCTCACTCGTAAGATACTCAACTGCAGGGACAAGATGCGTACCTGCCTCGCCCGGCCTTTGTGCCTGGAGGAACTCGTACGCACGCCTTGGACGCTTATACACGTGTTCCGAAACAAAAATGAGATGCAATCCGTGGCGGGAGAACGCACGCCAGATACGCCGTGCCTTCCGGCGGCTCAGGAAATGCCCAAGAAGGGGCACCCCCAGAGGGAAATTTGGGTGGAAGTGGTAGTCGACCCTCAGACACCCCGCCGCCATGGAAGGATTAGAACTCATGCTTCCTCCCTACACTATCACGATGGTACTTCCCAAACTCCGTAATTTTTCTGCACGTCTCGTTCTTCACCACCGGACCTTCGATGCAGAGACGAATGCCAAGGGGATCCACCACGCAGTTCCCGCAGAGACCGTACCCGCACTTCATGTACCGCTCGAGAGAGAGCTGGCTCGGTATCTTATGCCTTGCCGTGAGATCGGAAACCGCCTTGAGCATCATCTCCGGACCGCAGGCAAACACCTGATCGAAGGATTTTCCCCCTTCAATAAGCTTCTGGAGCACCTGCACGTTATACCCCTTGAAACCTTCAGAACCGTCATCGGTGGCAACATGCAGCGTGGTGTTGGGAAGTGACTTGAGCTCCTTGAGGTACAAAAGGTGCTCCTTACTGCGGGCACCAACGATCACATCGAGTATTGCCCCGTCCTTCACCGCCTCTTTGGCGACAAAGTACATGGGAGCAGCGCCGTAGCCACCCGCAAGAAGGGCAATCTTCTGCCCCTTCTTCCACTCGTAGAATGTGCCAAACGGACCACGGACCCCTACGAGATCCCCCACCTTCTTCTCTGCGAGGGCCTGGGAGAGGGCACCGATGGCAAAGAAGGTCACTTTGAAGTGCTTTCCGTCATCGTAGGCAATGGAGAAAGGCTTCTCGTCCACCCCGGGAATCCAGAGCATGGCAAACTGCCCGGGTCTTGCCCCGAGGGAAACCTCGAATGTCAATGTGCGCACATGCGCCGTCTCCTGCTTGATATCTATGATGCGGCAGGTCCTGGGAAGGCGGGTCTGGAGCGGAATGGATGACATAGAGATTACGGGCGAGAAGCGAGTTCTTTGTGCATTCCTCCTACCATCTCCGCAATGTTCTTGATTCCCTCCTTCTCGCACCATACATCCATCTCCTCACAGACTTTTCTAAAGACATCCTGGCCTCGGTCGCCTATGGCAGTACCGATGCCAATGAGTGATGCACCGGCGAGCATGAGTTCCAGGGCATCTTCCCCGGTATACACCCCCCCCGTCCCTATGATCGGGAGCTTCCCTTCCGTCGCCCTGTAGACATCTGCGATGCACCGGACAGAAATTGGTTTGATGGCGGGACCGGAGAGGCCGCCGACTTTATTCGCGAGAATGGGCATGCGCGAACGAAGGTCGATCGCCATGCAGGGCCCGACGGTGTTGATGGCGGTAAACCCGTCTGCACCGGCCTCGGCACACGCACTCGCCACATCGGCAATGCTGAGAGCATTGGGCGACAGCTTAATAAAGACAGGGATGGACTTGCTGACTGCTTTTACCTCCTTGGTCACCCGCGCGGCATCCGGAGCACTGCACGCAAAGGGTTTCCCAAATTCATCGTCGACGTTCGGACAGGAAATATTCACTTCAAGGAAATCCGGGGAGAGTTTCACAATCTCCTCTGCAATCGCAACGAAATCATCCACCGCCCCCGCAACGATATTGGCAATGAGAGGAACCGGCTTGTCATTCATATACTGCCCTATCTCCTCC
>DATDVK010000078.1:0-8304 GCA_035290085.1 Candidatus Peribacteraceae bacterium
TACCCCGGGGATCCGTACGATGTAAGTGGCATAGAAGCCATGCAACATGAGGCATTTGAGCGGGCAACAGTGGATGAAGAAATAACAAACGACCAGTGGGGTGCTTTCATTTCCGGGTACGCACCTATCCGCAATGGCGCAGGAGAAGCTGTTGCCATCCTTGGACTCGATATGGCCGCAGAGGACTACATGAGGATTTCTAAGAGCGCATTCTCCAACATCCTCATCATCCTCTTTGCAGTGATGACTATTCTCTTCGGTGTCTTTGTGCTCGTTCTGACGTGGATACACCGCATGAATACTCTTCGTGAAGTAGACAGGGAGCGCAGCGCGCTCGTGGGTCTTGCACTGCATCAGCTCGGCACCCCTCTCGCCATTTTCCGCTGGTGGATGGAGATCGTGAAAGAGAAGTACGGGGATCTCATTTGCAAAGAAACGGATGCATGCAAACAGCTGGAGGAGGGGATCGCTCTCCTGCAACACGTGTACAACGATCTCCAGCAGGCGCATACGGTCCACAGCAGGAGGCTGTCTTATAGCATGGAGAGAGCATCTCTCGGGAGCATCATCACAAGGGAAATAGAGGTGTTCTCAAAGAAGCTGGAGCAGAAAAAGCAGGTGGTGGAGTTGGAAATACCGAAGGATGTCATCATGCAGCTCGACAGCAAGCTGATCGGCGCGGTGGTCAACGAGCTTCTGGAAAATGCCAGTGCGTTCTCTCCTCCGGAGACCACCATCACCATCTCTGCCCAGCGCAGGAAGCATGATGCGGTGGTTTCCGTGCAGGATCATGGATGCGGAATTTCCGAGAAGGATATGCAGTATCTCTTCAAGGAGTTTATGCGCGGGGATGATGCCTACAGGTACAAACCTGTGGGGAATGGCATTGGTCTCTTCGTTGCAAAGAACATCATTGAGGGGGCGGGTGGAAGAATTTGGGTGGAGAGCAAGGAAGGGGAGGGGACGACGGTGTCATTCTCGCTCCCACTCTCAAGGAAAAAGTGAAAGTAGGGGTTCTTCTAGGGCCAAAGTGCTTTTTTGAGGTAGAATAGAGAAGTTCTTTGGAACCACGGGCTGCTTTAGGGGTTTACCTCATCTTGTCCCGCTGCGCTCCTCGTCACTTCGTTCCTCGGAGCTGCGGGTCCAGTGAAAGGCATGTAGTTCACCATTGTCCCGCTAACGATGCTTCGCATCGTGCGGGACATCGGATCTTGGGGCTCACGCTGCGCGCTACGCGCTTGCGTTCGCCTCCAATTCACCGATGGGGATGAAAGGCTTCGACAGCGTGATTTCTAGCGTTCGATCGCTTCTGTTCGGGATGGCAACGGTTCCCGTTACCCACATGTTGCACCCAATAATTGCCGACAATCTTGTTAGCAAGGCCAACCGCATTGCCGAGGGTGTCCTGGCTCGTCTGAGTCCGGTTCCTCTGTACGCGATGGCCGCTTAGTCCGCCCAGCGCGGACACGTCTCTCCTCTTACCCTCGCTACGGGGATGAGGCGTCATCAGCGAGGTGTACTGCGCCCTGATGCGCACGCAGTAGACATACAGCATCACCCCTCCCTGCCGTTCTTCGTCTCTTTCCTATGGCAGGGAGTACCGAAAGAGACATGACAGTACGGGCACGTTCTCTACACGTTGGACCCGGGTTCAATTCCCGGCATCTCCACCACTAGCAATATACTAAAATAGTTATATAATAATATATGTGGAATCCCCGAGGTCTTCCGACATTGATCTCTCCTACGATCTTCGCGAGACCGCACCCACGACAGAGGCGGAAACAGCTCTGGATAAACGCATCAAACACTTCGAGCAGACCGTTCAGGAATGCGGTGAATCATGGTTTCTTCCAAAAGTGCACAATCTCCTCGAGACCACGCCAGAACAACAGCAACTGAAGCAGAAACTGCAATTTCCCTTTCAATTGATTGCTGCCAATCAATCTTTTCCATTAAAAAACTCCATCGTTGCAGAGCGTATTGCCCGCCGATTGCATATCCCCATAGAGGCATTGTACTGCAGTGAGGTACTGCAAAATCGACCCCACCATTTTGGGTATGAAGACATAGAAGATGGTTTGCGGCAGAAGGGAATCCCTATTGCCTTTTCAGTCTTCGGGAGAACGATGCAACTCGCTTCTGATTTAGATTTATCAAAAGGGATGAACAGACTCTTCTTTATGCACGAAGCTTTCCATGTTCCTCAGGGGGTAGAGCTCATACAACAGGCACGATTCTGGATGCCATTTTTTGCTGCAGGCCTGAAAACCGATCCTCCCAAGCAACGAGTGCTCATTAATCAAGAATATCCTGCATATGGAATGGAAGTCGAATCTGCAAATGTGGTTATGGGTGATGCGCTGCGTCAGGCTGCTTTACAGCAAAGGAAAATTGACCCATCTACGATGCTGACCTCCTTCAATGCGGAAGCGGATGAATTAGGATGGGCTCAAATGATCACTCAATTATCAGCGGCATATTATCCGAATGGTTCGGTTATTCGCGAATCTTATCCTGACCTCTTTAAAGAAATAGTGAGAAGAATCAGCCTGCGTGACGGCTTTGCAGTATATGAAAAGATGGGGAACAATCTGCATCCTGTCATTCGGTAGAAGGGAGGGGTGACGTCGTTCCCTCTCCTGCTTGTATCTGCTCCGCCCACCCCATAATCATCTCCTCCAGGCGGTGTAAACTTTTTTGTGGATGTCCACCATCCCCATGCAGACATTCGATGAAAGTTTTTTGAAGAAATTGATTATTTGCTTTGTATTTTGGTAGACTCGGAAAAGAAAGAGAAGCCAATCGATGAAAGCTATTTTATTATTATTAAACAACCATTATGAAAAAATCATTCTTGGTTCTCGGTGCGAGTGTGGTATTCGTGTTAACCGGATGCCAAAGTGCTCCCGCAAGCAGAACCGATGACGAAGAAACCGTACAGATGGCCAATCCCGCGTCCATGCATTGCACTGAAATAGGTGGCAAACTTGCAATGCGAAGAAATAAAAAAGGTGAATACGGAGTGTGTCTTTTCGAGGACAATCGGCAGTGCGAAGAGTGGGCGCTTCTACGCGGCAATTGTCCGGTAGGTGGAGTAAAAATTACCGGTTTTGAAAATGAAGCGGAGATTTTCTGCGCAATCACCGGCGGACAGGTGGAAGGCGTTGGGTCAGAAACCCCGATGTGCAAACGCATTGACGGTACGCTCTGCAATGCGCAAGCAAACCTCGATGGCGAGTGCCCGGATCCGAACGACCCAAATCCGAACGCAGGAAATGTGGAAGCTCCATAAATACCTGCACCAACGTGCAACCATCACGCAGATTCAATCTGCGTGATATACTTTCGTGGTGCCTGCGAACCGCTTTCGTTTCCTCAGTGCAGCCATTGCCATCGGCCTCCTGTTGCATGCTGTTCCCGCTCCCGCAGCTGCGGCTCTTTTTCCGGACATGGAGCAGAAGTGGTTCCGCTACCGTGCTGCGGTGGAGTACCTGGTTGAGAAGGGGGTGTTGCAGGGGTATCCCGATGGAATGTTCCGGCCTGATCAGCCGATAAACCGCGCGGAATTTTTAAAGATCGTCTTCAAGGGGCGCAGTGATGTGCAGCCCGTGGGGAGGCGGTGTTTTTCGGATGTGAATCCGGAGGAGTGGTACGCACCGTACGTCTGTGCGGCGCAGCGCAGGGGTATTGTGCAGGGGTATCCGAACGGAACGTTCAAGCCCGGCCAGAGTGTCAATACTGCCGAAGCCATGAAGATAGTACTGAATGCCTATCAGGCGACTGTACAGGAGGGCCAGGGCGAACGGTGGTACCAACCGTATGTTGATTACCTGGATGAGAACAATATTTTCGGAGAACACTCCTACGTGCCCTGGGAAGAACTTTCCCGCTTGCGGGCAGCAGATCTTCTCTGGCGCCTGCTGCGGTTTGAGGAGGAAGGGGTCGTCCCGCGCTATGCGCAAGGGTGCGGGAAGGCGATGTCTACAGCACCATCCGTTGTTGCTGTGGGTGGAGAGGAGCGGAGTTTTCTGATACACATTCCCTCGTCCTACGAAAATCTCCAGCCCATCCCGTTACTTGTCGCATTCCACGGACGGACAAACAGTAACGAACAAGTCCGCGAGTACTACGAGTTCGACAGAGAGGCGGGTGATGCGATCATTGTGTATCCGGCTGCCAGGTCCAATGGCAATGGGTCCTTTCTGTACGGGGAGCAGGAAGTGGCGATGTTTGATGCGATCGTCGAGTTGATCGAACGCCTCTACTGCATAGATATGGATCGTATTTTTGTGGCCGGCCACTCACTCGGAGGCTGGTTTAGCAACAAGATTGCCTGTATCCGCGGCGATGTCGTACGTGCATCGGCGAGTCTTGGCTCGTCAGGGTACATTGGTGCATGCACAGGTCCTGCAGCTGCGATGATTCTCCATAATCCAGATGATAACCTGGCACCGTTTGGCGGTTCGGTGACCGTACGAGACCAGCGCCTGGCAATCAATCATTGCGCCGCAACGACGCATCCTGTCACTGCAAGTTCACTCAACTGTGTGGAGTATGAAGGGTGCTCCGTCAATCCTGTCTGGTTCTGTCCGCACGAGGTAGATGAGGATCATAGAGGCGTCTACTATCCGCATAACTGGCCGCGAGGCACCGGGGAGGAAATGTGGTCGTTTTTTCAGTTGTTACGCTGAGAGCGATTCCCGGCATCTCAATCGACCCGAAGTGTGTTCTGCAAGATATCAGTGAAACGGAGTTTCATTTCTCCGACCTCTTCCTCTCGTATCCCTTGAGGATCTTTTTGCGCAGACGGATGCTTTCCGGTGTCACCTCCACCAGTTCATCATTCGAGACGTACTCTATCGCCTGCTCGAGCGTCATCTTCTGTACGGTGGTGAGCTTCATAGCCTCGTCTGTTCCTGAGGCGCGGACATTGGTGAGCTTTTTGTTCTTTATCGGGTTCACATCCATATCATCCGGTTTGCTGCTCTCGCCGATGATCATTCCTTCATAGACGGGGGTTTGCGGAGTGATGAAGAGGATACCGCGCTCCTGCAGCTTCCAGAGCGAATAGGCCATCGCCTCACCGTTTTCCATGGAGATGATAGAACCTCTCGTGCGGCCCGGCATGTGGCCTTTGTGCTTCGTATAGCCCATGAATGCATGCGTGAGGATTCCCTCGCCGCGCGTTTCAATGATGAACTCTCCGCGAAATCCGAGAAGCCCCCTCGTCGGGACATCAAATTCCATCCGCACGTGTTTTTCTTTGCTTTGCATTTGCACCATCTCCCCCTTCCGCCGTGAGAGGAGGGAAATGATGCGTCCGGAGCAATCTTCCGGCACGTCGATGATGACCTGTTCCATTGGTTCGCGGCGTTCGCCATCGACGGTCTGCATGAGTACCTGCGGGCGCGATACTTCGAGCTCAAATCCTTCCCGCCGCATGGCTTCGATGAGGACTGCGAGGTGCAACTCCCCGCGGCCGGAGACTTCATAGGCATCTTTTCCTCTGACCTGTTTCACGTGCAACCCAACGTTTGTTTCCACCTCGCGTTCCAGCCGCTCGCGGATGTGGCGGGTGGTGAGGAGCGACCCTTCCCGTCCGGCGAACGGGGACGTATTCACGCCGAAGGTCATGGAAACCGTCGGGGGGTCTATGGCGATGGCAGGCAGCGGATCTGCATCGGGATCGGTGGTGATGGTCTCGCCGACATCGATATCCGGTATGCCGGAGAGAATGACCATATCACCGGCAATCGCTTCGGGGATCTCGACCCGCCGGAGCCCCTCTGCCACGAGAATTTTGGTGATGCGGCCGGTGCGTGCGGTGCCGTCGGGAGATTTGATCGTGACAGGCGAGCCTGTGGCTGCTTTCCCCTCATACACGCGCCCTATCCCCATGCGTCCGATGTACTTGTCATAGTCCAGCGTGCATGGCTGCATGCGGAATGGCACATCCAGCCGCTGCAGAGCGGGAGGGACGTGCTTTTCGATCGTCTCGAAGAGGGGAGTGAGATCGCTGCTTTCATCTTTGAGTGCGTGCTTTGCCACCCCTTCGCGTGCGTTCGCAAAGACAATGGGGAAGTCCAGCTGGTCGTTCTTCGCGCCGAGGGCAACGAAGAGGTCGAAGACTTCATCAATCACTTCCGTCGGACGAGCCGCTGGCTTATCGATTTTGTTGATCACCACAATCGGTTTCAGGCCCAGTTCCAGCGATTTCTTCAGGACGAATTTCGTCTGTGGCATGGGGCCTTCCTGCGCATCGACGAGGAGGAGCACGCAGTCGACGGTGCGCAGGATACGTTCCACTTCGCTCCCGAAATCCGCGTGGCCGGGCGTATCCACGATATTGATTTTCCCGCCTTTGTGCCGTATCGATGTATTCTTCGCGTAGATGGTGATGCCGCGCTCGCGTTCCTGGTCGTTGCTGTCCATGGCGAGCTCCTGGATTTCCTCGTGTGCCGCATATGCGCCGCCTTGCTTCAGGAGTGCATCCACAAGCGTAGTTTTGCCGTGGTCCACGTGCGCGATGATGGCGATGTTGCGTATTTCCATTGTTATGAGGATTCGCAAAATCCTATCCCGGCGGGGTCCTGTCTCCTAATGTTTTCGCTTCTTTCATGTTTCTCACTTGCCCAGAGAAAGGAGTGTTCCTGGGATCACAAGTACCCCAACCAGTGGAGCCCCCACAGCATGAGCAGCGCATCGGCGCATGCGTGGCTCCACCATGCTGCGTGGATTCCTCCCCGCATCCGCGTGAGCAAACTCCAGCATACACCGGCGATGGTGAGTGCTCCGATAATGAGGAAGAGGGGGGCGGGAGGTATGCCGGGGATGCCGTAGAAGATGAGCCCGTGCATGCTGCCGAAAGCCAGTGCAGAGATCAGTATGCCAAGAACGTTGCCCAGAGAGCGGGAGAGTGCAGGGTCCAGCCATGCGCGGAAGTGCAGCTCCTCTATGGCGGAATTGAAGCATGAGAGGAAGAGCACGACTGCCACGGCGCCTCCTGAGCTCACAGAGAAGCGGGCATCGAACCCTGCACGTATGGTTTCAGGGCGGATGTTCCACAGCGGGAGCATCAGAGGAGCGGCAATGATTGCACTGCCGGAGAGAATCAGTGCGACAATCGTCGCAAGCAACCATGTGCACAAGTGCGGAATTGGTTCTGCGATGGGCCAGAGAAGAGCCAGGCCCCTGCGTCCTTCTTTTTTCCTCCAGAACACTGGCACCAATACCTGGAAGACTTTGTACAGTGATTGTGCTACGTATCCCTGCATTCCAAGCGCGAGCACGGCAATTTTCGTGGCAAAAGGGAGACTGGCGGTGAGAAAGGTGAGGAGAAGCGGCACGAATTGAGTGTAAAGATGTGGCGATCTCCTGCATAGAGAGATCCGCTCGCACCACAAAAGCAAGGAGTGGTATTGTGAATGTGCAGATGAGTCTTCCGGGTACACTCCGCAGGCATCCTTGGCTTATTGTCCCCGCTGCCGCCGCCCTTTGGGGGGTGCTTCTTGTGCTGCAGCGGTTCCTCTTTGAGCTCCAGGGGACGCTCAATGACGATGTGTATGCGTATCTCACAGTGAGTAGAGGGATTCTCAATGGTCTTACTCCTTACGTTGATCTTTTCGAGAGCAAGCCGCCGGGGATCTTTCTGCTCGGGGTGCTCTCCATTGTCTTCTTTAAGGGGCCATTTCTCCTCAAGCTGCTTGAGGCGGCATCGGTTCTCACCATCCCCCTCTGTACGTTCTTCCTCGCACAGCCGCGCATCCGGGATCTGGAGGAGCCGCAACGGACACTGTGGCTTCTTGCTTCTGTGGTTGCCGGATCGGTCTTCACTCTCTACACATTTGCCATGAGTGGCGAGGGACTGGTGGAGTCACTTGGTGCTGCTCTCTGTCTGGTTGCCGCAGTGCTTTTTGACCGTGCTCCGTTGCATCGCGAGCGTTGGCGCATCGCTCTTCTCAGTTTTCTGTTCCTCTGTGTAATCGGCCTCAAGGAGCCGTTTGTGCTTGTGCTCCTCGCCATTGCGCTCCTCCTCATGCGCTCAAGGCGTCACCTCATCACCTTCTTCGTAGTGCCTCTCGTCATTGCCAGTGCTGTGGGGCTGATTGCTCTTCTGGTACTCGGATATCTCGGGCCGTACTTTTCGGTGTATCTCGTCCATATGTTCGGGTATCACTTGGGCCAGCTCTCGGATGCGAATGGTTCCTTCTTCGTGCGCGGTCTTCTGATACAGAGAACGCTCCTGAACTTTTTTGATTTTTCCCAAGCTTTCGCACTTGCGGTCACTTTCATTGTTTTGGG
>DATDVK010000079.1:0-10961 GCA_035290085.1 Candidatus Peribacteraceae bacterium
ACACAGTGACCGGACGGAACGGGTACTTGACAAAATTTCTAGAATATGCAAAATTTAACATGCTGTCCTTCAGCACACATGATCACTTCGCACACAAACTCAACCCCGAAAGGGAGAGACGTCTGCTCGGCATAGGCACCGGGGGCCAGGGCGGAAGCCAGAATGTGGAAGGAAGACCGGAGGAAGAGAGAGGGGGCGCAGAAGGTTCCCATGCGGGGGGAGCGGATGTTTCTGCAATAGCGGCAACTGTGAATGTAGGCATCAACGCCCGCATCCTCGCACCGGAGAGAATAGATGCAATGCTCAGGCAACCCTCCGGACTCATCGCATTGCTGGAACATGACAACGGTGATCTGCGCCGGCAGGTGGAAGAGAGAATGCGGAGAGAGAACGATGAGTACTACAGAGATCAGCTGAACCAGCCGGATCTGCCGCTGCACGAAATCGTGTGGTACCTGCGCGACCACGAAGACGCAGCAGGTGAACTGCGCGCCGCAGCCGTGGAACGCCTGCGCAACCCCGAAGCGTTCCTGCATTTCACGAATACCCTCGACAAACAGTTACAAAAACTACAGGACATTGAAGAAGCACTGGATGACGCGCATCCCGGGCTCCGCCTTGGAAGCATCGATATCGGCCGCCTCCGGGGTACCGAGCAGTGGCTGAGAGATCAATGCAGGGAACGCGGTCTCACCATTGTTGATCCCACGCTCTCCGATTGGCTCTCTGGCCGATACGCGAATTTTCAGCCAGACAAAGCAAAAATTCAGAGCGTGATACAGTTCCTCACCGGAAGGGAGAATGCCCTGCCGGAAGAGGCGAGCTTCGATACATCCGGTGTTCCGGAAGGCGATCGTCTCCGTGCCCGTCTGAATCAGCGCATCCGCGAGGAGTACACAGGGACGGATGACGACCCGAATGCCGTTTTAAACCAGGAGGGAAAACTCTCCAGTACGCACTGGGTACGGCGCTTCGATTCCGCAAAGCAATGGCTGCGCAGGCGCAAGCTCCTCCACCTCTTCCTCAGCCGCACACCAGCCGCGAACGAGGATGAGCTCGCGGCAAGAACGCTCGACGAGCAGATTTCCATTCTGCAAAAGCAGCTCATTGAAATGCGCACAGTCATCCGGGAGGATTTGAGGGAGCGTGCACAGCTGGTGAGGGAAAGAATGCTCCATCAGTGCGAGGAACAGTTTGATGGGGTAGACAGCAGCTCTGCATTGCAACGCTTCGGCGCGAGCCAAGCGCTGCTCGGTGGCAGGGCCGTTGCCGCAGCATTGGAACCGCTGGAGAGCATCATCTTCTCTCCCCCCTCCCCGGAAAGTCCCGGCTTCGACCGGTTCGCCGAAGACAGCTACCAGATGCTCGGAGAAACAGCGGGAGAAGATCCGCTCTCCCAGGGAATCGAGAGCGCGAGACTGGACCATCGCGATACCGTCGCCTGGGCGACCCACCTCTGGAAATCCGGAAAAATCGAGAGGACACTCCAGGCACTGAAGAGCAGGGAATCCCGCTTTGTGCAGCAGATGCCGGCAGAGGCGATAGAGCAACTGGAGATTCTCCTCAGGAGACTGGAGCGGGTTGCCACCGGCACAGCCACCGGCGACGACTTTGATCTCCTGGAACAGGAAGTGGCAGGCAAGCAGGGAAAGCAGCGCATCAACATGCTCTGCTACACACTGAGCAACACGTCCTTCCGGCAACGGGCCGAGCAAGCGGACGAGCAATTTGAGTCCATGCAGATGGAAAATACGGAGGATGAGCGGGAGCGCGTGCAGCGTGAGTACGGAGAGGTGAAGGCACGGTTTGCCGATCTCCCCGCCCTCCGGCACACCGTGTGCCGCGTACTGCACATAGAAGACGGCCTCTTAGAGCAGTACACAAATGTACGCATCAATCTCCAAGCCGCGAAGAAAGGTGAAGGGACTGCGGAGGGAACGGAATCCCTGAAGAACGCGCAGGATGCAGTGCAGCGCCTCACAAAAGCAGAGGAACTCTTGCGAGGGGTGTCCGAAAACATTGTTCGGGCAGATACTCCCGGGCAATTTGTAGAACTTGGTTCAGACAGCCCCGACGAAATTGCCATCTACAACCGTGACACAGGGCAACTCGTGCTCAATATGCAGCAGATCACCGCAAGGAACCTGAATGTCGACCATGTCATAGAACATGAGAAAGGGCACGTAATCGTGGACATACTCACTCGCAGAACCGGTCTCTTTGAGGGAATCCTTATTCGTACCAGCGAATTACTGGATGGCACCATCCCTGCAAACCAGCTCCCCGGTCAGGGGCGCACATTCCGTGAGCTCCTGGGAAGACAGGCAAGAAAATGGCATGTGGAACAGAAATGGCAAATGATACTTGAACGGGCACGCCGGGAAACGGGTGGAAACGAGGAGCAGGCTCAGGCGCTTGCCCAAGAGCGATACCAGGAACGCCTCATGGATGAGCTCCTCAACCAGCACGCATTCTGGGTGGAGAGAGGCCGGCCAACAGACAGTACCGATCCTGAGCAAATTGCCCTCTATAAGCACATCGAAGAGACAATGGAACCTGGAGAGCCGCGACAGATCGATACAGAAGTACTCCGTGAGGCGCAGCTTGGAGGATCAGATGTGATGTACCTCTCAAGAGAGAGTATCGGAGATGACGGAACCACCGGCGCTTCACATGGAGACGGAGATGAGTCTGCCGAAGCCGGCATGCTCGACATCAACACCAGAATCATCGACCTCCGGAGGAAGATAGAGAAAGTGAAGACATTCGCAGATGCATTCCCGGAATACCAAAGCATCATGAATCCCATCTATGGCAACTTCGACAGCACCCACCGTATGGTGCAGCAGGAGTTTCAGACAGGGAAAGCGAAGCCGGAGGGAGTAAAGAAAGCAATCGATTACATCGAAAAAAAACTCGACCCACTCCTCAAGGAACTTGAAGCGGTTCGTTCGGACAAAGTGAGCGTCTCCGCAGGACCAAGCGGGAGAAGGGGCTGGCACGCCATTTTCCACGACATCGACTTCGTGAGCATCATGGACGTGGTGAGAATGTTCAAGCAGGGGTGGGAAGACCTCAACCGCTACTGGACCCGCCGAGGGGATTCCAAGCAGGCGACCCTGGGCTACGCGATCACCAAGCTCATTCCCAAGAACACGCCCTACGTCGGCAGGCTGCAGGACGAGTTCCTGCGCAGAGACCGGGATTCAGAAACGAAGGAAGTGAACGAATGGAAGGAAAAATTCGATGATTTCTCCTCCTACACACTGCTCCGGATGCTCGGGCAGGTGCGCAACAAAGACCAGGCCAAGGCGATATTCATGCTCCTCACGGATCGCGGCCGCATGGAATGGAGCAACGAAAAGATGTGGGACACACTCAATACCTTCTCCGATTTCAGCATGCCCAAAGATGCCTGCCGGAATGACGACATCCTGCGGGATAAGTGGCTGCGCAAGCTCATCTCCGACATCTGGGGAGGCCAGGACCTCTACACCACCTGGCGGCAGGCGAACGACGGAGCGGTGAAGAACGGAAAGAGCAAATTCACCGCCATGGTCGACCAGCTCTCGAACATAAAGGATAGTCTCGAGAAGGAACTCAAGAACCAGCTGGTGCTGTGGGAAGACAAGCGGACCGGGCGCGGAGCCTCCACGGACCTAAACCCCCACCTCTACGAAGAGATTCTGGACTACTCCATGCGCAACGGGAAAATGACCATGGAAGGCAAACTCTTCTACCTTGTGAAGGGCGTGGCATGCGGGCTCCTCTCCATCGACCGGCTCCGCACCATGGCGGGCGAGACGAGCGGCATCCTCAACCGGTACCCGTGGCTGGACTACTTCTACAAGAAGAATAACACCCTCCCGGAAGTGCAGGCTCTTGCGCAGAGGCTGGAAGAGCCGGGGAAACCGCTCGACTACGGCCCCAAGACCACGCTCTGGCTCCATCTGGAAGTCATGCGCGTGGAGAGCACGCGCGAGCGTATTTCCAAAGCCATCTCCGGCACCCGCGCGGAGAGCCTGGACCACGAGGACGTGCCGACACTCGTCTCCCAGGCAGACTGGGTGAACATCGACCGCATGACAGGTATGGTGAGCGGCACGCGCGAGAAACTGAGCCCGGAGGCCGTGCGCAACGCCTACACAGGTTTCGGAACAAAGTTCAAAACACTCGCGCGCCTCGCGCTGATGGAGCAGCAAGGCCGTGCGCGGTTCACCGACAGAGACATGAATGAGTTGGCCAAATCCATCGTCGCCTACATCCACATGGATAACCTCTTCACGCGCAATGCGAGCAGCGGGGACCGTCCGCAAATCACCTGGGATAACATTGATAATGGGTTGGGCCCCTCCACGAGCAACCTCACCGTGGCCAAGTACCGCTCGCCGCAGAACACCTTCATCTCGGATCTCCTCACAAAACCGGAGCTCGGATTCGACTGGACCCGGTACCGGGACAGAGACAACAATCAGGTAATCACAGACCAAAACATCTTTCGGAGCGACAGCAACCGGGAGAACTTCACCAAGGAGGAACAGACGAGACGCTACGAAATGCTCGCCAACAGAATCTTCCCGGACCTGCAGAAACACCTGGAAAGCAGGCCGGACCTCATCAAAGAACTCCTCCTCAAATATGCAGACCAATTTAAGGAAGAGAACTACGCGATGGAGCCGGGGGGATGGCTCACAGAAAAAAACACACAGGAATACTTCGCCAGCCGCTTCAGCAGCACCGCGTAATACGAGAGTCAGGGGAAGAAGCGCAAGAAGGATCCCAATCCTTTATTTCTTCTATTTCCTCTATTGCGTTTATTTCCTTCAATGCAATGTACAGCATCCCCTGCCGCAGGCATACTGGAGATATGCAAGTGGCAATACAGCGCATCGACCCTTCCCTCCCCCTCCCGCAGTATGAAACGGAGGGATCCGTAGGATTCGACTTCATCACGCGGGAGACGACAGTCATTGCACCGGGGAAGATCGGCCTCGTGCCGGGCAACGTGATCGTGAAGGTGCCGGAGGGGTACCTGCTCCTCATCTCGCCCCGTTCCTCCCTCCCCCGCAAGAAGGGGTTGGTGTGCCCGCACAGCATCGGCATCATCGACCAGGATTACCACGGAGCGGAGGATGAGATCCTCATTCAGGTGCAGAACGTTTCGCAGGAGCCGGTGACGGTGGAGCGCGGCGAGCGCATCGCCCAGGGGCTCTTCGTGCGTGTGGACAGGGCAGAGTGGAAGGAAGTGGAGAACCACGGCGCGCAGACGCGCGGAGGGTTTGGGTCCACAGGGACGCACAGAGAAGAAAAGAAGGAAACTGCGACAGTAAAGTAGGGCAGAGCACCCTTCGCCACTCGTGAGCGAGCCATGCGCATCCGATACAAGAGGAGAAGCTCACGCTTCCCCCCTTGGGAATCGGACCGTCCGATCTGTTACTTACTGATGGGCTTTCGCATGAAAGCCGGAACCTCCAGCTCCTCTTCATTCAATTCCATGGCTGTGGACTTCGCCTCCAGGAATGAATGCTTCCTCGACTCTTCTGCATCCAGATCCTCGGAAGAGGAGAACGCAGAGAGGCCATGGGGAGAAGCGAAAGATTTCTTGAGCACTCCGGGAGCCGCCTTGAACGATGTGATGTCCGGTGCCGGCTCAAAGCCCGTTGCAATCACCGTACACTTCACTTCGCCGGTAAAGTTCTCGTCTATCACCGCACCGAAGATAATGTTCGCCTCCGGATCCGCGGCTTCGGTGATGATGCGTGCCGCCTCGTCGACCTCGTACATGGAGAGATCGTTCCCGCCCGTGATATTGAAGAGCACACCCTTGGCGCCGGTAATGGAGAGCTCGAGGAGCGGGCTGTCCACCGCTGCGCGTGCAGCCTCCGCCGCCCGGTTGTCGCCGGTGCCGTAGCCGATGCCCATGAGGGACGTGCCGGCATCCCGCATGATGGATTTCACGTCTGCGAAGTCCACGTTCACGAGACCGTGTACGGTAATGAGACTGGCAATGCCTTCTATGGCATGCTGAAGGACTTCATCCACCACGGCGAACGCTTCTGTGAGCGGCGTGGTTTTGTCGATGAGAGAGAGGATCTTGTCATTCGGAATAGTGATGAGGGTGTCCACTTTCCCCCGCAGGTTCTCCAGTGCCTCATCACACTGGTGCTTGCGTTTGAGCCCTTCAAAGCTGAAAGGCTTGGTGACAACTACAACTGTGAGGATATCCATGCTCCGGGCAATTTCGGCAATGATCGGCACGCTGCCACTCCCCGTCCCTCCGCCGAGACCGGCGGTGATGAAGAGCATGTCCGCACCTTCGAGGGCAGACTTGATCTCCTCGCTGCTTTCCTCTGCTGCCTTCTTGCCCACGGCAGGATTCGCTCCTGCCCCGAGGCCGCGCGTCGTTCCCCGCCCGATGGTGATCTTCTTGGGCGCAGGATTGTGGTAGAGCGCCTGCACGTCGGTATTCACTGCAATGAATTCAACCCCCTGCACCTTTGCCTCCAGCATGCGGCGCACTGCATTAGCGCCGCCGCCGCCCGCGCCAAGCACGCGGATATCTGCCCCAGGTGAAACATCCGGACGCACCTCGCGCGAAGAAGAAGAGGACGAGGACGAGGACGAGGAGCCGGAACCAGCGGAACGGTCACCGACAGAACCATTGCTGCCGCTGCCGCCGCTGCCGCTGAAGAGAGAACGAAGTGTGTCGGACATGATGAGGAGTGGGTAGGAAAGCAAGTACTAAGGAAGGAGGCTCTTGAACCAGGCGCCCACCTGTTGTGCTGCACGCTTCATTTGGAAAGACCCCATGCGCTGGACGCTCTCGCCCTCGCGCATACCCCAGACCAGCGCACCAAGCGCAGTGGCATAGGCAGGATCATCAACTTTTTCAATCACACCTCCTACATCCACCGGAAAACCCATCTGCACGGGGAGACCAAGCACATCGCGGGAGAGATCCAGCACCCCGGGAGCTTTGGAAGCGGCGCCGGTGAGCAGCACGCCCGCAGGGAGCATACCGCTGCGCCCGATGCGCTCAAGCTCCTGCTTCACGAGGGAGAACACTTCGTAGTACCGCGCCTGCATGATCTCCGCCATGTAACGTTTGCTCACAGTTTGCGTATCCACTTTGCTCACAGAGGAGAGATCAATCATCTCGCGCTCAGAGATTTCCTCGGGGAGCACCGAACCGAACTCAATCTTGATCTTCTCCGCGGTATCGATGGATGTGCGGAGTCCGATGGCAATGTCATTGGTCACACTCTCACCCCCGATGGGGAGAGAGACGGAGTGGAGGATGGTCCCCTCCTCGAATATCACCACGCTCGTGCACCCTGCTCCAATGTCGATGACCACCACGCCCAGCTCCTTCTGGCGCTTGCTCAGCACCGCCTCCGCAGCCCCGATGGTCGCAGGAACAAGGTCGTCGATATCCACACCCGCCTGGTCCACGCACTTCTCCAGATTCTTCACATGCTGCACATGCCCCGTGATGATGTGAGCTTCCACCTCCAGACGGATACCCGTCATTCCCACAGGATTCTTGATACCACGTTGTTCGTCGACTGTGTAGGACTTGGGCTCGATATGGAGAATACGCCGGTTCGCGGGAATACTCACCGCCTGCGCTGCCTCCAGCACGCGGCCGACATCATCCATGGTGATTTCGGAACCGGAGATGGCAATGACCCCGCGGCTGTCGAATGCCTCTATATGGGATCCGCTCATCCCGACGTACACATGGTTGATAGGCACACCCGCCATCCTCTCCGCATCTTCGAGGGAGGAGATAATATTGTGGATCAGTTCCTCCACGTCTATCACGTTGCCCTTCCGCATCCCCAGCGACGGCGAGATGCCGACACCAATGACGTTCGGAACCTGCTGGCCCCTCTCTCCGTCCACGACGGCAACAACAGTTCGGATTTTTGCGCTCCCGATGTCGAGACTCGCGAGTACACGTTCTTTAGACATAGTCGGTTGGGTGAGAAGGGTGTGGAATAAAGGGTGCGCCAGAAAGAGTGACGGCGAAAGACTCTGATCGGATCACTTCTTTACATGCGAAGTCTACGCAAGGGCAAAACTGCTCCGCAAGAGGCTCATGACTACCTTTGGTATTCACAAACCACGTTTTTGAACAAAGAATGAGATCACATTTTTTGGCTTACTGAAGGGCTAACCAATTTTTTGAATCACAAAATTATCCACTGAAAAACTGCTGAGTACCAATTGTGCACAACCTTGAAGCGCCTTTCTCCTCCTCCAAAAGAAAAACCAACACCTGTTCCCATGACTTCGTTCACTCGTTTGCCATGAGTCGTTCGCATCGAACCAACGAGCAAACGGGGAACAGTATTAAAGAAACGCCATCTGCTCTCCTGTTTTACCCTCTATCTGCAATGAAGCACTCACTTCCCGTTCCTCAAACTTCCCGGAACCAAAGGAACTCTCCGCAAGAGACTGGAACCTCTTGGTGAGTGCCGTGAATTCCATCTTCGTGAAGAATTCGAGCACCGGTTTATACGGGAGCTGAGTGAGTGCAGTCTCCTGAAGGGAAACAGGGAGCGGCATGTCGCACACGAGCGTTGCCATGCGCTCGCAGAAGAAAGCCTGCTCCCTCCCCTGCTCCAGCTTCCCACGCCAGGAAGGCTTCACATCCTCCAAATGATCGTAGATTCCCTTGAGCGAATCGAACTGCTGCAGAAGAGCCGCCGCAGTCTTGGGACCTATGCCATGCACGCCGGGAAGATTATCGGATGCGTCTCCGCAGAGTCCCTTGTAGGAAGCAACCTGATCCGGGCGGACACCGAATTTCGCTTCCACCCCGGCAGGATCCAGATACTCCACCTGTTGGTATCCTTTGTGCGGGATGGCAATGCGTGTCTTCTCACTCGCAAGTTGCAGACAATCACGATCCCCTGTGACGATGGTGACACGCATACCCGCGGCCTCCCCAGCCTTCGTATAGGCACCGAGAAAATCATCCGCCTCGTACTGTGGATTGGAAACCGCAGAAAAGGCAAAGACATCGATCATCTCCAGAATGCGGGGGATCTGCTCGTAGAATTCATCCGGCGTCTCCGCCCTCCCCTCCTTATATGTCTTGTTCTCCTGGTGGCGGAATGTCTCTTCCCCCGCATCGAAACAGAAGAGGAACGCATCGGGTTCCTCGCGCTTCAGAATGTTGAGCAGCATGGAAGCAACACCAAAAACCGCGTTGGTAAGCTCACCACTGCTTGTCTTCAGTGTGCGGGGAATGGCCCAGTACGCGCGGTACATGAGGTGGTGGCCGTCGATGAGAACAAGATGGGACATTCTCGGAGTAGAAGTTACCAAAGATAGCTCGCCCGGCGAAGCTCGCAGAGCGAAGTCGGGTGGCCGTCGATGAGAACAAGATGCTTCACGAACTCAGCATGCCGCAAATACACATATCTGTCGAATCAGGCTCACGAAGAAGATCCAAGATGCAAATCACAAGTTGTTCCAAAGAAGAACCAACCTTCAAGCACAATAAGAAATGTTTGGAGGGTTGGAAAAGTGTGATTTGGGATTTATCTGTATCTTGTCATTTGCATCTTGGATCTTTCCTCCCAAAGGCAGGAAAAGCAGTCCTAAACACAAATGCGAATCAGATTATCAGATACTACATGCAAACTTCCGCAAGGTGCCCCCTCTTTCATGAAGAGGGGTTTTTCGCTATAATAAGACGATAACTTCAAACACACATCCATGCCGAAAGTTGCTGTAACCACAGAGTCTGCCGCACCGAAGGAGGACGTAAGAACGCTGAACGAGAAACCCAAAGTAAAAGCGGCCCTGCAGAAGGAGTGTGGCTGGCCCATGGAACCAAAGTGTCCAGTCATCTGCATTCCCACCAGCATGACGAAAGAGCTTGGTGGGAAACTGTTCGAACAACTCCTGCCGGGGCTCCTCTCCCTCGATGTCGAGATCCTCATTCTCGGGAAGGGATCTTCCTCGTACGGATCGTTCATCACGGGACTCGCGGAGGAACAGAACCACCGCATCGCCATCATCCCGAACAAGCCGGCAGCCATAGAGAAGATGTACAAGGCAGCAGACATGGCACTCTTCCTCTCGGACTTCGCGACTTCTGAGCTCCAGGAATGCCTGCGGAGCGGAACCATTCCCATTGGCCCGAAGACAAAAGCAGTGACCGACTACAACCCCGTACAGGAGAGTGGAAACGCATTCCTCTACAAGGAGAATGATGTCTGGCAGTGCTTTGCTGCCATCGTCCGCGCACTGGAAACATACGTCTTCCCCTTCGACTGGAAAACGATCCAGAAGCACTGTCTGGAGAGTTAGTGTTCCTGTTCCACTTCCAAGGAAGTCTGCTCACGACCTTACTGGAAGAGTGAGAACTTTCCGGTAAATTCCCGCAGAACGCTTGTTTCGCCGAAGAGGCAAATACCAAAGTATTCCAATTCTTCCTCCGATGTGCTCTTCGTTGCGTCCTGCTGCTCCCGGGATGTGCCGACGGTCATAGTACTCGTGAAGTCGGTGAAGGGAATGCCGCGGGCAATTGCCTCCTCCCGGACCTTCCGGATCTTATGGGAGTTTTCCGCCTTGAGCACGATGAATGGAAAGTGGGAGATGTTCGGATGCTTCCCGCCACCTTTGTCTTCGTACTGCAGAAAACACATCTCCCCTGCTCTCCCCGAGCCGCCGGCGAGACCCGCCGTCATGTGACCGAGCGCGTTGAGCAACTTCCCTGTTTCCACCTTCTTATTGAGGATGGCAATGAAGCGCTTTGAATTTTCGTCAGGAAGATATTCGGCATTCATAATCGAACAACAAAAAACTGACTATGCTGAAAGGTCACCGACAGCAGACCCCGCCTGTGCCTGGACCTCCTGCATGAGCCCGTGCGCCACGAGATGTGACGAGAGTACCGAAGAGACACGGTTGAGAGGGACGTTGGTCGGATTCATGTCACAGGC
>DATDVK010000080.1:0-9244 GCA_035290085.1 Candidatus Peribacteraceae bacterium
AAGCGGAACTTCTCCGTGCATTCGCAGGGTACCAAGTCACACCCAAGCTCATGGCAAAAGCGGACCCCAGAGCCGTGTTCCTACACTGCATGCCGGCCCACACGGGACAGGAAGTGCACAAGGACGTTGTGGACGGCCCCCAGAGTCGCATTCTGGACATTGCAGAAGACCGCATGCATACGGCCGCAGCGGTGCTCAGGCTCCTGGAAGAAGCGAGGCGCTCATAGTATGGCCTCCGGGAGATTGACTCTCCCCCCAATCGGCGATACATTCCCCTCAGAAATGAACAGAATCATTTGTTGTTGTTCGATCCTCTAAACGCCCTCGGGCCGGACCGGACAGCAGATCTCAAATACGTTCCGCAACCAGAGGGATGTCATTTTTTGCATATCCCCTTTTCTCCCCATGCACTCACCAGACACCATCGCCCACCTGCTTGCAGCAACGAAAAGGATTCTCCCCCCAACAAAAAGGGAAATTTCTGCAGTTATCGGCGCTTTCCGGGAACTCCTCTTTCCCTACAACAGATGGACAGTGGAGGAATGCGCTCGCCAAATTGAAACACAGAGAAATACCCTCGCAGATCTCATAGCCCAGGCAATGAGCGCTGAAAGACAAGATGATCACACAGCAACTGCCGCAGAAAGTGCGGGAACATTCATGGATACGCTCCCGGAAATACAATCACAGAGCGCACTGGACATCCGGGCAGCACTCAATGGCGACCCTGCCGCAAGAGATGCGGCGGAAGTCATCAATTACTACCCCGGTTTCGCAGCAATCCTCGTGTACAGAATTGCACACCACCTGCACCAGCTTGGAGTCCCCTACATCCCGAGAGGGATGACAGAGTGCGCCCATAGCGAGACAGGTATAGATATTCACCCCGGAGCGAAGATAGGAAATGGGCTTTTCATAGACCACGGGACCGGCGTCGTAATCGGTGAAACGACAGAAATCGGCAAAGACGTGAAAATCTACCAGGGAGTGACATTGGGGGCACTCTCCTTCCGCAATGACGAGAGTGGAAAAGTGATCCGGGAAGCGAAGCGGCACCCGACCATAGAGGATAGAGTGACTATCTACGCAAACGCCACCATCCTCGGCGGGAAAACCGTCATAGGCCACGATTCCACCATCGGCTCAAGCGTATGGCTCACGGAAAGCGTGGAACCGCACTCGAAGGTCGGCATGAAACCGCCGGAGGTGCGGAAAAGCACTGCAAAGAGCAACTGAGTGAAGAGAAAGATGTTACTTTTATGGCCTCCAGAGCGTGTAGCGCACTGTGTAGTCCGATGGTGACAGGTTGCTCACTTTCCCGACTGCCCCGTCCACCGTCTTAAAGCACACAGCTTCATTCGCATTGGAAAATGCTGGCGCACCCGATGCCTTGGGATTGTACGTGAGACCCATACACTCGGTGAGAGTGACGTCGTCGTAGAAGCGATTGGCTTTCGCCACCAGCGTATGGCGCGCGTTGCTGTTGAACCAGTTTGGTGTGCTAATGCTGAGCTTCTGGGCAGAGGTGTAGAACGACAGATCGTAGCCCAAATTCGCGTTCGCCGATTGCTGCTTCCCATTCGAAAAGTCGAAGTACGTCCAGGAATATCCCATCTGCGGTTTTGCCAGTGTAATGGTACCCTCCACTTTGTTCACGCCTACGTCATCTTCATTGCCGGGGCACTCCAGAGGACAGCAACCCTCGACGAAGGTGGTGCCATATCCGCTCTGGTACTTGCAGCTACGCCCGCCGCATGCCATGGTGGAATACATTCCATTATCGCTGTAACTCACGGCTCTTGGAACGCCCCGGTCATTTGCGCCATCCGACCCGCAGAACCGCTCCAGCAATTCCTGAAACACGTTTTCATTGCAGGATTCCCGCAGCTTGGTGATGTCATTCACGCCAGAAACGTGTCTCTTCGCGTAGTCCGATCCTTCGTCGGGATCATCGGCACGCGGTATCTTGCCTTGCGGCAGACTCAGAATGGCGCAGGCACCGTTACGAGGGAGCGACTCTCGCGAAGCAACAGAAGATGCGTTACTTGGTACCGAACTCGCAACCGGGGTGGAGGACACTGCTACAGAAGAAACTTGGGATGATACAACTGAGGATTCCTCGGATGATACCGGTTCTTTCTGCACATTATCCGGACATTCCAAAGGGCAACATCCGGTAACATACGTCCCATTGTCTCTCTTGTATTTGCAACTACCAAGTCCGCAACCCATCGATGCCCAATCCCCATTGTCCTCCCGGAACGTGATGAAGTTTGGCTCAGCCCGTCCAGCGGCTCCTTCAAGTGAGCAATATACCTTAAGGAGTTGCTCATATACCGCCTGATCACATGCCGTCTGGTTCACTCCCGTAATGCCGTTGAAGTGCTTCTTCACGTAATCGAATCCCACATCGGGGTCATCTATTCGGGGACGTGTTTTTGTTGCCAGAATACAAGCTCCACGGGGTAGTTCTTTATTGTTGTCTGCTTCAGTTTGATCTTCTTTCCCATCCTCCGAAGAAACGGCAGAGGAAGAACTCTCTTCCAAAGCTGCACTCGCCTCAGAGGAAGATGCTTCTGAAACAGGTGCTGCGCTATGCGCATCCTTTGCTCCGGCATCATATCCCGAAAGAACAGTAATCCCCCCTTCTTCAATCTTGTTGAGAATGCGGAACATGATCACCGCGACAGCTGCTCTGTTGAGGCCATCATCCACGCCGAAGTCACCACTGGGGTACCCTGTCATAAGTCCCGTATGGTTTGTGACAGCGATATCATTAAAATGAGAATGACCCAGTGGAACATCATCAAATGCCTGCATCTGAGGAGGGCGGGAGCCCATGGCACCGAGGAGAGTCTCTCCCAGTGTTCCGTTCATGAATCCTGCAGTGGCACCACGGGAAGAAGCTTCATCGGGATAGAGTCTCTCTGCCACGGAGGACCATCCCTGTCGGCGGAATGTGCAGGCCGGGATGAATGCGTAGTGTCCCTGAGGAACATCATCGTAGACTTGAGCACACCCTTCCGGATCTTGTATCAGATTTGCATGGGAAAGGATGCGGTAGATGAGTGTGATGACCTGAGCATTCGTCACAGGATCACCCGGACCGTAGCGTCCGTCATCATACCCTTTCACTATTCCCTCCTGATGCATTCGCAGAATAGCTTCAAGCGCCCACTCAGGGAGTTCATCTTTGAACGGATTCACTAATTCTTCCTCTTGCTGTTCGATGATAATATCGACCTTGTCGATAAATTTGCCGTCTCCAATCTGTGCCTGAACGGTCGCTGTCCCTTCGGAGTCCCCCGCAGTGAATGTGCAGGACTTTGTATTGCTACATGCTCCCAGTTCTCCCAGATCTTCACCCTTTTCAAGAAACCAGTCCGCCCGGATCGGCATATTCCGCGTTCCATAGTCGCCTTCTGCCGTAAGCCTGATACTCCCGCCTGCAACAACTTTCAGATCCGCAGAAGGAGTAATAGAGAGGCCGGAAAGGCCTTCGAGATCACCGGAAACAGAAGCGGTCATGGATCGGAGAGCAACGACTGCAATAATGAAGGCAAGAGAGGAACCGCAGAGAGCAAGCCCCTTCGCCTTAATAAGATTTCTCATGAGAGAATCGGTCATGAATATATGTATTGCGACACTTTTCACGGAGTCACCTATTATTATATCAGAATACTATTTATAGTACAAGTCAAGTCTCCGCAACATCCACACCACATCCTGCCGCGTGACACTGCTCTGTGCATCGACACCCGGACTGAATAAGGCATCGTTGGTCCCTACTCGTGCCGTTTCCGGAAATTCTCCACTTCCTCCTCAGAAATCTCAAAAAGCTGAAGGTCGGCGATCTTCGCTGTCCCTTTCATGCTCTTGATGATGCACTCCAGGCTCTTATGAGCCTTTTGGCAGGACTCGGCAAGCTGTGCAACGAGCTGGCTCTGTTCCTCCGTGAGCTCACCACCAGAATGGCCCTGTAGAAGTTCTGCAAACCACTGCACACTCGTGAGGTATCCCCGGATCTTGAGCACGAGAATTTCCACCATCGCATTACGTGCCTCGTACGTATTCTTCCCTTTGGGAATCGGAAAGAGCAGCCGGTTATGTCTGCTCACCAGGTACACAATGAACGCAACAGTGCAGACCTGCAGGAGCGCAATGAGAATGAGAAGATTGGTCATTGTTTCCTACTATTATAGCAGAAATCGCCCTCCATGGCCAAAGAGAGGTTCCGCCCAAAGAATGAAACATGGTAAGGTATTCTCACTATGCTAGCCAAGGATCTCGCCCTGGGTACCAAGGACCTGCCGGAAGCCCCCCGTCTCCGCAAGCTCATCGGCCCCAGCTTCATCATACTCGGACTCGGGCTCGGTAGCGGGGAGGTGGTGCTCTGGCCCTACATGGCAAGTAACTACGGCCTCGGCATCGTGTGGGGCATGCTCGTTGGCATCACCCTGCAGTTCTTCATCAACATGGAGGTGGCACGCTACGCGCTCATTAACGGGGAGAGCATTTTCGTCGGATTCACCCGGCTGCTTCGTTGGCTCCCGGCGTGGTTCATCATCTCCACATTCCTCGGGTTCGGCTGGCCCGGCATAGGACTCTACGGCGCCACCCTGCTCTCCACTGCATTCGGACTCAGTAACCCCAATCTCGTGGGAGTCGTGCTGTTCATCATCATCGGACTCATACTCTCTCTGGGCACCGTGCTCTACAAAACAGTGGAGACACTCCAGAAGTACCTCATTTCCATCGGCGTGCCATTCATCGTCATCATCGCCTACTCCCTCGCAAGCCGCGCTGATGTCGCCACACTGGTACAAGGGCTCTTCGGCCAGGGATCGCTCAACGGAGAACCGTACTCCTTTCTCCCCGCAGGCATAGCGATGGGAACGTTCCTCGGCGCGCTGGCCTACGCGGGTGCCGGAGGAAACCTGAATCTCACACAGTCCTGCTACATACGCGATAAAGGATATGGAATGGGGAAGTATGCCGATAAAATCACCAGCCTCATTACCTCCAAAGAAGGGGGCCATGCTTTCACGCTGACGGGGAACACTTTTCCTCCGACAGAAGAGAATCTCACCAGATTCAGAAAATGGTGGAAGACAGTGAACACCGAGCATCTGCTTGTATTCTGGGCACTGGGTCTCTTCACCATGCTCTCCCTCTCCCTGCTGGCATACATCACAACGTTCGGGGCGGAGAACAACGCACAGGGTATTAACTTCGTCGTGAACGAGGCATTTGCCATAGGACTGAGAACCCTGCCCATCTTCGGGATGCTGTTCCTCGTCGTGACAGGCATCATGCTCGCGGCAACGCAACTCACAGTGCTGGATTCCACTTCCCGCATCATCACAGAGAACCTGCTCCTCCTCACCAATATGAAATCAATCCGCGTTTCCAGAGTGTACTACGCTGTCCTCTGGGTGCAGATCCTCTTTGGTATCACTGTCTTCTCCGCAGGATTTGACCAGCCGCTCACGCTCATTGTGCTGGGAGCCGTGATCAACGCATTCAGCATGTTTGTGTACTCCGGCATCATCCTCTTCCTGAACAACAAGCTGCTCGCGAAACCCCTGCGGCCCCGCCCGTGGAGAAACCTCGTCATGGCCGCAACATTCCTGTTCTTCGGGTTCTTCTGTGTGGTGACACTGGTGACGGAGTTGTGAAGCACGCGGAGGCAGAGCCTCCGCGCTTCACCCTGAGCCCACCTCTGAAGGAATTACTTTCTGATGACGCGGCCGCAGAGCAGCCGCGCTTTGTCGAACGGGTAACAGCCCGCAACTTCCCGCTCAGAGACCGAATCTTGGTACGTGTGGAGCGGTAGAAACAGAGTTCCTGCCAGTCGCTCTCCACTTTTCTTTCGCGCGCAAACTTCGCCTCAACAATGTCACCATCGTGCAGGCACACACCGAAAGACCTCTTGCGTCCATTCACCCTGATCTCCTTCAGATTCCCTGTCCGTTTCGGGTACACCCGGTCCACAAAGTCGAGCGCGGAGACAGGATCCTTAAAGTGGTAGAGATTGTTCTCCGGATCGAACACAGCAATGTGGTCCTCCTGGAAGTACTTGCGCAGCGCCTCCTCAAATTGCCTGGGAGAGCGGGCCTCCTCCCGCAGGCTCAGCAAATTGCGGAAGAGGCTCACGCGCGCAGGACGTGCATCCAGAGCATACTGAAGCGTCTTGTACTCTCCATGCGACACAAGCCCGTGTTCACTCGCGGCATGCATTTCTTCTGTCCGAATTTGGATCTCAATAGGTAGCTCTGTCACCCCCGGCAGAGGATACACCACCGTGTGAATGGACTTGTACCCGTTCTCCTTCGGGGCACCGATGTAATCTTTGAGTTTCCCCGGAATGGGGTGCATGCAGGAGTGTACAACTGCAAGCGCAGCGTAGCAGTCCATAATCTCCGGGACGACGACACGGAGAGCCAGACGATCTGTGAGATCTTCGAACCGCCGTTTCTTCATGACCATCTTGCGGTACGTGGAGTAGAGACTTTTGATACGGTATTCCAGACTGCAGGAAATCCCTTCATCTTTCAGATTTTTCAAGAGGAACTCCGTGGTGTGTGTCAGACAGGTCTCATCGAGCCCTCTCCATTTTTCAAAGCGCGCCCGGAGATTCGCGCAGGCACGGGGACTCACCACGGAAAAACAAGCATCTTCCATCTCATAGCGCCACGCATACATGCCAAGACGCCCGGCAATGGCACAGTACATATGGAGCGTCTCCGAAGCGATCTTCTTCCGTAGGGTGGGGAGGAATCTTTGAAGATGGCGCACATCGTTCAGGCGATGAGCCATGCGCAGGTGAAGCAGCCTAGGATCCTGCATGAACGCCTGGATGATGATATCAAGATCCTTCGTGCGTTCATCAACGTGCAATCGGCGCAGCGCATACATCTGGAGAACAAGCGCCCGCTCATCTTCCGAAAGTGGTGCGGAGCTCAGGAGAGAGGGGCCCTCGGGATGTATGAGGAGATCATGCAACATAGCAACAGCAAGCAGTGATGCATCTTCACTGCTCTCACGAAGAGTGTGTGCCACTTCACATCCGTGTTCGGCATAGCTCTCGCCGCTGCGCCGTGGAATGGAGTGGAGATGTGCGAACGCATACTCACACACAGAGCACACGTGCCTCTTCTCCGGAGCCGGGAGGCCCCGGAGAAGAGGTGAAATAGAGGATTGCGTACTCAAAGAGGAGGAAGGTTACTGACCGACAATAGGCCGGAAGCGGAACTCATCTATCTTCTCCCACCCGCCCCAGTTACACGTCACAGTGATGGTCGTGTTCTCGCCGCCGGAACAACTCTGCTGTGAGCCGCAGGCCACGTCTCCGCAGGGAGTGCCTCTGCAGACCGGCGGCGTAGTATCCACCGTGATCTGCGGGACGGAGAGACACTCACAATCCCCGCTCGTCGCACGCTGGACACTGATGTTGGCCCCGGAGACACACGTATAGCCGTTGAGCTCGCCGAGAATGTAATTCGTGTAGTCCTTCACAACTTCAAGGCCGAGACCGGCGCATACGTCCTCGCAACTCTGCTTGCACTGGTAGCACTTCACACCACCCTGCTCTCCCACGACAGTGCACCCATTGGCGCAACTTCCCGGACATTCATTCTTGTAGGCCCCCGAGGGACAGTTAAAGACGATGCAACTGTAGCAGCTGTTTTCCAGCACACATGTCCCGCCTCTCGGCGCACACTGCGCTTCGCAGACACTCCTGTCACCTGTCGTACCGCTGGGGCACGTTGGCCCCTGATTCACCGCCCTGCAGAAGATACAGTCATCCTCCGTGTAACACTCGGAGCCGCTCGGGCACTCTCCGCAGGAAGAAACAGAATCATCCGGACAGGAAGGCGTCTGGCTTGGGACGCACTCATAGCACTTCACACCATCATTGCGTGTGTACGATTTGACGCAGGTGCCATTGCAGCTGCTCTGGCACTGCCCTTCTGTTTTGGTTGGCGCATCACACTGCTCCGGTTGCGGAGTGGTGAAATCCCGCGGAAGACATTGCACACAACCATCGGAAAGAGGCACACAACTTGCCTGCTCCGACTTGTATGCTTCACACAGCGATTCACACAGCTCCCGGGAACCATAGAGCGGCAGTTGACACTGAGCATCCTCCTTCGGCATGCACTTCACGCAATTCTTATCCGCGGTAACGCAGATCTTACTCTCACATGCAGACAGGCAGCTCGCGTTGTCTTTGTAGAACCCCTTTTCCGCACACTCATCCTGATACTCCGTCGGAACGCAGAAGAAGCAATGGGCACCCTCCACATCTCTTGCCTGGCACTGCCCATGCGTACACTCGCGTTGGCAGACAGTCTGCTCTGTATACGCAAGATCAGGACACGCAGGAACCGCCGGCATGCATGCGTAACAGTTCGTTTGTTCATTCAGTGCACATTCCTGACCCCGGGGGCACGCGTTGCGGCAGGCATCCGCAGTGGGATACTGCTCCTGCGGACACTGCATACCCTCCCGGACCTTCCTGCAATGCACGATGACAATCCGTTCGTTCCCGACCCGGAGGACAGTCACGCTGCACTGCAGCTTCTCGCCGGGCTGAAGATCCGCTTGGAGAGCAGGCACCCCCCGGCACACCCCATTCATGAGGGAACCGTCCAGGCACCCTCCGAAATTCTGCATCTGCCCGGGTAACGGAGACTGAGGAACCGGAACGGGTTCCCCTCCGGGCCCGAAGAGATGGAAATCATCGAGAGAACCGGATCCCGGCCCGAAGAAATCCGGAGGGAACGGACCTGCCGCCAGGTTATCGTTGCCTTCCACCCCTATGAGATTGCCCAGAGGATCGCCGAAGAGAATATCGTTCCCCGGACCTCCATCCAAACCAAGCCCGAAATCCCCTGCCCCGAACAGCGTGTCCTCGCCTCCGCCTCCACGGAGCGTAACACCCAACCCATCACAGGTGCCCGGCGCCCCCCTGAGACAATCTCCGAACAGTTGCAGATCGGGGACACTGACCGTGTCGTCGCCATCCATGCCGTTGATGTTCAGATCTATGCCCATAGATCCCGGACCCTGCAGGAAAGGACGGAACACTCCCGCATCTGCAAGATCCACTGCACCATCCTCATTCGCATCGAATGGCATGCAGGAAGGCTCCTGAGATTTCTGTGCCACACAATCAACGTAATCACCGAATGCCGGCAGAGGGAGCTCGGCCTCCTCCGGGCAGAAGAGCCCGAATATC
>DATDVK010000081.1:0-4519 GCA_035290085.1 Candidatus Peribacteraceae bacterium
TGGATGGAGAGCGCAGGGGCTGGAACCACAGGTGGCACGACCGGTAGCGGAACCACAGGTGGCACGACTGGCGGCACGACCGGTAGCGGGACCACAGGTGGCACGACTGGCGGCACGACCGGTAGCGGAACCACAGGTGGCACGACTGGTGATACGACTGGCACAGGAGGAGGCACTGACGACGCCGGAGGAGATCTGGATGACGATACGCCCGATCCTTGTGGCGTTGCATACACCCTCAAAGAGAATGGTCAGATAGAGATCAATGAACCTGCGGACATTACGTTCCATGCACTTGGCTCTCATATCACCTACGGTGCGAGAGGACCGGAAGTGCGTGCGTACATCAGTGCGAGCCTGGATGGTGGCACAACTTGGCAATCTCTCTTTGGATTCCGCGATATCGATGGTGGGGAATGGGAAACATTCAGTGGTGTGGGTTCAGGTGCCAAGCTTGTACTGCGGACGGAGGGGCGTTACTCTTGGCTCTTCCGCAGCCGGGCGGATACAAGTGATGGCTCGGGGCGTGCGAAAGTCCTGAAGAGAGGAGGGGCGATTCCTGGCACTACTCCGTACACAAATATCGCAGGCCTGCGGAGTTTCATGCGGAATGTAATTGACGGGAACCGGGTGAGGATTCGGAAAACATCTCTCCTCCTCCTCTTTGAGCTCCAGGAGCTCAATGCGGGTTCCGACTACCAGGATGCCGCAGTGGAAGTTATCCTGGAGAAGCCTGCAAGCCAGGGAATCTGCGGTGCTGCAAATACAGGAGGAAACAGTGGTTCCTCCAGTAGTGCAGGTGGTACAGGCACAAGCAGCAGTGCATCCAGTTCTTCCAGTAGTACCGGTGGCGGCACAGGTGAGGAAAGCGGAGAGGAAATGGTGATCTGTCACTTCCCTCCGGGGAACACCAATAATCCGCAGACGATGGGAATTCCCGTCTCGAGCTGGCCGGCACACCAGGGGCATGGCGACCGCGAGGGGACCTGCGAGAGTGACACCGACGGTGATACCATCACGAACAGCGAAGACCTTTGCCCCAATACGTATATGCCGGAGAGCGCTCCGGGCCAGTATATGCTCTTTGACCGTTTTGCCCTCACAACCAACAGTCCCATCTTCCGCCATGGCCCCAGGAAGAAGATTGGCCAGTACACGCTGGGTGATACGAAGGGATGCAGCTGTGAGCAGCTTGTGGACGTCGCAGAGAATAAGAAGACCTATCACTTCCCACAGTTCCCGCGTCTGCATCGCCAGATGCGCAGCCTCTTCCCGTTCTACACCACTGGTGCGCGTGAATTTGGATGCGGGAAAGCTATTGTGGAGATGGTGAAGAATTTTTAGGTGAGCGAGCATTGATAGCTTCTGGAACACGGACGGATCTCCCGTCCGTGTTCATAGAGACTAGATTTTCGATTTCGGCCCATACCGCCGCTAGACACGGCGTCGTTTGCCGGTGAACATCATTGCCGCGGTAACGGCTGTGCAAAGCCAGTGAAGCTCCACGGCCTTACGGCCGTGGCGGAACCCGGCGTAGCAGGATCGCCAACGTCGTATTCCGCATTCCTCCACGCCTGCGTGCCGAAACGCACTCCGGCGTGCAGGCACAATCTGAAGATTGTGGCTTCCTGCAGAGTCGGGTGAAGCTCCCCGACCTCAAGACCGGAGCATCTCCTCAGATACCTCACTTCCTCATTTGCGAAACCCGGCGGAGCCCCGCCTATGCGGTGCGGAGTCGGGTGAAAGTTTGATTGGAAACGGCGCCGTGTCTAGTATGAGAGCTACAGTGCGAATAGGCTCACCTCATTGCAGGGTACACGGTGGCTTCATGATGCTTGATGCCCTCTTGGGGGTAGTGGTGTTTGGTCTCTTCATTGTTGCAGTGGGGGCCAGCCTTCTCTTCAGTCAGCGCGGTTTTCTCGCAAGCGGCGATCATATGCGCGGGGCGTTTCTTGCAGAGCAGTCTCTTGAGGCACTCCGCACTATGCGTGATCAGGATTTCTCTCTTCTTGCTGAGGGGGATCATGGGGTACGAGTAGGGCTTGGAGGCACATGGGAACTCACAGAGTCCGGCGCTACTACATCCGATGGGTATTCTTCTCATGTCACGATTACTGCATCCGGGACAGATACCATTTTCGCGGTCGCACAGACGGCGTGGAACCATGGGATGGGACGCTCGGGGAGCGTGGTTCTCACAACGGAAATAACTAATTGGCGTAAAGTGCAGCCCATTGGAAATTGGTCGGATGTTTCACAGCAGGGTGCGTATGTGGGCATTGGCGTTCTTTTCAATAAGGTGATAGTCAAAGGTAATTATGCTTTTGTCACAAGCGGCGACACGGTCGGGCTTTATGTTTTTGACATTTCCAATCTCAGCAATCCCGTTCGCACAGCAAATTCTTTTTCTCTGGGGGCGGCAGGATATGATCTTCTCGCTGTTGGCGACGTGCTGTATGTGCTTACGTCGGATGCTTCGTCCGAACTGCGTTCCTATACTATTTCCTCTCCCAGCACTCTTTCTTCTTTCGATCTCATCGACCAGGGGAACATTCCTGCAGATGGCCGCGCGCGGTCACTGGATTTCTTCAATGGAACGCTCTTCGTGGGGGCAAGTGAAGACGGTCTGGTGGCTGAACTCTATTCGTTCAGCGCATCCGGAGGCATTCTTGCCCTTCTCGATTCATTGAATAACGCCGGAGGTTTCATGGACATTGAAGTTCACCAGGCCTATATCTACGCCGGGAACACGCAGGATGTCGCAGAGCTGAGAGTGGTCGATGTATTTGATCCGGCAAATCTGGCTGATGCTCCGGGGGTGGGGTACAACCTTACCGATATTTACGATGGCAGTGCCATTGTTGCGTTTGGTACTGCAGCCCTGCTCGGCCGGCTCGATGGGACAAGTATAGAAGAACTCATTCTCTTTGATATCTCAGAGAGTGTCGTGCCATCACCACCACCGGGGCCTTGGTACTACGAAGTAGGTGGCAATGCATCCGATATTGCGGTGGAACCGGGGGGACGGTACGTCTTTTTGGCATCCAGTCATCCAAATAAGGAGCTGCAGGTCATCGATCCCCATCGCCTTTCGGGTGGTCTCCCCGCAGAGCTCACCTATTACGATAGCCCGAACGGAGCGGCGAGCGGCGTGTTCTACGACATGCTGAAAGACCGTGTTTTTCTTGCAACAAATGATGCATTTGAAATCATCCAACCCGGCCCATGAAGTACACTTCACAGCATCGGGGGTATATCTTTCTTCTCAGTGTTCTGGTGGTTGGAACTATCTCTCTTGCTGTCACCGCATCCGTCCTTCTCCTCTCCACTTCCGCTGCACGTACAGGGCTCTCGCTCAAGCACTCCAGCGAAGCGCTTGCGCTTGCACAGGCATGTGCGGAACATGCTCTCCTTCAATTGCGGGGTGATAGCAGTTACGGCGGAAACGAACTACTGGATCTGGGTAATGGAACCTGTGAAATTCTTGCTGTTGGAGGGACAGGGAACGAGAACCGCACAATCTGCACAGAGGGGATACGAGGGGATACTGCGCGGCGCATGGAGATCCTTGTTTCACGGTTGTTTCCCAGTGTGACCATTACTTCCTGGCAAGAAGTGTCGCTGTTCACTTCCTGTAACTACTGATATGTATCGCATTTTCCGTGTCCGATCCGGGACTTCGCTGGTGGAACTACTGCTCTTCCTAGCATTCTTCTCACTCGTTTCAGGGGTGGTGGTAGCACTGCTCTTTTCATCCAATGAACAACGAGTGCGGCAAGAGACCATTGCGCTTGTGGATCAGACAGGTATCCAACTGCTGCAGTCGATGACACGGCGGATCCGCCGTGCGGAACGCATCATTGATCCTCTGCAGGGGGAAACGGGTTCGCTCCTTTTCCTTCAAATGGCTCAGGATGGGGAAAATCCCACTATCATCGCACAAGGGAGCGGGGTAATTCTGGTAGCAGAAGCAGACACGGTTCGTCCCATGACTGGTTCGGGGAATATTATCGCGACAAATTTCCTGGTTCGAAATACATCGCCGGATAGCAGCCGACAGAGTGTCGCCATTTCTTTTGTGCTCTCAAGAACAATTCCGTTGCCCACATTCCCAAAATTCTCACGGATATTTGAAGCGCTTGTAACACTGTTCCCAGATGATAGGGAGGAGGGAGATTGCGGGTGCAACTCTCCGATCTGTAGTAGCAGCGGAAGCTACAGCTGGGGTTACTGCGAGTCGGGTTCCTGTTCGGTGGCATCCGTCTCTCTATTATGCGGGCCATAAGATATTTCGTATCCAGTCAAGATAAATGTGCAACATATGACGATTGTTTGGTACAATCAATTCCAATCAACGGATCGGAGTTTTTGTATGCCGATCCTCCTAATTTTTTCCCAACCCTTCCCCTTTTCTTTCTATGAAACACCTTTCTCCCCGCATCACCCGCGCAGGGTTCACGCTCATAGAACTCCTGCTCGTGATCGGTATTATTGCGATTCTGGCGTCTATCGTCATTGT
>DATDVK010000082.1:0-8382 GCA_035290085.1 Candidatus Peribacteraceae bacterium
CCTTAAGTTCGGTGTTCCTGAAGATGGGAATCATAGTGATTTGGAGGAAAGAAATGCAGAAAGGGCTTTGAGGAACAAGTTGTTCTGCTCATCTGTTCCGGTGCTTACCCGCAGGCTTTCTTTACCGTTGATAATGCCAAACGGGCGGACGGCAATGCGGTACGTATTGCGCAGAAATTGGTAGAAGTTGCCAGCTGAATATCTTTCGGGCAGTTGCAGCAGGAAGAAGTGCGTCACGCTCCTGCTCACGGTGCAGCCGAGTTCTTTGCATCCTTTGGCGAGGAGCGCGCGGCTCTTTAGCAGCGCACGAACGTTCTCTTCCATTGCGCTGCGGCCCTCCAGCAGGGAACACCCTATAGACTGGCTCAGGGCATTCACGTTGTAGGGGAGCTTGGTTTTCAGGAGCTCGCCGATGATCTCTGTACTGGCGAGTCCATATCCGAGGCGGATGCCTGCTGCCGCGTACGCTTTACTGAACGTTCTGGTTACAAGCACGTTCTTTGCACCGGTTCTGACACTGTCTATCTGCACCGGAAGGTTCTGCAGTTCGCAGAATTCTCCGTATGCTTCGTCAATCACGACGAGACCTGGTGCCGCATCGATGATCTTGGTGATCACACCTGGATCCAGCACGGTACCTGTGGGGTTGTTCGGGCTGCAGATGAAGACAATATCGGCAGAGCGTGCTGCCGCAATCGCTGCTTCTTCCTGCAGGCCGAAGTCTGGGGTCAATGGAACGGAAATATATGTCCGTCCCTGCGTTTGCCCGAAAATCCGATAAGGGGGGAACGTGGGTTCGAAGCTCAGTAGCTTTCCGCCGGGTGGACTGAATGTTGTGATGGCCCTGTCGAGAACTTCATCGATGCCACAACCGAGGAACACGTTCTCCCGTTTCAGGCCGTAGGTGGAAGCGATTGCATCGCGCAGAGTATCACCGGTGGGGTCCGGGTACCGGTTGATTCCTGTTTGCAGATCAACTGAATACGGCAACGGGGCAGTGCATTCGCCCGAGTCCATGAATATCCAGGCATTCCCCTTCGTCATTGATCGGCCGGATTTATATGGCTCTAGCGTTGCGATGTATGCCGGTACTGGTGGAACAGCATTGCGCATCATTATCGGATGAACTTCTCAATGGGGGTGACGAGGATCCCTGATCCGCCGCATTCTTTGATCCTCTCCACAACTTCCCAGAATCGCTCCTCCTCCACGACGGAGTGCACGGCGATCATTTGAGGATCCGCAAGCGGCATCACCGTCGGGCTGTCGCATCCAGGCACGAGTGTTTTCACGTCCTTCAGTTTCCTCGCCGGCAGATTGAACATGATGTACTTGAACACGCGCGCTTCTCTCACGCCACTTGCGCGCAGGAGGAGCTTCCCGATGATTTTCTGTTTTGCCGGGGAAGGGCGCGGTGTCCGGATGAGCACTGCCTGATTTCTGGATACTGTTTCCAGTATTCTCAGCCGATTCGTCCGGAGAGTGCTCCCGGTGGAAACGAGGTCGCAGATTGCATCCGCGATTCGCAGTGCTGGCGCGATCTCCACACATCCCCTGAGGACGATAACTTCTGCATTTATTTCCTTCTGTGCGAGGTATCGTTTGAGCGTGTTTGGGTAGGAGGTGGCAATTTTTTTGCCTGAGAGACCGCACACCGATTGGATGGAGTTCTGCTCGGGGACTGCGAGAGCCAGTGTGCAGTAGCCGAAGTCAAGGGGGAGCAGCCGTTCAACGGTTGCGCTGTTTTCATCGAGGAGGTTGCTCCCCACGATTCCCAGGTCAGCTATACCATCCTGCACGTATTCCGGAATATCGTCGTCCCGCAGGGAGAGAATATCGACGGGCATGTTGCGGCAGGTGGTGAAGAGGCGGTTCTGGTAGGTTTCGAACTGGAGCCCCATGCTCCGGAGGAGGTTCAGTGACCCCTCAGACAGTCGCCCTGACCGCTGGACCGCGATGCGGATGATTCCATTGGATTGCATAGTCATAATGTGGGAAATAACCAAAAATCCCTCCGGTGAGGAGGGAATGAGGTCGTACATTACGGTCCGTTTCTGCCCGTTACGACACCATTTTCTCCCCACGCTGTGCGTGGCGAGGATGTCGATGGGTATTCAGAACGCGCAAGTACCCAGAGCCATTCTGGAGAAATCGGGCAACCCGAGTCACTGTTGTGGTACTTGCTCCGGTGTTTTCTGTAATAGACCGGTATGTTTCTCCCTGCACTATTCGACGAGCGATATCCAGTCTTTCGCTCCATGCCTGCAATTCTGTCAGCGTGCCGATGTCGCGGAGGAAGTCCGCAGCCTGTTTTTCCGTTTTACACGCAACGATGGCTTTGCACAGGTTTTTAAACCAGGGATCGTCCCGCCAGTCGTTCTCGGTGAAAGTCTTGCGCATTTGCCGGCAGGCTACTCCTGCGGAGGTAGTGTGTCAATGTATTATCGTTTTATCGTATTAAAACGTTCACAATACGCCTCATTCCATTCTTGACACGGCGCCGTTTCCAATCAAACTTTCACTTACGTACACAGTTACATAAATAGTACTGAAACAGCTCTACAACTCCTTCAGCCTTTATCGATGAGGATTCTCCCGCGATTTCTTCAGACGAAGAAGCTTGTTTGTGCCACACTATTTCCAATGGGTCATCAAATTTTCATCTGCCGGTGTCTGGAGCTTGCGGAGCGAGGTCGCGGACTCGTCGGAATCAATCCACTAGTAGGTTCTGTGCTCGTTCGGGGGGGCAGGATCATCGCTGGGGGGTGGCATCTCGCATTTGGGATGGACCATGCCGAACGCATGTTGATCAATAATTTTGATCAGACTTTTCAGCAAGAGGATGGGCTCTATGTGAATTTAGAACCATGCTGTCACTACGGGAAAACACCCCCCTGTACCGATTTGATCATTCGAAGCGGCATCAGGAATGTGGTGTATGGCATGGAGGACCCCAATCCCGAAGTTGCAGGAAAGGGGAGAGAGCAGCTGGTGGGAGCGGGGATTCGTGTGGAGGGGCCGGTGCTTCCTGAACTCTGCCGGAGGGTGAATAGGGGATACGTCTCTCTCCAGGAGCAGGGGAGACCCTACATCACGCTGAAGAGGGCGCAGACGAGAGGAGGGGTGACTGCAAATCCCGATGGGACAGCGCTGAAGATCACTTCTGAGGAGCAGGATGCATGGTCGCATACATACCTGCGTGCAACGCACGATGCGATTCTGGTGGGAGTGCAGACGGTGATTGCGGATGATCCACTGCTTACTGTTCGGTGTCATCCTGAGCATTCCAACCTCTGTCATCTTGAGCACAGTCGAAAGATGAACAAAAAATTTGATCAAGAAGTGAAGCAGTCTCTGCGTCTCATCTTCGATCCGATGCTGCGTATTCCTCTCGAGGCGAAGGTGATAAACGGTGACCTTGCTCAGGGGACAATCCTCATCGCGAGCGTAGATGCTCCGCACGAGAAAGAAGGGGAGTTACTGGCTCGTGGGGTGCGTATTCTGCGTATTCCGATACGTAATGGTGTGTTTGACTGGCACAGTCTCTGGGCCATGCTCACCACGCCCCAGGAGGGGTTCTACGGCATTACGAGTATCCTCGTGGAAGGAGGATCGAAAACGTGGCAGTACTTTAAAGATGCAGGGCAGTACGATGAAGAGGTAGTGCTTGTCGGTGCTTCTGCATAGCAGAAGCCCGTCACATTCCTTGTGACGGGCTTGCCACCTGTTTGTTCCTGGAGGTTAGCCTGCACATCCATGTGAGGCCTGGTTTGGGTTTGTCAGGCCGCGCCAACGGTTGCACCGGTGGTCTGCTCCGCAGCCGCGGCATGGATGCGTCGCGCATCCTGTTGTTCGGCCGCTTCGACAGCCTGCATCGCCGCTGCTACCAGCATCTGGTTCATACTGCTTTTCCCCAGATGGGCCGCAGCTCTGATCCGCTGGTGCTGAGCTGGGGTGATGCGTAGCGTCACAACCCGGATCGGCTTCTCCTGATCCGGAAAGGTGGGCACTGCATCTGCCCCTGGAACAACATGAAACCGACTCTGACCGACTCCTTGCGCGGATCCTGCCGCGCCCAGTGCCCGGGTGTCCATTCTTCGGACCTCCATAACAAGGGAAAGAACAGGCAGCATGGTCTCCGAGACCAACGCTCCTGCCCTTTCGGGGGGAAATACTGGTCTCATGACCGTAGCTTGATTCTAGAATAAGTGGGGGATATGTCAATAATCCCTGTCATTTTGGTCTCAGGGCAGAAATCTAGGGCGTGATTTTTGTAACGAATGCGCGTCCCCACTCAAAGAAGAGTTTGGCGATGCGAGTGCCCAAGGGCAGGGTGCCGCTCTCCCGGTACTTCCGGATGCGCACAATGAAATCCTGCCCCTTCTGTTTCACTGTGGAGAGTGACTGCGGCCGCCCATCCACTACCAGCCCAAACACCCCCTTCCCGCGGGTGCACCGTGGTTCAAAGTGGATACCCATGGGCAGAGCTCCGAAATACTTCATTGCTTCCGTCACGTGGCTGGTGGTGAGCCGCATCATGCCCTTCCACACGACGTAGGGAGTTCCTCCAGTGTAGATGCAGAAGAGTGGTGTGTTTCGTAGTGTCCCCTTTGTTTTGGTTCCATCCAGCGCGAAGCTCCCTATGCGGTCAATGAGGTTTTTGAGATGTGCGGGAACGCTGAAATTCCACACGGGGCTCGCAATAACAAGGCCATCTGCCTTCTCTATGAGGTGCTGCAAGTTGCGAAAATCCTCCTCATGCCGGAACGTGGGATTGTAGTGTTCCAGAGAGAAGTGATTGATCTGCAGATCCTTCAAGCGTCGCTTGTCCACCGTCACATTGCTGTGTTGTTTCATGCCCTGGATGAATGCATCTGCGAGCATATTGGAGTTGCTCGGCTCGTTGGTACCGGCGACGAGAACGAGAATGTTCATGCGGAATGAGGGAAATTTAGACTTGAGCTAGTATGGAGAATTATGGTGCGAATGCAATTTTTTGCAGAGGGTTGCTGTGCTGTGCTGTGAGAATTATTTCTCTGCGATGGGAACGGTAAAGGAAAACCCTGCGAGTTGACAGGGGAGAAGAAGAAGATGCAATACCTATTGACCTGGGTGAGGTGGTTCAATATCTTGTGTGATTGCGGCCCTGTTACCACAACATGGTGTGTCTATCTCTTTCCCATTTACCTTATGCCCCCTCCTGTCCCAGCGAAATATACTGCCCCATCCACCTCTGTGTCGACGGCGCAGGCATTCTCCGCGCAGAAGAAGGGGCTCTCCATTCCGCGTGTCTTCACGACGCCGGGGAGCGATCCGCTGGAAGAGGTACAGTACGAGAGGCGCAACAGCCGCATTGCCAATACAGACGGGTCTGTTGTTTTTGAGATGGAGGGGGCGGAAATTCCTGTGGGATGGGGACAGGTGGCGACAGACATTATGGTGAGCAAGTACTTTCGGAAGGCGGGAGTGCCGCAGTGTGATGAGAGAGGGGAGCTGAAGCACAATGAGAAGGGGGAAGTGATGACGGGACCCGAGCGTTCGGTGAAGCAGGTGGTTCGGCGTCTTGCCGGATGCTGGCGCCACTGGGCCCAGGAGTACGGATACTTTGAGACGGCACAGGATGCGCAGGCATTCGAGGATGAACTGAGCTACATGCTGGTGCACCAGATGGCAGCTCCCAATAGTCCCCAGTGGTTCAACACGGGGCTGAAGTACGCCTACGGCATCAGCGGTCCTTCCCAAGGGCACTTCTACTGCGATCCGCAGACGGGCGATGTAAAGAAGAGTGAAGATGCCTACACGCATCCCCAGCCCCACGCCTGTTTCATTCAATCTGTGAAAGACGATATGGTGAATGAGGGAGGCATCATGGATCTCTGGGTGCGCGAGGCACGCCTTTTTAAGTTTGGTTCCGGCACGGGCACGAACTTCAGCAGCCTGCGTGGGGATGGTGAACCACTCTCAGGCGGGGGGAAGAGTTCGGGGCTCATGAGCTTCCTTAAAATCGGGGACCGGGCGGCAGGGGCCATCAAGTCCGGCGGGACAACCCGTCGTGCTGCCAAGATGGTCTGCCTTGATCTCGACCATCCCGACATCGAGGAATTCATAGACTGGAAGGCAAACGAGGAGAAGAAAGTGGCAGCCATGGTAGAGGCAGGGTACGACAACGACTTCAACGGCGAGGCGTACCAGACGGTCTCTGGCCAGAATTCCAACAATTCCGTGCGTGTTCCGCACAGGTTCTTTGAGGCAGTGGAGAGCGATGGCGAGTGGCAACTCTACTGGCGTACGGAGAGATGTGCAGCGGAGAAGGAAGGCAGAGCGCCGCAGTCCTGCAAGACACTCAAGGCGCGAGAGATGTGGGACAAGATAGGTTACGCGGCCTGGGCGTGTGCGGATCCGGGTGTTCAGTACGACACCACCATCAATGACTGGCATACCTGCCCGGTGGACGGGCGCATCAACGCGAGTAACCCCTGCAGCGAATATATGTTTCTGGATAATACCGCGTGCAATCTTGCCTCTATTAATCTTCTCAAGTTTTACGATGAAGAGCTGAGGACATTTGAGGTGGAGCGGTTCAGGCATGCTGTGCGCCTCTGGACGATCGTACTCGAGATCTCTGTGCTCATGGCCCAGTTCCCCAGTAAGGAGATTGCACGCCTGAGTTACCTGTTCCGCACCTTGGGGCTGGGGTATGCGAATATCGGGGCTATGTTCATGCGCATGGGCATTCCCTACCACTCCGAGAAGGCGCAGGCAATCTGCGGAGCCATCACTGCTATCATGAACGGCGAGTCCTATGCCGTTTCAGCGGAGATGGCAAAGCATCTTGGCGCCTTCTCCGGCTATGAACGCAATAGGGAGCACATGCTCCGTGTGATCCGTAATCACCGCCGTGCTGCTTATGATGCGCCCAGAGCGGAGTATGAGCAGCTGCACATCAAGCCGGTTGGTATCAACCAGAATCTCTGCCCTGACTATCTCCTTGTTGCTGCGAAGGAGTGTTGGGATCGGGCTCTGGCAATGGGTGAGCAGTATGGCTACCGCAATGCACAGGCAACAGTCATTGCCCCCACCGGCACCATCGGGCTTCTCATGGATTGCGATACCACAGGTGTGGAGCCGGATTTTGCGCTTGTGAAATTCCGGAAACTCTCTGGAGGGGGTTGCATGAAAATAGCGAACCAGTCTGTTGCTCCTGCACTCAAGGCGCTCGGTTACAATGAGGTGCAGGTCAATGACATCATCCGTTACCTCACGGGGACCCTGAGCCTTGAGGGCGCACTGCACATTAATCGTGAGAGTTTGCGCGAGAAAGGTTTTACCAATAAAGACATTGCGAATATCGAGAAGAATCTTCCTCAGGTTTTTGAGATGCAATTCTCCTTCAACAAATGGATTCTCGGAGAGGAGACGATGAAACGTCTTGGGTTTACGGAGGAGCAGATAGCCACTCCCGGCTTCGATATGCTCGCGGCACTCGGTTTTACCAGGGGGCAAATTGAAGAAGCCAATCTCTTCATCTGCGGGCACATGACAGTGGAGGGGGCACCGCATCTCCAGCAGGAACACCTGCCGGTGTTCGATTGCGCCAGTAAGTGCGGTAGGACCGGGAAGCGCTACATCGCCCCAGAGGGACACATCCGCATGATGGCGGCGGCGCAGCCGTTCATTTCCGGTGCCATTTCCAAGACCATTAACCTCCCGAACGAAGCGACGGTAGAGGATATCAAAAACGCGTACTTCCTCAGTTGGAAGCTCGGTCTCAAAGCCAACGCGCTCTATCGTGATGGCTGTAAGCTCAGCCAGCCTCTGAGCAGCAAATCCGACAAGAAGAAGGAGAAGAAATCCCCGGAAGTAAAGATTGAAAGGGAAATTGTGGAGCGAGTGATTATTAAAGAGGTCCCCCGGCGCAGGAAACTCCCGGACGAACGCATGTCCATCACACATAAGTTTTCCGTTGCAAGTCATGAGGGGTACCTGCATGTCGGGCTGTACGAAAATGGCAAGCCTGGAGAAATTTTCATCAAAATGAGCAAGGAAGGCTCCACACTTTCCGGCGTGATGGATACGCTCGCGCTCAGTCTCTCCATGAATCTGCAGTACGGAGTACCGCTGGAAGTGCTCTGCCAGAAGCTCGTCCACACACGCTTTGAGCCCATGGGCATGACAATGAACAAGGAAATTCCCATGGTGAAGAGTCTCATGGATTATCTGGGAAGGTGGCTTGCTCTCAAGTTTCTTTCCAAAGAGAAGGCTTTTCTCTTCCATAACAAGGATCTGGTTGAGAGAGCGTACAGCGAAGGGACCAAGAGCAAAGATGCCTTTGCCATGCGCTTGCCGGTGGTAGATGAAGGAGCGGAAGTACCGCAGGATATG
>DATDVK010000083.1:0-5552 GCA_035290085.1 Candidatus Peribacteraceae bacterium
CCCCCGCTTTCGATACCTGTCTGGCTGCCGCACCAGTAGGAGGCGTAGAGTGCCGCACAGACGGCAAGAACTGAAAGTCCGGTCGATTCCATGCCGATCGCCGTTCCTGCGATGATGTTGGTCGCATGTCCTGTGGTGGAAGCCTTTGCGATTGCCTGGACCGGCCGGTGGTCCTTACTCGTGTAGTAGTCCGTGATGTAGACAAATGCGATACTTGTGAGCACACCTGCGATCCCGGCAAAGAAGAACCATGGAGCAGAATTGCGCAGGTTCGTCATATTGCGGAGCATGTCCATCCACGAAACAGACACTCCTTCCACAGAAAGATTATTGAGCATGAGTGCCGAAGAGACGAAGAGTGCAATTGTAGTGAGGACAGCTGTTATCCAGAATCCGCGTGTGAGCGCTTTCATCGGTGTGTCGTTCTTCCTCATTTTCACGGTGTACACTCCGATGATCGAAGCGATGAGCCCGAATGCACGGAAGATGAGAGGGAAGAGAATCCCCTTGAGCCCGAAGACCGGGTACAGGGCGACTCCAAGCACCATGGCGCCGATGTTTTCTGCGGAAATGCTCTCGAACAAATCTGCGCCGCGTCCCGCACAGTCGCCGACGTTGTCGCCCACAAGGTCTGCGATGACCGCCGGGTTCCGGGGATCGTCCTCCGGAATGCCTGCCTCGATTTTCCCAACAAGATCGGCTCCCACATCCGCCGCTTTGGTGTAGATCCCTCCGCCGAGCTGTGCGAACAGGGCGACGAAGCTTGCTCCAAAGCCGTAGCCGACGATGAGAGCCGGGATGGTCTCCACCGCACGCCCGAGCCCGAAACGATAGAGGATGTACAGGCCTGAGATTCCCAGAAGCGAGAGCGCGGTGATGACGATTGCGGACACTGTTCCCCCGCGGAGAGCCATCTTGAGTGCGTCGTTGAGCCCGCGCTGTGCCGCGTCTGCTGTTTTGAGATTCGCCCGTGTGGCGACGATCATGGAAACAATACCGGAGAGACCGGAGAGCAGGGCTCCGAGCAAGAACGATCCGCCTATTTCAAATCCCATGGTCCAGCCTTCTGTTCCTCCTACGAAACCGTAGACAACGATCATCGCTGCGGCGACAACAATGCTGAGGATGGCAATTGTTCGGTACTGGCGTTTCACGAATGCATTCGCGCCCGTACGGATTGCATGCGCTACTTTCTGCATTGCGGCATTGCCATTCCCTGCAGAAGCAACTTCGTGCCAGAAGACGAGACTCCAGAGCAGGCCGAGCAATGCGATGACTGGTGCGAGAAATTCGAGAGAAGCAGACATGTGATGGAGAGGAAAAGAACCTAAGGAATGGCATGCAGAGGCTTATTGCTCCACATTTTCGTAAGAAAGCGTACGGGACTCGCCTCTGTTGTCAAGGATGACTCTCAAGAATCAACGGCATCCTTCTCTGTGTTTAGGGCAGAGAACCGGATAGGTGCGCTCTCGCTCGCGGCTCATGGGTGGACATCCTCTGTTGTATTTCCACTTCGAATTTCTGCATGTGGTGCATGAAAGCCGGCACCATCTTCTCTCCTCCGGCGATTGCCGCCTGTAGACCGGTACGGATGCTCCTCCAGACGGAGGCAATAATCTTGCGTTCCCGGGTGTAGGGTTTCCTCACCTGCTGCGGTGTTGTTTCCGGTTCTTCTTCAAATGGAGTATCCAGTGCGAGGAATTTCTCTGCCCACTCTGCAGCAAGATCGGGGAAATCCGATACAGTGGTGTCTTCGATTTGTTGGGAGAAGAGCTTTCGGAACTCGACTATTTTCTGCAGGTGCGTATCTATTTCAGCCTGGATTTCGTCGCGCTGGGTTCTGTGTTCGCCCACAATCGCACGCACTTCCGGCACTGCACTTCCATTTCTCCGCAGTAACACTTGGAGCTTTCTCCTCTTCCGCAGCGCTCGTAATTTCTGCACACGCTGCTCACGGGCTTCAAGAAGATGTTTCTCTGTGCAGAGCAGTCGTTCCATGTTCGTTTGTGTCGCGAGCACGAGTGCTTCCAGTGCCATGGCGTGCATGCTTTTTCTCTGGTCTGTCACTTCGGGTATCTGAGGGGCCGGTAGATCTGTGTCCGGGGATTTTGCCATAACACGTGTCTTTCCCCTCCATCAGAAGGGGGCAGTAACGCCGCACTCTACCACAAGGGTTAATTGCGCAACTCCACAAAAATATCGCTAATTGCTTCCGGCAATTCCTTCAGCCTGCCTTCATGCATGATTTCCCATATGAGCCATGTTGCTGTGAGAGCGCTTGTTACCATGAATGTCGCTTTGAGGAGCTCAGAGCTCATCCATACGAGTTTGTTGAAGTCCGATGTGGCGAGAGCCAGGAGCATGGTGATGAGGAGCGAAAGAGGGTGGATCCATCGTCTCTTCCCAAGCATCTTCAGATTGCGCTGCAGACAAATGAGAGCTTTGTCCTCTGTGACGGTGATGAGTTTCTGCGTGACGTTGTAGTTATGTGCGATGACTTTCACGGAAGGAACTGGTGTTAGCGGAATGTGCTCGCTCATGCCTGTGTGGTTGGCGGGGGAGAAGGGAAAAGGAGCGTTCTCTTTCGAGAGCTCAGCTGTAAGGGGTTCCGGTGATTTTGCCATTGGTGTAGAAAAGGAAAGGAAAACCACACATTTATCGGTTGGGTGTTCCCAAGTCAATTGCACTTCACACGGTTTGGGTGCTGCTTGTAAAAAGAACTGTACATATTTTTTGTGCAGAAAAATGTGTTCGGAATTTCGTGGAACAATGTGTTTTCCGCATTATAATGCGGATCTATGACCCCGCAGGCCCCCATCTTCGCAGGCCTGAATCGTGAAGTCTTCGACTCAGCGAATCCTGCCCCGTACGCGGAGGGTGTAGCGCGCGGGCTCACCGAGGGCCTCATCCGCCAGATGAGTGCAGACAAGCGGGAGCCGGAGTGGATGCTCGCCCGTCGGCTGGAGTCCTTTCGCATTTTCCAAGAGAAACCTCTGCCAACATGGGGGCCGGATCTCTCACAGCTCGATTTTGAAAACATTATCTACTACGCAAAGCACGGGGCAGAAGAAACAGATGACTGGGAAAAGGTCCCGGAGGAAATCCGTCGTGTCTATGACCGCCTCGGAATCCCCGAAGCGGAACGGCGCATGCTTGCCGGGGTTGGTGCGCAGTACGAGAGCGAAATCATCTACCACCACCTGAAGGAGCAGTGGGAGAAGGAGGGTGTGATCTTTCTTGATATGGACAATGCGGTACAGCAGTACCCCGATCTCGTCTCGCGGTACTTTATGCAGTGCGTTCCGCATACCGACCACAAGTTTGCTGCGCTCCACGGGGCGGTGTGGAGCGGGGGGACATTTCTCTACGTTCCTGCAGGAGTGGAAGTGCGGGATCCTCTGCAGGCGTACTTCCGCATGAATGCGAAGAACATGGGACAGTTCGAGCACACGCTTATCATTGCGGAGGAGGGTGCGAAGGTACACTACATCGAGGGGTGCAGTGCCCCCAAATATGGGAGCCAGGGTTTACATGCAGGTCTCGTGGAAATTTTTGTGAAGCCCGGCGCATTTGTCCGCTATTCCTCCGTGGAGAACTGGAGCCGCGATACGTACAATCTCAATACCAAGCGCGCCATTGTGGAGAGGGATGGGACGATGGAGTGGGTGGGAGGGAACATGGGATCCGGCACGACCATGCTCTACCCATGCTCGATGCTGGTGGGTGAAGGGGCGCGGTGCGACCACATGGCGATCGCATTCGCGAATGAGGGCCAGTGGCAGGATACAGGGGCCAAGGTTTTCCACATGGCCCCGCACACGAGCAGCAAGGTGGTGAGCAAGAGTATCAGCAAGGGCGGGGGGCGCAGCGTGTACCGCGGTATGCTCAAAATTGCGCCCCACGCACACGATTGCACTGCCAATGTGGAGTGTGATGCGCTATTGCTGGATGAGCGGAGCCGCACCGACACCATCCCGGACATCCAGGTCCGCAACAACGATGTCACCTTCGCGCACGAGGCGAGAGTGGGGAAACTTTCGGAGGAGGCTCTCTTCTACCTCGGGAGCCGTGGTATTACTGAAGAGGAGGCGAAAGCGATGATCGTCAACGGGTTCATAGAGCCCATTGTGCGGCTGCTTCCTCTCGAGTACGCAGTCGAAATGAACCGGCTCATTGAATTAGAAATGGAAGGTTCCGTGGGGTGATCCATGTTGTCATTCTGAGTCCTTCGACAGGCTCAGAACAGGCTCTGTCGGAGGATGGAGGGATCTGCCGGCTGATTCCTAGCTTAGTACCTCTTGTACCTCGGCTGCTACATCACTCTGGCCGGTGGTCACGGAGTTGAGCACTCTGCCGTATTTACTCGGATCATCACTGAGCGCTATTGCCTGGGCTGTGCCAATAGCTTCCACGAACGGTGTGAAGTCACCTATGAACTCTTCGTATCCTTGGAACAGGTCATCCTCTCCTGCAGCTTTTATTGCGATGGAGTTGCGGTCGACGTTGTACTGGACCATGGAGTTATCTGGCAGGACGATCTGCAGCTTCTGGTCTGATACCCAGTACTCACGTCCTGCCTTATCTTCAAAGCGCAGTATGCCCCTTGCTCGCAGTTCGGAATACGCGAGCCTGGCGAAGCCTCTCTGCTCGTCGTGCCCTGCGGCAAGTTCTTCCGCTCCGGTAAGTCTGTCGCTCATGAAGAAGTGGGGAAAACAACTAATATTATAACATATTTTTATAGATGTGTGAATGTTTGCTTTTGCGCAGGACAGAACACGTATTTGATGAACAATGGGCGATTGACACTATTTGCTAATAATTATATAATTATAACAGAATGAGTAAAGGTCCCAAAGACAGATTCACAGCAGCTGGGGAGTGCATGGAACAGCTCATACAGCAGAATACCGTGCCGGAGGATGGGGACCAGCGAACAAGGGGCAGGACACGCGATCTTCTTGGGGAACAGTATAGGTAAACATTGCTTTGATCCTTGCGTCCACGCGGGCTAAGGGTTTGTGATGTACTGTCCTCTCACGAGGACACGGCAGTGCCGCAGTGTTCCGCATGCAGTTGCGGCACTGCATGCCGAAATCTTCCCAGTTTTCTACGAAAACTTTGGAGAAGAATTACACAGTCTCCCGAGAGTGTTCGTATTTCCCGTTCCCTGAGCGGCGATGCGTTGAGTTCATAGAGATGCCACGCGGTCTCCAGCGCGGTGAGCTCACCCATCAGTGCGCGCATCGCGCAGGCGTTTTCCTGCTGCAGAGCATCGATCGCCATGCCGCTTTCCATCTGCTTGAGGAGGTGCTCTATTGTCCATCGTTCCCTCTGAACGAATCGCACCAGGTAGGGGGCTATTTCAACTTCGGACATCCCGCATGCAAGGAGCTCATCTGCAAGCATGAACGCTTCCCTCGGAGAAATACCATCGTACTTCTTCTCCCGTTCCGGGTCATCCGGACGCTGGAATGGAGGCTCGCGGAGTGCCCGGTGGTTGAGGGGCTCGTCCGGGAACTGCAGCAGTTGCTGTCTTTCTCTATTCATTCGCT
>DATDVK010000084.1:0-19569 GCA_035290085.1 Candidatus Peribacteraceae bacterium
ATCCGATGCAGGCAGAAAAAAGCGCAGCGGTTAGAACTGAGGAGAGCAATTCAATGTTGGTCGGTTGTGGGCGGGGAGGACCTGTAAGTCCGAAGGGACTGAGGAGTCCAAGCAGCCAGCTGAAGAGCAGGCCGGTGGCAGCAGACGATAGAATTGTCGCTATCCAGAACCGGCCTGCCCTGAGGAAGGAGGTGTCCATAATCACTTTTTTAGGCGGTTTGCATCGGTATTCTTGCAGCCACATCCGCAACCTGTCTTACGACAGGCTTCCTTAGTTGTGCAGTTACCGCCATTGCATGAGACGGAATTCGGGCATGCCTGCTTTGAAGCGCTGCTGGCAGCCGCTTCCGGCGACAGGCCAATCAAGTAACCGGTGGTTGCTCCTATGATTGCAAGGGTGAGAACGATCCCGCGTTTTCCGATGAGGGAAAGAAGATTCTTCATTGTGTAGAGAGGGGAAAATTAGCGAGCATTTCGTCGATGACGGCTTTGAAGTTTTCGAACGGTTGTGCTCCGGAAAGGAGACGGGCCTCTTTCGTTTGAAGATTGTAGATGATATTGCCGGGAGTCCCGCTGACACCTGCGGCTGAGCCTCCTGCCGTATCTTCATTTACATGGCGGGTATATTTCCCGCTTTTTAGGCATGATTCGAATGTATTGGTATCAAGACCAAGTTCTTCTGCGTAGGAGATCAAGTTATTCTTATCCGCGCCCCTTTCAAAGAGCAGATCCGTGTATTGCCAGAATGCATCGTTCCCGCCCTGGTCATTGGCGCATTCCGCTGCTTCAGCGGACGGTTGTGCGTTGGGGTGGAAGGGGAGCGGGAAGTGGCGGTACACCCAGCTGACTTTTCCATCGTACTCATCCACAATCTGTCTCATCGTTGGATGATGGCGCTTACAGAATGGGCACTCGAAGTCCGAGTACTCGATGACGGCGATTATCGCATCCGGATTACCGCGGATATGGTCTTTTTCCGGATCAATCGGTGGTATGTTTTCCGCTGCAGGTGCCGACGGAGACGGGGCTGGTGACGGTTGAGCCTGCTGTTTCTGAGCGATCTGTGGCGGCTGGTTTGTCTCGGTCTTTGTTTTTCCATTGGCACCAACGGCGATGCCATATCCAACAATGACGCCCACGAGTGCGAGAGATACACCGAACCACAATTGACGGGGAGTATGTACTGTCATAGTGAAACAGGAAAAAATAAAGGTATTCTGCTCATTTCCCTGTTCACTCCAGTTTCACTGTCGAATGTGAATTTTCACGAGCAAGTGCATGCAGTGGGTTTTCGGTTGCAGATAAAAAATTGTTTCCAGCATTCTCCTTCTCCGGAAAAGGCTCATTCTCTTGTGCTCTTGCGGATGCACCTTCGATAGGTTCCAGCATTTTGCTGTTGGGCACATACTCCGTATCCTTCTCACATGTTATACATCCATCGCAACAATCATGATTTCTGTGGTGCATTGATTGATAGCCGGCATCGTATTCAGTTCCGTGGTGATGTTCAATGGAGGGGGAAGCAGCGGTTGCCTTTGTTACTAGGAATTCTCCGGCGCCACAGTGGGGGAGGCCGAAGCCGAAGAGGATTGCTGATGCTATAACGATGCGGAGTCGTTGCATTGGTGGCAGTGTACCAGAGGGGGGCAGAGGAGTATCAAGCTGCACAGTGTGTTGAGAACCTCGACGCTGAGTTCACGCTATGTGAACTCTGGCTCCTGATCTCTTGTGAAATCCTCAGGAATGCAGGTCTATGTGTACGAGCAGCCACTGTGCTCGTTTTTAGTATCTTCTCAGTGTTTGTTTTTTCCCTTAGAATACTTCTTGCCAACCCTGCGAAGAACCTGTACCATAGGTCATGGTTATCCACCCCCTCTAATGATCGACCCCTACAAAAGCAAGGCTGTCACCAACCTCAAGAAGGTCAGCGGGCAGATCGAGCGTGTCCTCAAAATGATCGAACAGGGCAAATACTGTATGGACATCGCACAACAGGTGAATGCTGCACTGGGGTTGCTTAAGAAGACGAACCACTATGTGCTTGAAAGCCATCTTGTTACCTGCAGTGAGAAGAAACTGCAGAAAGGAGACAGAAAGTCTAAAGAGCTTTTTGCAGAGGAAATTATGCGTGCCTGTAACATTACAAGCCGTTAGCACTATGTATCCAGCTTCCCTTACACTTGTCGGCTTCAGTCTCGCCACCGTCTGTGTGAGCATTTGTCCCATGAACATGAGTCCCATGTCCATGGAGGATGACGGAATGCAGATGATGGTGCAGGCTATGCATCATGGTGAGGAGAGTAAAGATATGGACTGTGAGATGTGTGAGCAGAGGGGAGAAGATCTGGCGTTTGCGTCTGCCACGGCTGTTTCTGTCTCCTCAGGAACGTTGCAGGTGGCAGTTATCTCCTCTGACATCAGTCCACTCTCCTCCCAGTCATTCTATCAGAGGGGAGATTTCCTTTCCGATGTGGGGCCACCGTTACCGGGCAATCTGCTCGTTGGCACGGTGGTGCTGAGAACGTAAGTTTTTCATCGTAAGTAAGTTACGAGGCGCTTTTTGCACTTCGTTCTCACTTTATTTTTTTCTTTTCCCATTCTTACTATGAGAAAACTCGTTTCTACCGTTCTCGTTCTATCCGTTGTTGCCCTCGCAGGATGTGCGTCCGAGAAGCCCCTTTCGGAGGCTGAGCAGGCTGCTCAGTATGGCATGACTGTCCAGCGCTACCGTGAGGAGAAGGCCGCTGCCGCCCGCATGAATATGAAGTTCGAAGACCACATGAAGACAATGATGGGGGATGGCATGCAGATGGACCACGGAAACATGCAGTAATTTTCCTCTTTTTATCATGAAAAAAGTATTCATCATCATCGGCAGGTTATCCCACAGGACGAAAGTCATCGGTGGGGTTATGGCTGTGCTCGCTGTCTCCGGGAGCGGTTATCTCGCATTCGCAAGTTCCGGGGGCCTTGAGACTCCTCCAATGCTTGTGGAGGCAGGCGCAGATGCATCGGAAGAATCAGCAATACATACAGTGCAGCCTGTGCTCCTGAGCAATTCCTCCTCTACCATCCTCATTGGGACTGTACTCTCGCATGAGACAGCGAACATTTTTTCCCGGAGGGATGGCATTGTGGAAGATGTCCTCGTCGACATCGGCGACACAGTACGCAAGGACCAGGTCGTTGCTCTGCTCCTTCCGCAGGGTGTGGAAGGACAGAGCGCGGCGATGATCGGCGAAAAGAATGCTATGAAATCGCAGGCGGAAGCGGAATTTCGCAAGTCGCAGGTTGTGGCAGACGAGACGCTCATCAGTGCCCGGCAGGAGATTCAGGAGATGGAGACAGAACTGCTCGTCGCGCAGCGTGAGCAACAGGCACTGCTCAATGAATTTGCAGATAAAGAAGCGGATGTCCGCCAAATGACAGAGCAGGCGTTCACGACAGTCCGCATGGCGAGACAGGTTACAGAGCAGATCCTGACAGGGACGAACTCGCGGCCTGGAGTGGACATACAGGAGCGCCACATGATGGACCAGTTGGGTTTGCTCAACCGCCAGGAGCGGTACGACATGGAACCTCTGTTCACCCAGCTTTCGAAAGCGGAAAAAGCGTTCCTCTCCGTTCAGGAGACAAAGAAGCGCGAGGCGCTCGAGGGGCTTCTCCTGCTGGCTGACAGAGTGCTTTCCCGTGCTGTCACCCTCCTTGGTGCGACACCGTCCGTTCCAACAGAGCAGACGGGATTCTATACGCAGCAGGAACTTGCGGATCTTATCACTATGGTTCTCTCCGCGCAGGAGGACATCCTGGTAATGAAGGAGAAGCTCCAGGATGCGGTGATCGCATTCGACATGCTCATCGCTTCCGAGCCGGATGTGTACCGCGCGTACCGAACTGGCAAGACCGATGGCATACAGAGCAATGAGGTGAAGATGAAGGAGTCGTCACTGCTGACTATGCGGAACAATTACTTCGTGGAAGAAGCAGATCAGTCGATGATTGTGGAACAGTACAAGCAGATGGTGGGTGTCGCAGATGCCCAATTGCGCCTCCAGTATGCGGAGAGCGGCCACAGGCAGATCCGGTCACCCTTTTCCGGCACCGTCTCAAAGCGGTTTGTCACTGTCGGGCAGATTGTCATGCCTTCCATGCCTGCGTTTGAGCTGACAGATGTCCCAACGACTCTCGCCAAGAAGGCCAAGCGGGAAATCCAGTTTGGGCTCCCGGAGATTCTTCGTTCAGCCGTCTCCCCCGGCGACATGGTGGTGTTCTTCCTTCCAGAAGAGGAGGAAGAGGCATACCAGGCAGAGGTCACACGCATCAGCCCGCAGGTGGACCCTGAGACACACACTGTCACTGTCCAGGCGAAGCTGGACGATGCTCTCAAGCTCCCCCATAACACGAGTGTCCGCATTCGCATTGTGGACCGTTCCACGCCTCTCTTCCGTGTGCCGTCCTATGTCGTGAAGAGGGAGGACAACATGAATTTCGTTTGGTTGATGGATCCGGAGACAACACTGCCGGAGAAGGTGCGTGTCTCTGTCCGTTCAGAGGAGGGGGAGTTCGCGGAAGTGACGGGGGACATTTCGGAAGAATCAAACATCATTCTCGATCCGCCGGATTTTCTTGCACTTCCTCCGGGTGCAGAGCCAACAGATGATTCCAAGCAAGAACTATGATTAACGCACTCATTGCCAAGGTTCTCAAGAGCAGGTACCTGACACTCCTGGTCTTTGGGAGCATTTCCATCATCGGCATCATTGCGATGGTACGGACTCCCGTGGATGCCATCCCCGATCTCTCTGAAAATCAGGTGATTGTGATGACGGAGTGGATGGGCCAGAACCCGAAGAATATCGAGGACCAGATTACGTATCCGATTGTGGTGAGTATGCAGGGATTGGCCGGCGTGAAGAACATCCGTGCGAGTTCCATGTTCGGTGTCTCGATGGTGACAGTGATTTTTGAAGATGATGTGGGCATCTACTTCGCGCGTGACCGTGTCTCCGAGCGTCTAAACCTCGTCCGGTCACAGCTTCCAGCCGGTGTCATGACCGTGCTCGGTCCCGATGCCACCGGTGTTGGGCATGTGTTCCTCTACACGCTCGAGAGCGACCGTCACAGCCTTACGGAACTGCGGTCGTTACAGGATTTCGTCGTGCGGTACGCTCTGCAGAGCATTCCTGGCGTTGCGGAGGTTGCCTCCGTCGGGGGGTACAAGAAAGCCTATCAGATCACGCTCGATCCGCAGAAACTCCAGCAGTTCGGTGTCACCATTGCTCAGGTGATGGAGGAGGTGCGCATGGCGAACAACAACGTATCCGGCAAAGTCGTCGATACTGGCGGCCGCGAAGTGGCCATCCAGGGTGTCGGGTTCTTCCAGAGCCCGGAGGACATAGCGAACACCGTCATCGGTATGAAGATGAACGGCATACCGCTTACTATTACGGATGTCGGTGAAGTGGAGGTTTCCGGGCTCTTCCGCCGTTCCATCCTCGCCGATCACGAAGAGGAGAAGGTGGGGGGCGTCGTCGTCATGCGGTACGGCGGGAATCCCCTCGAAGTCATAGGGCAGGTAAAGCAGAAAATACAGGAACTGCAGTCCAGCCTTCCCGAAGGAGTCACCATCCGTCCGTTCTACGATCGGACGGGGCTCATACGGGGGGCGATTGCGACCGTCCGGGAGGCGCTCTTGGAGGAAATTATCATCACCGCCATCGTTCTCGGGCTCTTCCTGTGGCATGTCCGCAGCACGCTCATCATCACCATCGGCCTCATCGTCGGTGTTCTCATCACGTTCATTTTCATGGCACTTGCCGGTGTCCCCAGCAACATCATGAGCCTCGGCGGCATCATCATCGCCATTGGGGCGATGGTGGACGCCGATATCGTCATCTGCGAGAACGCTTTTGCCCGGTTAATGCGGCGTCCGCCGCGCACGAGCGGCGAGCGCATGAAGACGGTCATCGAGGCGACCCTCGAAGTCGCTAAACCAATTATCCCTGCGATGATCATCATCATCATTTCCTTCGCCCCGATCTTCGCGCTCACGGGCATCGAGGGGAAACTCTTCTCCCCGCTGGCGTTCACAAATGTTTTCGGCATGGCGGGTGCGCTCCTTGCCGCCGTGTTCCTCGTGCCGATTCTCTGCATGTTCTTCCTCAAGGGTTCGCTGCGTCCGGACGAAAAGATACCGCTCGTTCATTTCCTCCAGCGATACTATCGTCCCCTTCTCACCTGGGCACTCGATCATCGCCGGACTGTCCTCACCGTTGCGGGAACGCTCGGGCTCATTGGGATTCTCGCTGCGACGCGCATCGGGTCCGAATTCATGCCGCCATTGGATGAAGGTTCGGTCTGGTACATGCCTATCGCCATTCCGGATGTTTCTGAAGAACGGGCGCAGGAACTTCTGCTTGCTACCAACAGAATCATTGCCGAATTCCCCGAAGTGGCGCAGGTCACCGGGAAAGCGGGAAGATCCGATACCGCCACCGACCCCTCTCCGCTCGCGATGTTCGAGACGTTCATCACACTCAAACCCCGGAGCGAGTGGAGGAAAGGAATGACGAAAGAGAAACTCGTCGCGGAAATGAACAGAGCGATCAAGTTTGACAATCTCTGGAACAGCTTCACGCAGCCCATCATCGGACGCATCGACATGCTCTCCACCGGCATACGGACCGCGCTCGGTGTGAAGATTTACGGAGACGATCCGGTGAAGCTGGAAGAGCTGGCCATAGAGGTTGAAGGGTTGCTCAATGGTGTTCCGGGTGCCGCAGATACCGTGGCAATCCGCACGACGGGGCTCCAGTACCTCGATATCGACCTTGATGATGCTTTGCTTGCCCAGCACGGCGTATCCAAAGGCGAAGCGCTGGAGACGATCGCTGTCGGAGTGGGAGGCGAGGTCGTCACCCGGACGATCGAGGGACGCGAGAAGTACGACGTCCAGATCCGGCTCAAGCAGGCCTACCGGCAGGACATCGAAGATATCAAATCGCTGCCCATTCAGGGCATGAACGGCACACAGGTGCTGCTTGGCAGCGTTGCCCACATTGCGCTCATCAATGGGCCTGCGATGATCAATAGCGAAAACGGCGTGCTGAATGCCATTGTGCAGTCGAATGTCCGCGGGAGGGACATCGGATCCTTTGTGAAGGAGGCGGATCAGGTGCTGCAAAGAGGTCTCAAGCTGCCAGTGGGATACAGGTACTCCTGGTCGGGGCAGTACGAGAACCAGCAGCGGGCGAAACAGCGCCTGCTCATCGTGATTCCGCTTGCGATTCTCCTCATGTTCGTTCTGCTCTATTTCACCTACAAAGATTTCCTGCTTACCGGCATGGTCATGCTTACCATTCCTCTCGGACTCGTTGGCGGGGTGCTCACGCTCTTCCTTGCCCGCTACAACTTTTCCGTGGCGGTCTGGGTCGGTTTCATCTCGCTCTTCGGCAATGCCGTCGAGACGGGAGCGGTCATCATCGCCTATCTGGAGAATGCGTTCCGGGAGCAGTTTGGACTCCCTCTCATTGAAGGGGAGTATGCGGAACCCGTTGAGCCACAGCCAATCACGCGGGAGGGCATTCGCGAGGCGGTACTCGGCGGTGCCACAAGGCGGCTCCGACCGATCCTTATGACAGCTATGGCTTCCGTCTTCGGTCTGGTGCCCCTGCTCGTTTCCACGGGGCCCGGTGCCGATGTGCAGCGTCCTCTGGCGCTCGTGGTTGCCGTCGGTCTCACGACATCCGTGTTCCTGGCACTAGTGGTGCTTCCTGTTCTTTTTGCCATGTTGAGGGAGAGGCAGATTTCTGTTGCTCCTGCATTGTCCTCACGGGTGTCCAGGTGAATACGGTGTGTGTGGGGAGCTGCGCTGCAATGTCTCAGGGGCAAAGCTGACAGCGCGGCTCCCTGGCGTGGCTTCTCCGGTTTCCTCCGGCGGGGGTTGCTCCAGATTGTGGCTTTTCCCGTGCTCCTTCGGTGTCCAGAGCAGAGAGATCTTGAGTTCCCCGACTTGCCCTCTCACCCAGTATGAGACGGTGACGACTGTGTAAGTAGCATCTTGCTCTGCGTGGTCGCTGAGTGCTCCGGTGACTTCTATGCGCTGGTCATTCACGGCCTGTACCTGGAAAGGTTGCGCAAGGGCAACTCCTGGCAGGCTGTCGAGGATACCCACGAGCTGACTCCACACTTGCCGCGGCGTGAATGGCAAGTTTGCCACTTGAATGCGGTCGAATCTGTCGCAACTTCCGGTTCCTATTTCCCCTTCAGTGAATGCAGCTCTCATTTTTTCTTCCAATGCCGCGGCTACCGATTCTCTCAACTTCGTCATAGACGAACTCTAGAGCGGCCTCTGTGGAAAATCTATCCGCAGTGGTAGCCAGAAGAGGTGCCTATCGTTTGAAAAGGCTTCTTTAAGCCAAAAATCCGAAGTATCCGAGCACGAGGCCGAGGACGAAAGTCACGGCACCGGCGAGCTGCATGCGCGTGAGCCAGAACCTGGCGCGGTTGAGAACGAGGTTCGGTGCAACGATAATGACGACTCCTTTGGCAAGCGCGATCCATCCGATGACGGTGATGAGAACCGTCCAATTATTTACCCATATGTTGTGGAAGGAGACAATGAGGTAGCCGAGGAGCAGTGAGCACGTTCCCATCAGGTACATGATGGGGGCGCTTTTCATCATCTCATCGTAGAGAGCGCGGAACCGATCCTTATCTGCGAGCATGCCGATTCCTGTCACCAGGTAGATGAGGGCGAGCAGCTGCGCGAAGAAAACAGAGGTTTCCATGGGAGGGTGGGGGAGGGGAAAAGTCATTGTACGCTTTCTGGCGGGGAATAGAGTTTCTTTTTTGGATGTATGCAACTTCTCTCTTCTAAGGCAAGCGATGTTCTGAGCATTCGTTCCAGCACATGTGCTACTCTTGATTTCTAGTTTTCCTCAAGTATTTATGTTCGCTTCTTTTCACCTGAGAACTGGCAGTGTGGTGTTTCTTGTGGTTGCGGCATTCTTTCTCTTCACGACGAGTGCGCACGCGGCAGACAGGTACTGGGGGGGGACAGGTGACCGCTGGGAGAATACGACTAACTGGTCCGCTCTCCCGAAAGGGGCGACTGGTGCAAGTGTTCCTGGGGCATCGGATACCGCGATCTTCAGTACAAGCGGCACCACGGTGCAAATTCGCAGTGCAGTGTCTGTCGGAGGTCTTCGATTCAGCACAGCGTGGGCAGGTTCCCTTCTGCTTGGAACGGGGAGTTTGTACGCGGGTTCCACAGGCATTAGCATCGGAGGGGGTACGTTCGTTGCGGGGACGGCTGCCGTTTCCACGTCCGGGAACTTCACGCAGACGGGCGGGACCGTGCGGGGATTGCAGGGAACATTCACTCTCTCGGGGAGCATTTCTATTACCGGTGCTTCCACCGTGTTCAGTTCCACAGGGACTGTCGTCTTTGATGGCGGTACGCAGACCTCCACGATTGGTTCCACTGCTTCAGGGGCCTTCAAGAATGTCACTATCGCTTCGAGTACCAGTACCACCATTGGTTCCAATCAGGCCGTGAGAGGCATTCTCCAGGTGAATACGGGTTCTACCTTCGCGATCGGGATCTATACGCTCTCTGCAACCGGCGCTTCCATCGTGAACTATGGAACCATCAACGAGGGAACGGGAAAAATTTCCCATACTGCAACAACCTTTATTATCAGTGATGGCACGTATCTTTCCCAGCAGGCTGGGTTCCCCGTTGGGGCAACTGTGTATTTCAGCCTCACAGAGCAGGATGAAAACATCAGTGGTACGGCGCGGGACACTGTGTCGATTACCGTGGAACTTGGCAATGGCGACTCTGAGGCAGTCACGCTGCAGGAAACGAATAACACATCAGCAATTTTTGCAGGTTCCATTGCAACGTCACAAATTTCTCCGACTGCCAGCAATGGCACGCTGGAAGCGGATACCAGCGAGATCATTACTGCTACCTTCACCGATGCGCAGGACGCTCTGAGCAACAGTGATACGGCCGATCTCACGGCCGGATCTTCCCCGGTCACAGGGACTGGGAGCCACGGGGCCGGAGGAAAGGCCGCTCGTCTCGCGCTTATGCGCGAGCGCCAGGCTGCAGCACTGAAGTCCTCCGCACCGGAGAGTGATGAGCCGGTCGTGAAGGTGGACTACAGCGTCACGAGAGTACAGCCTCGCACCGTTGTGCGTGAAGCAGATTCCACGCTCTCGGAACGGGAGGCGCGCCTGCAGAACCGCCTGCAACAATATGGGGTCCCGCAAGCAACAAACTCTCTCAAGCCTGCTGCCATGCGCGAGCAGATCACGGAGAACTTTAAAATTCGTACCTGCGGGCGTGTCATGCGCTGGTTCAAGGGCAACGGGAAAATGCTCGGCCGCGTCAACACCCGTCTGGAGGGACGCTTTGGGTTCACCTGTCGTGAGTAATTTTTCTGCGTGATTACCGCACCGTGCAGGATGTATTCCCTCCTGTGAGCACCTCCAGTCTTGTTTGAGCCCGGCAGTACTTTTGGAGCATTCCTGCGAGTTCATCCAGGGCTTTCGAGAGTTCTTCCCTCGTGAGCGGGGCGAATCCTTCCAGAACGACCACGGCATTCTTTGTGCTGTTGGTGATTTTCGTACGATCACCTTCTCTCCAGTTGAGCTTACGGCAGATCACGCCTTTATCATCCTTGTACACGAGCTCACCTGTTGCAGGAGGATCTTTTTTCTCTTCACCAAGCGGGCGGAATGACTCTGTCCCCTCCGCGAATGCCAGGCGAATGTCTCCCTCGCACGCGTCAAGATCCTCTGCGCCAGCGCAGACAATGTACTTGAGGGAGATGATGTTATAGATATCGACGAGCGAGTTGATGCTCGGGAGTGCCCCTCCTTTGAGTACCCGTTTCACCAGTGCCTGCACTGAGGGAGGGAATTTGTTGGGGTTACTGCCAAACGATCTGTGCACTTCCTGCAGGGCAGCGATGTTCGGATGCTCCTTGAAACTCTCTGAATCGAGAGAATTTTGCACTTGTTTCTCTGCCTGACGCAGTTGCTCCGTTACTTCCGGTGGGGTTTTTGTGTTGTCTATTTCTGTGGCAACGATGACACCGATCGCGAGGTTGGGATACCTCCCGAAGACATCTGGGGCTACGGAGAATTCCATGACGTATACCATAGCGAACTCCACGTTTAAATGCTTGAAAGACTTTGGGATGGAGACGACAATTCTCTCCCATGCAGAAGCAGCTCTACTATAGGGGAGAGAAAGATGCAAAAAAGATCCGTGCCTGGCAAAAGAAGCTGCAGGAGGTTTGTAAGCGCAGCAACGCTTTTCACCTCCGTCAAGCAGCACTCCTCGTGGTGGATATGCAGCACTATTTTCTCGACGAAGACTCTCATGCGTTCGTGCCGAGCGGTCCGGCTATTCTCCCGAACGTTTCCAGGCTTGTACAGTGGTTTCGCAGCGCGTGGCGCCCCGTCGTCTTCACCTATTTTGCTGTGAAGGAAGGGGAGGAGGATCCGATTGGGAGGTGGTGGGGTCGCACGGTGTTCGAGGGAACGCCGGAGAGCGGTATTGTGAGGGAGCTGCAGCCGATAGAAGGTGAGCTTGTTCTCCGGAAGTCTTCCTACAGCTCTTTCCATGAGACTGTTCTGGAAGAATTTTTGAAGAGCAGAGATACCCGGAGTCTTGTGGTAACGGGAGTACTCACCAATCTCTGCTGCGAGACGGCTGCCCGCGAGGCGTTCTCCTGCGGGTTTGATGTATTTGTCCCCCCGGATGCGACTGCTGCTTTCAACGAGGAAATGCACATTGCGAGCCTCCTCAATCTTTCGTGCGGGTTTGCTGCGCCTCTCACCACTGATGAATTACTGCACAGCGTATGACGTATGACAGCATCATCATCGGCGCCGGGCCTGCGGGCATGGTTGCTGCCCTGCAGATGAAGAGATCCGGTTTAGATATTGTCCTTTTTGAGAAGGGAGAAATCGGTGGCTTGCTGCGCAATGCGAATTGCGTGGAGAACTACCTGGGATTTCCGGATGGTATCTCCGGCAAAGAGCTCATCCGCTCCTTCCAAGACCATCTCTGCAAGCACAAAATTTCAATCATACGGGAAGAGGTGGTGGAAATCGGGAAGGAAGATGCGGTGTTCTCCGTCCGCACATCCGGACATACGTACCTCAGTTCTACTGTTGTGATCGCAACGGGGACTGTACCGAAGAAAGCGGGGATTGGGGGAGAAGAAGAGTTCTGCGGATCGCGCTTGTTCTACGAGGCGGCGGATTTGCCTGCGGATGGACAGCAGAATACTGTTTTGGTCATAGGGGGTGGGGATACAGCATTTGATTATGCACTCAATCTTTCGGGACGGGGGTATGTGCCAACTATCGTCATGCGGGATACTGTGTCTTGTCTGCCTCTACTGAAGATGCGTGCAGAGAAAAGAGGGATCCGCACAGTTGAACACATGCCCGTTGTCCGGATTTCTCTGGGGGCGGGTCAGCTTGAGGTGCAATGTGCCTCTCAGTGCTTTCAAGCAGACTACGTTCTCGTTGCAGTTGGCCGGGAACCTCGTTACCCTCGCATAGCTACGAAGAGTCGCAGAGGGCTCTACTACGCCGGAGATGTCCGCAGTGGTCAGTACCGGCAAGTGCACATAGCCACGGGAGATGCTTTGCGCGTTGCGATGGAAATAACCCACTCTCACTCATACTCACTATGAAAGTTATCCGGGAATTCGGCAGCGATGATCTTGCCAAAGTGTACGTAGCGGACATTGGGGGCCACACCATCGAATTTGTGGAATCCATACAGCCTCCGCATACGCGGGAGGAGAAATGGGTGCTTGTTCTTTCCTGCCTCATTGGTTGTCCTGTGCAGTGTCTGATGTGCGATGCGGGTCGCGAGTGTCACGGTGTTCTCACGAAGGAGCAGATATTCGCACAAATCGATCACATGGTGCTTCGGAGGTATAAAGACAGGGTCATCCCTGCAAAAAAATTCAAAGTGCAGTTCACGCGTATGGGGGAGCCGGTGTTCTGTCCCGCAGTGCTGGATGTGCTCGAGGAACTTCCCGCCCGGTACAACGCTCCGGGACTCATTCCTTCCGTCTCCACTGTCGGGCCGAAGAACGACCATGGTTTCCTCGATCGTCTCACGGATATCAAGGAGCGTCTGTATGGAAGCGGCATGTTCCAGATGCAGTTTTCCGTGCACACGACGGACGAGGGGAAGCGTGATGAGCTCATCCCTGTCCGCAAGATGGGTTTTGCGGACATCGCAGCGTTCGGAGAGCGGTTCTTTGCACCAGGAGACAGGAAGATCACCCTCAATTTCATTGTCATGGAGGGGTATCCCATCGACCCTGCGGTCCTCCGGAGCCATTTCGATCCCTCCAAGTTCATTATCAAGCTCACGCCGCTCAATCCCACGCAGACTGCAGAGGGAAACAACCTCCGCACGCGGCTTGATCCCTACGATGGTCGGTCTGTCTCGGAGCTGGTGGATGCTCTCGCGTCCTGCGGATTTGAGAGTCTGGTGAGCATTGGGGCACTGGAGGAAAACCAAATTGGCAGTAACTGCGGGCAGTATGTTACGGCGAAGAGTGGCAGGGAGCTGTCCACAGTTGTGTCTGGGAGAATTGTATTGGCTTAAGAGTAATAGGGATGAGGGATTAGAGTATTAGGAAGGTACCAAGGCCCAAGGAACTGTGTCCTAATATTCTCATCCCTATTATTCTTTCTTTTACTGTTACTCCAGCAGATACGTGTGGTGTTTGCTGTCGAAAACGAGTCTGGATTTTGTTCTGGACTCCAGAAGCTGGATGGTGCGTTTGGCAATTTCTTCCGGGCTGCACATGATTTTCTTCTTCTTCGCAAAGTCATTTTCTGAAACTCCCTCGCGGGCCAGGGGAGTGTCTACGGGGCCCGGACACAGGATTTTGACGGTGTAGTGGGGGTATGTTTTCACAATGAGTTCTGCCAGGTCCATGGTTGTCCGCTTGCAGAGGCCGTAGAGTGCGGGGTCTTCCGGCAGGTTGAGCGCGTGCCGTGAGGACATCTGTACGATGGTGGCGTTCTGCCTGAGGAGTGGCTGGGCATATTTGAACACGAGCCAGGATCCTTTCAGGTTCACGTCGAAGAGGACATCGAAGTCCTCCTCGCTGCTCTCAAGCAGCTTGCCGCGCCGTATGACTCCGGCATTATTAATGAGAACGTCGATGGGTTCCTGTATGTGGGAGAGTGCGTCCTGTATCTGCTTGCTTTTGGTGATGTCGACGTCGTAGGAGGTCCAATGTGGGATTTTCTCTGCCATATGTCTTCTGTCCATTGCAGAGATGACCGCACCTTTCGCAATGAGTGCGTGGGCGATCGCGCAGCCGATCCCGCTGCTTGCGCCGGTGATGAGCACATGTTTTCCTTTTAGCTCCATAGTGTGCTTCCGGAAGTGTACCACTTCTTCTGTTTCCAGCAGATTGAACTTCCCCTTGTTTTGGGATAGCGTTTGTCTGTGACGCTTCCCAATAAGATCACATCTCTGCGGCTTCTGCTCGCTGCCGTTGTGGTAGCGCTTCTACTTGTTGATGGTGTCCCCGGCAGGTTCACCTGGGCGGCCCTTCTCTTTGTGCTGGCAGCTTCCACCGATCTTGTCGATGGCATCGTTGCCCGCAGGACACAGAGCACCTCCGGGTTAGGGGCCTTCCTCGATCCATTGGCAGATAAACTGCTGATTCTTCCGACCTTTGTTGTTCTCGTTGTGCTGAACCTCTTTCCCCTGTGGTTGTTTGTGCTCATGCTCATGCGTGATCTTCTCAACGATGCGTACCGGAATTATGCTGCAAGCCAGCGCATCATTCTGAAGGCAAATCCAGCGAGCAAAATAAAGACTTGCATGCAAATGCTCTCCATTACACTTGTTCTGGTTCTTCTGGTGTTCCGCCACGAGCAGACAGGCCTTGTTTCTGGCGCTTTTCTGGATTTCCTTTTCCAGCTGGCGAATCTCCTCATGCTGCTGGCGCTCATCGTTGGAGTCGTTGGTATGGTGCAGTTTATGGTGAAGCATGCGCGCATTATTTCCGGGAACGAATGAGAGAACTTCTTTCACTCTTGTATTTGTTCCTTCCGGCGTTCATTGCGAATTCCACGCCGGTGCTTGTGCAACATGTGCCCATACTCAGGCAGTGGAATACGCCGGTGTGTGCGCATTGGTTCGGATCTCATAAAACGTATCGGGGATTTCTCTTCGGAATATTCTTCGGTGTTCTCGTGAGTGTATTCCAGTACTCCTTGCGTGATACGAGGTTTCTCTCATCGATCACGGTGCTGCATGGCACTCTGTGGCAGAGTGTTCTTGTCGGCTTCCTCCTCGGGTGCGGGGCGCTGGTCGGCGATGCCGTGGAGAGTCTCATCAAGCGGCGTATGCACATTGCGCCCGGCAAAGCGCTGCCGTACTGGGACGGAGCAGACTACATGATCGGATCCATTGTCTTCCTTCTCCCCGTGTATACGGTTCCTGTTCCCGGGATGCTGTTCCTGCTTGTTGTTGGCCCCCTTCTCAGCCTGTGCGCTAATTGCATCTCGTACCTTCTGGGGATCAAAGAGGTGTGGTATTGAATAGCTGTCAGCTTTCAGGAGTCTGCCGGATTTGGTGTACACTTGGATCGTGTTTCTGGATTTCCTGCTTCTCTTCGTCATCCTCTTCACAGCTATTGTTGTGGTGACGGCGGTGGCGCATATCTGGGCCGATGTCCCTTTCATCCCAACACCAAAAAGTGTGAGAGAAGAGATGCTGCGGTTGGCTGCACTGCATGGAGGAGAGAAAATCTACGACCTTGGTGCCGGGGATGCGCGTTTGCTCATTGCGGCAAAGCGTGCGTATCCTTCCATTACCGCCGTTGGGGTGGAAATAGTGCCCACTATCTGGGTATTGGGGAAGCTCCGCATCTGGTGCTCGCGGCAGAAGGTGGAACTTCTTCTCCGGAATGCCCTCTCGCAGGATGTCTCTGATGCCGGCTGTATTTTCCTCTATCTCATTCCGGGTCTCATGAAGAAGCTGGAGAAGAAATTCGATGCCGAGCTCACTCCCGGGACCAGGGTGATCTCCTATGCATTTTCATTCCCATCGAAGAAGCCACTCATAGAGCAGTCAGTGAGGGGACTTGCCGGGGGGAAAACGAAGCTGCGTGTATACCAATGGTAAACAGAGGAGGAAGTAATAGATGAAGATGGTGATTCCACTGACCTTTCCAAGATCGAGCGAAGCGAAGGGGAAGTTTGCCAGAGACTCAGCGGCGAAGATGATCCACTCCAGGCAGCCCCATCCAATAAACCCGATGAGTTGCCCGAGAGGGAACCAGAAGAAACTTGCGACTGTTCCGCAGAAACCAAAGAGCATCGCGAGCGGTATGAATGGAGCGACGAGGAGATTGGCAACAGGTGCGATGAGTGAGAGTCTCCCAAACAGGAAGAGGATGAGCGGCACGGCGCTTAGTTGCGCAGCAACGGTCATCTGCAGCACCTCGCGCATACCCAGTGTCTTTGGGATGTATTGGAAGATGGGGTCAAGGTGCGGTGCGATTTCCGTGAGCCCCAGGACCGCGAGGAATGAGAGCTGGAATCCCGCGTCGTACCAGAGCTCCTTGGGGTTCCAGAGGAGCATAAGAAAGAGCGTCCAGAGGATAGTCAGCCGCACTTCCGATTGTCTTCCTGTCTGTAGCGCGAGCAGCCCGAGGATGCCCATGATGCTTGCCCGCACCACTGCTGCGCTGGCACCGACGAAGAGAGTGAAGATGGCAATTGCAACAACCGCCGGGAAGAAGCGGATTTTCAGCGGGAGCCAGAAGAGCATGCCGGCAATCATGGCGATGATAATGGTGATGTTGTAGCCGGAGATGGCGATGATGTGTGTAAGGCCGGTTGTATTGAAGACATCCATCAGGTGCTCGGGAATGCCGCGGCGTGAGCCGGTGAGCAGGCCCGCCATGAACGAAGCATGTGGTTCCGCGTAGAGACGGTTGATTTGGGATTCGAATGTTTGTTTTACGGCGAAGAGAGTGCCGTTGATCTTTGCAAGCGGGGAAAGGCCCGGCACGTGGGACGTTGGTGCATTTTCCAGGGATGCCCGATAGATGACTGCGTACACGCCGAAACGGCTGAGGTATCTATCGTAGTAAAATTCTTCGATCTTGCCTGGTTTTTCCAGCGTGCCGCGGACCACCACGGCATCGCCGTAGGAGTACTCCGGCCAGCCGCTTGCGTCCGTTGCCAGTACTTTTCCGTGTACCGGGGAAACCCATGTGCCGGAAGAGAGCCGGATCTCCTCTGTTTCTACGGTGTATTTCGTCTGCATGGGGCGCCGGTCCGGCTCTGCAACGATTCTTCCCCTCACTTCGACTATTTGTTCAGTTGCGTATGTATCTACGCTCAGCACAGTCGGCTCATGTGTTGTCCGTGCCACTGTTCCGCATGCAAATGCGATGCCGAGAGCAAGGGCAATACAGGTACATCCGGTTTTCCGTGTTCTTCGGGGGACGCATGCAAGGAGCCCCACGAGCCCCAGGAGCAGGAGGTTCTGCCAGAGTTCCGCTGGGTACAGAGCACGCTGATTCCATTGGAGCAGGAAGACGGAGACAATAAAGCTGAGCAGGAATGCGTACGAACAATGCCGTGGATGCATGCGTACAGTGTCTTCGTTCTTTCCCGCATCCGGATTCTCTTGGAGAAGATTGATTGATCAATGTGAAGTTATGGTCCACAGGGAGCGGTTTCTCCGGTTCTATGCCTTCAGAGAACATGCGAGGGCCACCCATTCCTTCACCGTGAGTGTTTCCGGCCTCCTCCAAGCATCTATGCCGGCCTTCTGCAGCGCTTCCGCACCGCCCGGTTGCTTGCCAAGAGTGCCGCGGAGCATTTTTCGTTTCTGTGAGAAGGCAATTTTCGTGAGTGAGAATACTTTCTTCAGTGTTTCATCATCCGCCAGCGGCGCACGGAAGCATTCAATGTGCAGCACTGCCGAGTGCACCTTCGGTGGAGGCAGGAACGCTTCTGGCGGAACAGTGATGAGTACTTCAGGGGTTCCGAAAAGTCCAACGAGGATGGTGAGGAGCCCCGCGTGCTCTGTGTCGCAGATTTTTTCTGCGACTTCCTTCTGTATAAGCAGCGTGAGGGAGGTTGGGTGCACTTTGGATTCCAGGAAGACATGTCTCAGGAGCGGAGAAGTGATGTGGTAGGGGATATTCGCCACGATTTTGTACGGTTCTTCCGGCATCGGGACCCGGAGGGCGTTGCCTTGGATCACAGTGAGCTTCGGATCGTCTTTCACATATGTCTCGAGCAGGGGGATGAGGCGGTCATCCAGCTCAATCGCAGTGACTTTCGCGGCTCTGGCGAGGAGTTCCTTCGTGAGCACGCCGATGCCGGGTCCGATCTCCACGATGCTATCCTCCTGCCGGATCTCCGGAGCCTCCACAATGGTCTGGAGCACTTCTGCATCCACGAGAAAATGCTGTCCGATGTCCGTATTGAGCCGGAGGGCATATGTGCTGCAGAACTGCCGTATTTCCTCTTCCAGACTTGCCACGGAGATAGCTTGACATTCCGCTTTGGGGAAGTAAAGTGTACGCAATCGTGATCGCTCAGACATTTATCTTCGGTTTCTTCTTTACCCCCTTTGCATAGGGGAAGGAACCTGAGCGTCTGAATTTTCTCTCTCAAGTCCGTACCTTCCCCAAGCGAGCAAGGTGCGTTTTTTGTTACCTATATGTCTCCATCACTCTCAGAGCAGGAACGTATAGTCCCCGAAGGGGTGACACTCTGCGCCATGCAGCGTCTCTCATTCTCCGACGAAGCTGCCCGGATGGTTCAGGCAACGGAACCCAGTACACAGATCTTGTACGCAGATGACATTGAGGGGGTATGGCGTGCGATTCAGGATGGGCAGTACGGCATGATTCCCTTCGAGAATTCGGCGAAGGGAGTGGTGTGGAAGCACTTCGACCGCCTGCGCCAGAGCGGGGTGAGGATTCTTGCTGAAGTGCATCTGCATGTGCGCATGTGCATGGGTGGCCTCCTGAATGCGCACCCCCGGGAAGCGACGCATGTTCACTCACATCCTGTGGGGCTCGCACAGTGCAGCAGGCGTCTGGATGAACTCGGTATCGATGCTGCGCATCACATCCGGACCAGAGCCACGCCCGACGGGCCGAGGGATGTGGCAGCACTTGGAGATCCCCGGCACATCTGCCTTGCGTCACGGCTGGCAATAGAAGATGTCGGTCTTGCGGTTCTGGAAGGCGAAGACAGCGTTGCGAATCACGGCCGCGCGAACATCACGCAGTTCTTTGTGGTGCACCGCAACGGGCAAGTGGAACTTCCTGAGAAGGAAAAAGAGTACCACGGTCTCATTGTCGTTCCCGAATACGAGAGAATCGGCGTGCTCCACGATACGCTCGGGGTCCTGCGGGACGGGCGTGTGGATCTGCACTCGCTCCATTCCCAGCGTCTCGGGGACGGGGATGACGGATACCGCTTCTTCATGGAGATGGAGTCGGGAGGGGATAGCGCACTCTT
>DATDVK010000085.1:0-30243 GCA_035290085.1 Candidatus Peribacteraceae bacterium
CGCCGGCAACGACGACCTCACCGGCAACGCCGGCAACGACCTCCACGACGGGGGAACGGGTGCTGACCTGCTCAATGCCATTGACACTGTCTTTGGCAACGACCCGCTGGTCTACGATCCCTTCGATGATGCCCGGCGGGACCCGGGCGGATTTCTGCCCGATGTCCTGAGGATCGACGATCACACGGGGAATGTGGAGATTCAGTCGTCGAGTCTGATCTCCCTGGCTGAGGTGAACATGGGAGTGGGCGGGGTGTTCTACTCCGTTTCCTTCGCGGGGGTCCTCCAGGATCCCTCCACCATCCGAGCCAACGGCCACTTCATCGACATTACTGTGGCCGATACACTCGACAACCTCACCATCCCGACGAGCCTGCGAACCAAGTTCACGGCCGAAGGGATCGAGGTCCGGGAGCACATCGGGACTGGTGAAGGAGATCCCCTGTACGGCTAGCCCGTACCACTCAAGCTCTCAAGCTTGGGCCAGCCTCTCACAATGCCTTTCGCGAATGGCAATGCAACCGCCGCCCACCTTGTTGGGCGGCGGGTTCACTATGAGTTTAGTAGTCTTCTCCCCTGTGCAGCTTCTGCTTCACTTCTTTCTCTCGAATCTTCTGCCGCTTGTCGTATCTGCTCTTCCCCTTCCCCAAACCAAGGAGCACCTTGATGTACTTTCCCGCCCGTACCTCCAGCGGGATGATGGTCATGCCCTTCCCATCCGATGCGGACTGCAGTCTCTGGACGTCGGCTTTCGAGAGGAGAAGGGAACGATCTCTGCCGGGATCATAATCCTCCAGCCCAGACGCAAATTTGTAGGCAGCGATTTTTATGCCCTTGAGGACCGGTTTCCCGTGCAGAAAGGAAACGTACGAACCCGCGAGATTCGCATTGCCATTCCGGCAGGATTTCACTTCCTGGCCCGTGAGCATGAGGCCCGCCTCCACTGTATCGAGTATCTCGTAGTCGTACCGGGCATGCCGATTCTGGGCGACAATTTTCACCACCGTTGCAGTATGACACCAAGCCGCAATTGCATCATGACAATTTATGAGAACAAGAGACTCCCTCTTCTCGTACCCCATAGCCCAAAAGGTGAAGTGGGAAGGCGGGCGAAGGGGTATGCGCGAAAGCGCTTGGAGAGCCAATAGAAAGCCCTGAACAAGGGATTCTAACTGTAAGGAATCCTTGACACTCTGGCAATATTTGGGTACCATGAGCCCGTCAGTTATGCATTCCCTGTATGCTCGCTTGGGTCTGCCGCCTTCACTCTCTGTGAAAAGAGGCAGTTCGAAGTGAGCATACAGCGGCGGGGACTTCTGTCCTCCGACAAGTATGCTCTTATACTGACGAAAGAATCATGGGCCTACTTGTTCCAACAAGAAGGCCCATTTCTCATGAGAGAAACGGGATTCCAACGCAGGCGCGCGCGGACCACAGCAGGCAAGACATCATTCTCTCCCCCATAAGAAGAGCAGTGAGTGTGCCAAGCGCAAGGAAAGGACCGAACGCAATGTAGTCCCTGCGGGTTATTCTCCCCGTAAGCAGGAGAACAGATGCAACAAGCGCGCCAAGAATGTAGGAAGAGAACAGCATGAAGAGCACGAGTTCCCTCTGCCCGAGAAGCGCACTGAGCCCCACTGCGAGGAGAACGTCTCCACTCCCGATCCACTTCCCTCTGCTCAAGACCCATTGAGCGCCAAAAAAACCGACACCAATCACGAAGGCAAGGATATCGAATACCCCGCTGAGCCCGGTATAGAGGAATGCCAGGATAATGAACAGAATAGTGAATGCATCCGGAATGCCTTGGATATGCACATCAACGACAGCAATGAGGAGAAGCATCCAAAGTGCGAAAGCGAGAACAACCGCCGAAAGCAAAGAGGGCGCAATGAATGTCGCAGCCACTGCAAGCAAGCCGGACACCAATTCCACGCCGGGATACCGCCAACTGATCTTTTTTTTGCAGTGTCTGCATTTTCCCCGAAGGCAGAGGAAACTCACGACAGGGATGAGGCAGAGTGGCTCAATACTCTTCTTGCATCGGGGACAGTGTGATCTCCCCCAAATGCTCTGTCCGCGCGGCAAACGATAGATGAGAACATTCCCAAAGCTCCCGAAGACAAGCCCGAGGAGAAAGAACCACACCCCAATGAGTACCGCAGGTACCCCTGCAATAGGAAACATGTCCACTAGGCTATCACATCTTGCCCCGCATGAAACATGCTATGCGCCTGCGGTGGAAACCAACCGTACCTCCAAGAGTAACGAGAGCAGCAAGCCACAGCTCCACTCCCGAGCTCGGAAGTTCCGGCGCACTGTTCACCTGCGTGGCAGCTACTGGTGCCTCCTCTACCACTGGAGGAGGAGCAGGAACAGGCTGAACTTCTTCCTCTGCGGGTACTGCTTCGGCAACTGCACTCGCCGTGGGTGCTCCTCCCCCCCAGTATGATTCGTCCCATGTGTCATCCCACGTCTGCGGTTCTTCCGGATCATTCTCGTAGGCAAGTGCCGAAAGAGCTTCAAAGTCATCGTCCCATGTGTCATCCCACGCCGCATCCCACTCCTCTGTTTTTTCCTCTTGTGGTTCTACCGGTGGTTCCGGCCATCCGTCAGACCAATCTCCCCATCCTTCGTCCGCAGCTTGTTCCATGTTTCCTATTGCCTCGAGATCCCAGTTCGCCGGGGTATCTTTCTTGGGTGCGAGAGTTTCTACCTGCTGTCCAAACGTATCCACTATGAAACGCGCGCGCTGCGCAATCCGCTTCTGCTCCGACTCTTTGAGACCCGTCTGAGCAGCAACACCACCCTCCACACTCAACTGATCCTGTGGGACGGTCAGCCACGCAGTCACTATGGGAGTCACAACAGGGGCACTGTACTGATACCCGTAGTAGATACCGAGCGCCAAGCTGCCTCCTACGACCGCTCCTGTAAGTTGCCGCAGGATAGAAGCTTTCTTCCCTTTGGTGCTCTTTTTTGTGGGCATTTTGTATGAATGTTTCCTGTTAGTATAGCAGATTTTGCTTTTCTGGCCAAGGTCTTCCTCCTCGCACTTTTCTTCAAGAGGCTGCTTTTGTATTTCCCTGGATGAAAGGCTTCTATTCGCTCCACAGGGCAGGGGAGATCTTTTTTGCTGACTCCGGGCGGAAATGATTGATCGTACCCAAGGAGTATGAGATCTGGTTTTGCCGTCCTCACCGGAGCAAGGTAATCCCGTGCACTGCCATAGAGGATTGTTGCGGAAGGATATGCCTCTCTAATGGCCTGACCACGTGCATGCTGGCTCTGATCCGGGGAAAAACCTTTCACGAGTTTCACCGTCCTTTTGTGAGCAACCACCACAAAGAGTCCCCCGTACTCCTGCGCTCTCCCAAGCAGGAATCGATGCCCGAGATGCAGGTGGTCGAACGTGCCAAACACAAGTACTCTCATAGGGATGAAGATAGTATCCTATGCAGCCCCGCAGGGAATACAAAATCTCCAGTTGTCTCCTACGTATTCCCCAGATCCACAACGTAAATATTCCTCGAATCCATCACGTACAGCCGCGACTCGTCCGGATCGACGTAGATGCCTTTGAGAATGTCAATTTCTCCCTCAAACACATATTGTTTCGTGTAGGTTGATTCGCCAGTGGAACCACCATCCGTGACAACAATAACGCGCTTATTCGCCGAATCGAGGAAGTACATATTTCCATCGAGCACTTTGAAAACCCTCGTGGCACCCTCGAGGATGTTCCCTGGCAGATGACGAATGACGAACGGGTTCAGCTCGCCACGGAATAGTTTGATAACCTCTCCGTGCTCCTTCAGCACATACACACTGCCATCGATTGCCATATCAATGGCATTGTGGAGATCGGCATTCACGTTGTACTCACTGGGGGCGGCATAGCGGTTGGAATAGCGCTCGTACTTGTAGATCTGATTATTCTCCGGCGAGAGAATGTAGATGTACCTCAACCATGCCTCCGCGTCGCTGCCTGTTATCCACCCGGCAGGATCCTCTGTCTTCATGGAAGTGGGCTGGTTGGCAATCATTTCAATAACGCTGTTACTATCCGTCTGGAACACAAGCGTTTTGTAACGCGGGAAGGACGCACCATAGAGAATCTGCTCACCCTCTGCTGCGATAGTACTTGGGTCTTCAACAGAATTGAGCAGCACTCTGTACAAATCTTTCTGATCGTAGACAACGAACTCCCCATCGGAGAGGCCGACGAAGCCAAGAGCAGAAACATCCGGATTCTTCGCCGTGAGACTCACCACCACCCGCGGGGAGAGCCGGATAATGTTGTTGATCTCCTCCCGCTTCGCCCGAACCCGGCTGAGCAGATCGTGCGCCTGAGACCGGAAGAGTTTGTTCTCATTGTCCATCACCTGCTTCGCCCTCTCTTCCGCACGCTGTAAAATGGCGTTGGAAGAATCTATCTCGCCTGTAAGGAAACGGTTTTCCGCCGTACGAAGATCTGTTTCAATTTCCTCTATGAGCTGTTCAAGCTCTGCCCGTGTCTTGCTCCGCTGGCTGAAGGTTGAAAGGTTCACAGTCGCCCACACCAGCAGGAAAACAATGAGAATACCCGCAAGCAATAGCATGTGCGCCTTGCGCTTGCGCGTGGGATCTTTGAGATCGGAAAGGAAGTTCACTCCTCTCTGCTTCACTTTCCCTACAGTATTGAATGGAAGGCGAATGTTCCGCACCTTCTCTCCAAACCCATTGAAAATTCCCAACAGAGCCGCTGGAGAAAATGTCCCCCCCTTCCCTCTCCTCCTCCCGGGACGGCGGCTCTGCGTATCCTTGAGTGGAGCTGCCCGCTGGGGGCGTGCACCTTCAACGTACATGACACCAAGAGCGGCCATTTCCTTCTCTGCTTCCAAAGCAACCCGCACCTCATCGAGGAGCTGGTCGCCCCGCTGGGCGTGCTGCGCCAGCTGTGCAGGTGTGAGAGTGCGGAGCAGGCGTTGCGTACTGAAGACAAGAACATCCTTTGCTTCCAGTGTGCCGCTTGCGATGTGCACGAATGCCGGAGTGGGTTTGCCGCGGGTGTACTCCGTAATCTGACTCGCTGCTCCTGCACGAACAACATATGCTTCTGCACGCCCCGCATGGGAAACATGGAGCACCTGCGCGGAATCAACAATGGCAATGACGGCATGAACATCTTCAATCTGCTGGGCGAGAAGCAGTCCCTTGAAAAGGCCATTGAGTTCCTTCAGCGTCCCATCCAACCGGGAGGAAGCTTCCCCCTCCGTTTCCAGCAGAGCATGTTTTACGATGGTCATGGCTTCTTTCTCAAGAGTCTTCGCCTCCTGAACCGTCGCATGAACCTGCAGGAGAACACACACCTGTTCACCCAGTGCCGAGTCCACAGAATTGGCCACAAGCTTTATTCCTCCTATCGTCTTAGTCTGCCCGGTCTGAACACTGATGCCCATCAGCTATGAAGGCTACCTTATTTGCCTAAAATCGGGCAAGTCTGCTGGGTTGTTCTTGAGCACAAAAATGTCACCTGCCTCGCGCGCACGGGGGATGTTCGTAGGGAATCGAAATAAAAAATCATATTTTCTTACTAAAAATTTGTTTATTTTAAGCCAAAAAACGGACATAACGACAAATATCCTATTGCATACCCCCCGAAGGAAGAGTACTGTATGCCTAGGTGAAATATCACCTTCTATTATTTCTTACACAATATTACAAATGAAGACAGTAGGAGAGTGGCTGCAGAGCGCCGAAGGGAGCTTGCAGCCGGGGAAGGGCGAACGGTCTACACCACCGAAACGTCCTCAGGACCCAAACCAAGCACGCCAACACCATCGGAGGCGGCGGAACGGCCCGTTCCGCAAATTTCACGGGCAACAGCAGAGTGTCCCCCCCAAGCCGGGTGTACAACCACAGCAGATAGCTGTGCAGGGACCACGCCAGGGAGGACTGCGAATTTACCCCCTCGGCGGCTTTGAACAGGTCGGCCGCAACTGCACGTGCATTGAAGTCGACGGAGACATCTACATGATTGATCTCGGTCTGGAATTCCCGGACGAAGACATGCTGGGAATAGATTACCTCGTTCCGGACATCTCTGCCCTCAAGGGGAAAGAGCACCGCATCAAAGCAATTCTCTTCACCCACGGCCACCTGGATCATATAGGTGCTATTCAGCACCTTCTGCCGTCTCTCCATTTCCCCCAGTGCTATGGAACGAAACTCACCATGGCCATGGCACGGAAGCGCCTGGATGAAGAGGGCCTCACCAGTAAAGCAAAGCTCACTGCCGTGGCGTACGGCGAAAAAATCCGCATCGGGAAAGTGGAAGTGGAATTCCTGCGTGTAACACACAGTATTCCCGACTCGGCTGCAATTGCCCTGCACACCCCTTACGGGACTCTTGTCCACACCGGAGATTTTAAGTTTGACCTCACGCCAATGAACGAACCGCCGGCAGATTTCCAGCGCTTCGCCGAACTTGGGAAACAGGGTGTGCTCGCAATTATCGCAGACTCAACAAATGCGGCAAAACCCGGCACGAGCTTGAGCGAAAGCCAGATTTCCGACACGATTTATGATTTGATCCGTGACGCTGAGGGGCGTGTGATCATCTCCACATTTAGTTCTCTGCTCAACCGTACCCAGCAGATCGTCGACCATGCAAAACACTTCAACAGGAAAGTGTTCATCTCGGGCCGGAGCATGCTGACCAACGTTGAGCTCGCTCAGAATCTGGGATACCTCAAGGCCCCACGCGGACTCATCCGTAAAGTGAGTCCCGGCATGAGCAAGCTTCCTGATAAGGAGGTACTCATTATCACTACCGGGAGCCAGGGTGAAGAGAATGCCGGCCTTGCGCGCATAGGGCTCGGAACTCACCGGCAAATTATCGTGAAAAAGGGTGACACCGTCATATTGAGTTCCAATCCCATTATTGGAAACGAGAGAGCGGTAATGAAGGTTGTGAACAACTTGCATTTGAAAGGTGCAACGGTGAAAACAAATGCAGAGCTCGCTCTGCACACCACGGGACACGGCCACCGGAATGACCTTCTTATGATGCATCGTCTTGTCCATGCCAAACATGTGATCCCGGAGCATGGGGAACCATTTATGCGTGAAGCTCATGCGGAAATCGCCCGCGATATCGGCTATCAGGAAAACCAGATACATATGCTCGTGAACGGCGAAATACTGGAGTTCGATCTCCAGGGCAACGCGCGCAAGAGCAAGCAGAAATTCACTGTGAACGATGTGATCATTGACGGCCGCGGAAGCGCAAGTGAAGGGCAACGGGTGCTCGATGACCGGAAGGTCATGAGCGAAGGAGGAGCCATCGCCGTTGTGTTCCGTGCTTACTCAGAGAGCAAACGCCTTGTCGGGAATCCCGATGTGATCACGCGCGGACTCATCTACGGTTCAGAGCAACAGGAAATTACCGGCGAAGTGATCGAGGCGGCCAAAAAAGCATACGAAGATGCGCTCGGCAGAGGAGAAACCGACCGCAAGGCATTCAAGCGGTCTGTCTCTGGCGCCCTCTACCGTTACTTCGACCGCAAGCTTGATCGCGAGCCGATGATTATTCCTATCATCGTGGAAGTCTGACAATAACGCCTTCCCTTTTCGCCCCCCGTTATCTCAGGATGCAGGGGGCGATTTTCTGTATCATGAAGACGTATGAAATTCGGCGCAGTTCTCTTTGATCTCGACGGTACGCTCCTCGATACCATCGGCCTCTGGATACGGGCCTACCTGCAAACAATGCACAATGCTGGCGTGGAAATGAGTACAGAGGAATTTCTTCTCACCACCTACACACAGAACAGGCATTTTGAAGATGTCCTCGCTCACTACGGTCTGGACCCCAGCCACGGGGACGTGTTGCGGGCAGAGCGGGACGCTCTCTACACACAGCTCCTCACATCAGAACCTTTATGGATAGAGGGAGCGGAAGAAGCGCTCCGGACCACTGCAAAAATGTATCCGACCGGCATAGTGACAGGTTCCCACCTGCACTATATCGAGGCGATCGAGAAGCAGATCCCCCTGCGCACGCTCGTGCCCGTACTCGTCACCTGCGATGAGGTGAAGGGAAGAAACAAACCCCATCCCGACGGATTGCTCTTCGCTGCTCAGCGACTCAAAATCTCCCCAGAGCAGTGCCTCTACATCGGAGACCAGATCTTCGATATGGAGGCAGCAAAGGCCGCAGGCATGACGAGCTGTCTCTACTGGAACGAGTTCACGCCTGCTCTGGCCGGGCAGGAAGCTGACATGAGTATCACCTCTCTCTCGGAACTGCCGTCACTCCTTATGTAAGAAGGCAATGGCTGCGGGAAGACAGTACTGCCTACTGACCTCTGTCAGCTGATGTGAGAACGTCCGGATTCTCCCCAAGATGCTGCAGGAAATTCACAAGCATCCACGTGATGAGGATGACATCGCGCATATCCACCCACTCCTGCTTCGTGTGGACCCTCTTTGCACCGTTGGCGTAGTTAATGGTGGCTATCCCCTTGTTTGTGAGATCTCCCGCATCACTGCACGCGCGGGTGACCTGCATCTTCACCGGAAGACCAATGTTTTTGTGCACAGTGCGAAGAGCCTGGATGAGCGGCATGCGGGGGTCGTGATGATATCCTTCGCGGCGCGATGTGAATTCAAACCGCGCCTCGGGTGAGAACTCTCCGGATGCGCTGAACTTATAGAGAATACTGTCGATAATGCGCTGATACTCTTCCATCAGCTTCTTGGCATCGGCAGAGCTGGACGCACGGACCTCCCCTTCAATCACCGCCTGTTCCGCAACCTGATTCACCGCCATGCCACCTTCTATTTTCCCTATGTTCGCGTAGAGGCCTTTATGGATTTTCCCCTGCGGGAACCGCGCAACTGCTGCGGCAGCCATATGGATGGCACTCACCCCTTTCTCCGCCTCGAATGCATGGGCGGCAGCACCCCTGAAGAGCACGCGGAAGTTCCGCTTGAACGGACCTGCCACTACTAAAACTCCTGGTTCATCCGCGCGGTCAAGAAGCATTCCCTGCTTTGCACGGAGATGTGTCTTCCTTAATTTGCGGACACCAAGACCGCCGAGCTCTTCCCCAACAGTGAAAAGAAGATCGATCGGGGGACAGGGGATTGCCTCCTCTTTGATGTACCTGAGTGCGGTGAGGATTTCAAAAATACCGGCCCCATCATCCGCCGTAAGTACCGTGAGGCCGTCACTCTTCACAATGTGCCCCTTGCGGATCACTTTTACATCTTTGCACGGCATCACGCTGTCCATGTGCCCCCCCAGCATGAAGGCATGTTTCCCCTCCCCAATGTACCCCATGAGATTCCCTACGGCGTCTTTGCGTGTCTTGGCATCCAACTCCAACATTTCCCGTCTTAGAACTTCCGCTAATTTCTCCTCCTCTCCGGGAGGATTATCTGTTTCCAGTATTTTGACGAAGAACGGGTACCTGCTCTCCACGAAATCCGCGAATAACTTGGGATACGCTTTCATGCCAAACGATTGTAACATGATGTGTTACGCAGGCCTCACGCGAATGGAAGAACGGACTTTCAAAAGAAGATCCTTCGCACGCCGCACCACCTCCTCGTAGGAATCAGCCGTCACGAGGAACTTCAAGACGAAGGAGTGGCCGTCTGATGCGCGCCCCACCATGTCTCCCACCCGCTTGTTCTGTGTGAGAGAGTACAGGTGCTCCTGCCCCTCCAGGAAAGAGGATTCCATTGCCTCCAGAATACCGTTTTTCGGCGAGAACACTTCTGCAACGGCTGCAAACCTCTGTGGAATGGAGGCGACATCCGGCTTTAGCCCGAGAGCAGCTCTCACGAGGCCGAAATCGTAATCCCCTCCACAGGTGTGGTACACCATCTCTGCACGGAATCCTCCGCCCCGGGAAGCGACCTCTATGAGACGGCAGTCCTTCGTTACCCGGTCGAAGAACACTTCCACATGAGTCACGCAGAAGTTCGCACCCAGCGCCCCGAGTGCCTTCTTTACGGCAGAATTCACCGTGCCTTGTTCCTCCTCCGTCAAATTGTACGGCATGATACGTATGGGCAGATGGTGATCATCAAAGCCCATTTCCTCCGGCATGACATACTTGCATATGGGGGTGAGGAAAGGCTTTCCATCCACCACAAATGCATCCACTGTCAGTTCCTCACCGGAGATACACTCCTCCACAAGAAGGTGCGTGCGGTGGTCCGGACCCGCAATTGCTTTGGGGAAGTGATGGAGCTGACCGTGGAGGGTACCGGTCTCCCGTGAGAGGCAGTCGAGGTAGTACTCCATGGTTGACCGGAGGCTCTGCTCATCCTCAACCTTGGTAACATACTTGGAATGAATGCCGGCAATTTGCTTTACCACGAGCGGGAATCCGTGCTTCTTGACTATAGGTTCGGCGTCTTCAAACGACTGCACCAGCTGAAAATCCACGGAAGGAACACCATGCTCTGCAAACGCTTTGCGCATGAGGTACTTGTTCCGGAATTTCTGCGCGTCTGAGAGCGCGACAGAGCGAAGACCAAGGAGGTCCGCCACGGCAGAAACAAGGAAAGTGAAATCTTCAAATCGTGTGAGCACCGCATCGTACTTCGTACCTTTTACCGCAGCGGCAATTTGTCTCCAGTCAAAAATGTCATCGAGTACATGCACCGTATCAAATAGTTCTCTGTACTCTTCCCGCATTTCACTCGCATCGATGATGAGATCGAGGATCATGCCTTTGCTACGGGCTGTCCTGAGGTGAGATTTCTTGCCACGGTAGCCAATAAAGAGAATGCGTTTGCCTGTGAAATCCATAATGTGAAGTACTGTGGAGGGTAACACAAAAACGCTTCCTGTGCTCACAGAAGGGGTAGAATGGGGAATACCTCCATCCCTGCCTCTTCTACGAAAAAGGGAATTTCTTCCGGGTGTACCGGCGCCGAGAGAAGGGAATCCAACCGCCCGCCGCCGCTGATGTATGCGCGCACAGTTTCAAACCCCTGCGCATAGAGAGCGTCTCTCGTAAATGCCCCGTGAGAAGCTCCATCCGTGAGTCCTCTCTTCACGCGCAACGTGTGCACCCATGCGTCTTCCGGGCTGCAACCATACTCACAAAGCGCCTGCCAGGTTTCACGGAAGGAATGTTCCAAAGCCATTTGTACCGCAAAATGCCTTTCGTACAGGCGGGGATGCCCATCGGGATGTTCTGCAAAGCAGGCCACACCTTCTTCCACAAGACGGCCGCGCGACGTGCCCACATGCAGGAGAGGTTCTCTCTGCATACATCCGTGCGCATAGCGCACCACATGCACCCCTATCTCATGGCGGGTGAGAGCAGAAAGTTCCTTCGGGGTGATGCGTACATCTGCGCGTACCGCGATTTTCTTCTCCCACTGGTTCACAAACATCCGGCTGGAGCAGTGCCGTTCAAGTTTCACCTCCCATCCCTCAATCCCACAGGCTACAAGGGCTTCCTGAAATGTGCGCATAATTTCTTCCGCCCCAATGGAAAGCTCTTCTTTCTCCTTTGAAAAAGGCGGTGGATTCTCAACCTCCGTGACCGGAAAAAGAACCTGACCTAATGCGGAAAATTCCGAATCATGCCCCACGAGCCGGAGGAGCAGGGCGAGCCCCCTGGTCTGCCCTATGCGATCCCTGTAGAGAGCCTCCAGTTCCGTACCCATTGTGATTTCCGGAAAGTTCATCGCCGGCACCACGCATGCCCCATATGCAAAAATGGGTTCTTCTATCGCTCCCGACAAAAATTTTTCTCTCTGCTCCGCTGCATTCGCCGGGTGCAGCATGACGGAAAACTCCATTTGTTTCTCTGCGGCAATGACGGCCTGAGCAATGCTTCTCCGGTCTTCGAGAGCCACTGACATGCGCCCAGCCTACACTATCGGCTCTATAATCCCAGGATTCACCAGCCTTCGCCCCGCATGCGCGGGGCTACAGCCGGCGAGATCGGCCGTTATACAACTCCCCGGGATGCCCTATTTGTAAGCCCCTGAGTATCCACCGCATATCCTCCAACTTTCCGAAGGACATACTTCACCCTACCCCGTACTTTCGCCCCTTCAAACGGTGTCCATCCGCAGAGAGAGTGAAGCGATACCGCATGAATTTCCCATTCTTCCTTCGGATCAACAATGAGAATGTCCGCGTCCGCGCCATCGGCGATGTGCTCTTTGCCAAGGCTGTAAATGGTATTGGGATTATCAAAGCAGAGCCGGACGATGTCGCTGTAGCTCACTTTTCCTGTGGCCGCTACAGTGAGAAGAAGAGGCAACATGGTCTCCACCCCCGGCACCCCGCTCGGAGCTGCAAGCGGAGAACCTGTATTCTTCTCCTCCTTGAGGTGAGGGGCGTGATCCGTCGCTATGCAGTCGATGACGCCATCGAAAATACCCTGCCAGAGAGCGGCAGAATCTTTGCTGGAACGGAGAGGGGGATTCATCTTCGCGAATACCCCGAGATCTTCGTAGCGGCTTGTATCTAAAAGGAGATGATGCGGCGTCACCTCGCAAGTGACTGCAAGCTCTTCTTCCTTTGCCCGACGTACAACTTCAAGGCCAAGAGCAGCAGAGAGATGCGCGATGTGCAGACGGGTGCCGTACCGCCGTGCAAGGGTGGTAGCATGCTCTATAGACGCCGCTTCAGATTCCGGCGGTCTCCGCAGGCTGTGCGTGGAAATATCCTGATCGGAAATAGCGGCGTTTGCCGATGCGTTCAGGGCCGGGTCCTCACAGTGAGCCACTATGGGGCAGTCTATCTCTGCACAGAGCCTAAAGGCCTCTTCAACGAGATCTTGGTCGATTTTCAGATCCCCCGTGGAGTTCTCCAGAAAAAGCTTCAGCCCGCAGCAACGTGCTTTCAGGCGCTGCATCTCCGGCAACAGACTTGTCCACACCGTTCGCAACTGCACAAGGTGTTCCCGTGCCACCGCCCCCATGAAGAAGCGGATATCGCAATCTGTTATCTCTTGTGCAAGACGCACTTTATCTGCCAGCGCTTCCACGGTAAACGTAGGCGGGTTAGTGTTCGGCATCTCGCAGACTGTTGTGATTCCTCCTGCCCTCGCCGCCTGCGCTTCTGACTTCATGGTGGCTTTATGGGTGAGCCCCGGTTCGCGGAAGTGCACATGGCAGTCGATGAGACCGGGAAAAATGAGCAGACCGGAAGCATCTATTGTCTGATCCGCAGCCCCTTCAGAATCCATAAGGGAAATATTTTCATTTTGGATGAGGATATCTGCCTTCTCTTCTCCGTTTGCCCGGATGATGGTGCCGCCGCTGACGAGGAGGGAACTCATGGAAACAGAAGCAGCTTAAACGCGCCGGCAGAAATTATAAACAGCAAGAGATATTCAAATACATGGACACTGACATATGGCATGAGTCTCTTCCCGATATTCACCCCAAACACTATGACCGGGATGGAGCACCCGAGGACAATAAGAAGTTCTCTGGTCCAGAGAATATTGGGGAGGTAGGCGGCAACTTTGCCCGTGTTCGTTGCGAGCGCAATGACGGAAGACGTGCCAAGGAACGGCTCTTTCACAAGACCCATGGAGAGCAGAAAAGGGGACCGCAGGAGCGTTCCCTCCCCGACCATTCCACTCTGCAAACCATTGAGCGCCCCGCAGAAAAAAATATTCTTCTTCGTAGGACGTATGGAGAATCCGCGTGGAGAAAGCCGAAGCACAACAAAAAGCAGACAGAATATTGCAAGCAACAGTTCTATGCTGCGCATGGGGATTTCGAAGAAAATCAGTCCACCCGCAAAACTGAGGGGAACACCGAGAATCAAATACCAGCCGACAATGTCCCAGCGGGCAAAGCGGTAAAAGTGAAGGAACTTTGCCGGTTGTATCACAAATCCAATCAAAGACATGAGCACGACGCTCGCCCGTATATCCATGAAGAATGTGAGGAGAATGATTGCAATGATGCCCAGCCCCGCACCCGAAATCGTACAAAAAATGCTCCCGAGGAAGAGCGTTGGCAGAAGAACAGGCAGTGATTCAATCATACTTTATCCAAGAGCATACTGAGCAGAGCCATGCGCGTGATCATGCCGTTGCGCACCTCGCGGAAGTATGCGGCGCGCGGGTTACTGTCCACCGCCGGATCTATTTCCCCCACACGGGGGAGCGGATGCATGATGGTGCACTTCTTCCCGACGAGGTGCTTGGGTGTGAGAATATACTTGAGCTTCAGGCGTTCGTACTCGGACTGGTCCGCGAAGCGCTCCTTCTGCACACGTGTCATGTAGAGAACATCGGCATCCAGTCCCTCTTCGATGTTCTCGGCCTCCTGGTACTCTAAGCCTTTCTCCCTGTAGAACTCTGTCACCTTCTCCGGCATGGTGAGTTCCCTCGGGGAGACGAGAGTGAACTTTACATTCTTGTACAGCCCCAAGAGGAAACTGAGCGAATGCACCGTACGCCCGTAGCGCAGATCGCCCACCATGGTGATGTGGAGATCGTCGATATGCCCGACCTCTTTCTGAATGGTGTAGAGATCCAGCAGCGCCTGCGTAGGATGCTGCCGCGGACCGTCCCCGGCATTGATGAAGGGGACCGGGCTCACGCTCGCCGCACGGTCCGCGCTCCCCGCTTCCGGGTGCCGCATGGCGATGATGTCGACATACTGACCAACAACGACGATGGTGTCTTCGACAGTTTCCCCTTTGTAGAGGGAGCTGAACTGGAACCCGTCCGCTGTCACCACGTCGCCGCCGAGGCGATGCATGGCAGTCTCGAAGCTGAGCCTTGTCCGCGTGCTTGGCTCGTAGAAGAGGCTCGCAAGCACCTTCCCCTTCAGACGGTCGTCGCCGCCTTTCTTTTCCAGTAATTTCTCCATGTCTGCGGCTACTTTCAAAATGGCATCCGTATCTTCTCGTGAGAGTTGTTTTGTCGATGTGAGATGCTGGAATGAGAGGAACATTCTACAGAGAAAGGGTAGAGAAGAGACCGGGAATTGTCTACAGAATTGTAGATTTCCTCAGAGCTGCAACATACTCCATTTAGGAAGCTCTGAAAAATTATGGAAGCATGTCGTGGTTCGTCAGGCTCACTATGACAATTTGGGAGTCTTTCAGAGCTTCCTTTAATGGAAGAAATATTGTTATAGGATATTTTGACACTCTGTCTAATCAGCCCTAAGATTGCAGTAAAGTCCTCCCTGGTCAGAGGGAATTGGGATTCACACGGGGTCGCTATATCCCCAGCGCATTGTATGTCCGATTCCTCTCGAGGTTTCACGACAGAAACGCTGGTCCGCGACCCCCCGATCAACAAGACGCCTCACACACCAGGGAGGCTTTTTTTTGATTCTCCCGTAATCCTCTACAATCCTCCCGATGTCTACCCGCACCATCGCTACTTCCACTCTCTGGCAGCTCGCGAGCCAGGTGACCATGGCCGCACTCAGTATTCTCACAGTGAAATTCGTGGCCATGGGGCTTTCTAAGGAACTCGCCGGGAACTACAACTCTGCGTACGGCTATCTGCAGCTCTTCGGGATTCTCGCGGACTTTGGTCTCTACGCTGTCGCTGTCCGGGAGGTGAGTAAGGCAACGCAGCGGGAAGAGGTGCTTGGGGCACTCATCGTCATCCGCTTCTGCATCCTGTTCATCTCGCTCCTCCTTGCCCTGAGCGTCATCTGGCTCCTCCCCATGTGGCGTGGCACACCACTCCCCCTCGGCGTGACGATTGCCGCGCTCGTCCCGTTCTTCACATTGCTCGCCGGTATTGTGCGTACTGTTTTCCAGGTGCATTACAAAATGCAGTATGTCTTCGTCGCCGAAGTGACTCAGCGCATTATCACTGTCTCACTCATTGGGTTGTTCATTATTGTGGGAGTACGGGGCAGCACAGATCTCCAAATCTACCACCTCTTTCTCTTCATTGGAGGGATAGGTGCATTCGTGCTCTTCTTCCTCTCTCTCTTCTGCGCAAACCGCATCATGCGGGTCCGGCTGCACTTCGACACAGCACTGCTCAGGCGCCTTCTCTGCGCGGCGGCACCGTATGGCATTGCCTTCTTCTGCATGGCACTCTACCGGCAGTTTGATGTGACGATGATTGCATTGCTCCGGCCGGACTTTGAACTTCAGAATGCCTACTACGGCTTTGTGGTGCGCATGACGGATATGGGATTCCTCATTCCTACATTCCTCCTGAATTCCGCCCTCCCTATTCTCAGCGAACGCGATGCAAACGGGGAGGATACGAAGTCGCTGCTCGGAAAAATATTTCTTATGCTCCTCATCTTTGGCTCCATTTCTTTCCTCTTCGCTCTCCTCTGGTCTCGTCCACTTGTACAACTCCTCACCACAGATGCATACCTCAGTACTCCACAGAGGCCAGGATCCGATACTGCACTGCGCCTCCTGAGCATCCCCTTGCTGCTGAACGCCGTTGTGCTCTATGGATTTTACGTCCTTCTCACAAAGCACAAGTGGAAGCAACTCGTCCTTTCGCTGCTCATCGCGGCGACTCTCTCACTGACACTGAACATACTATTCATCCCCCAGTATGGTTTTGTCGGAGCTGCAGCAACTTCCATCATCATCCACATGCTTCTCGCTCTCCTCTTGCTCCCGCAGGGCCTGTACGCGATGCCAATGAGGCTGCAGGGGCCGCAGATCCTGCAGTGGCTGCTCTTCTGCGGGCTTCTGGGAGCTGGCTTGTGGCTCTTCACTCCTCTCCTGGGAAATGAGTTCTTCACGGTGGTAGGACTCGCTGCCATGACCGTATGGATGGGGGTCGCGGTTCTCCTCACGGGACTCCACCGGTCTCTGCTCTCATAAGTGGCAAAAGAAGGCAAAATCTGCTACAATACTAGGAAAATACAATGCAAAACCGCATGCCCCGTGCTGCGCTTCTTCTGCCCGCACTCCTCGTGCCGGGGATTCTTTTTGCCCAGATTGCCCAAACCCCCGGAGCGGTGACAAACATCCGCGCAATTTCCATGGACAGCACTATCACCGTAACGTGGAATCCGCCGACAGACCAGAATATCTCGTACTACCGCGTGTACTTCAGTAGTCAATCTATTCTGGAACATGGGGGGGTTTACGACGACTTCGAAGCAACCCCAGGACCTGAGACGAAGTACGTCCTCCAGTACAAGCCTGCCAATCCCACACTCTACATTTCTGTTCTTGCAGTTAATACCGAGGGAATGGAAGGAGAAATATTTGTAGAAGAGGCAGTAGTAGTAACGACACAGGGAAGAAACACCGATACACCCATCACTCCTGTTCTCCAGCAACAATCAAACACACTCCCACAGCAACAACAGCCAGCACAACCTGTACCTGATACAAAAACATTCAATGTAGCAACAGGAATCGAACAGCGAACGGCAGAAGAGGAAAACCAGCAGGACAATAGCAGGCAGACGCAGGCTCTCCCCGAGTGGGAAGAACCTGATCTCGGGGGGGCGCTGCACCTTCTGCTCACAGATGCTATTTCTCCTACCGAAGTGAAACTCCTCTTCTCCAGCCCACCGACTGTGGAGCCAGAGCGTGCACCAACGGCCTTTGCGATTACCGATGCGGATGGAAATCCCCTCCAAATCAAGAGTATTTACATCGATCAGGAAACCATTACAGTGAACACTGAAGTGCAGGCCCGGAATGCAGAGTACCAACTACAACTTTCGGAGCCGCTCCGCGGGGCCGATGGGCCCCCGCTCCATGAGGTGAACAGGCGCAGCTCCTTCCGGGGACACCCCGATGGCAAATCGAAAGAAGAGATACAGAGCATCCCCCCGGAACCACAGAAGCAAACAGAGCCCATCCCTGTCACCCCGCAGATTGCAGGCACCAGCGGCATCCAGAATATCCAGATGAGTGCATCTTCGCTCCTGAATGGAACATACACAGTCAGTGCCCGGTGGGACACAGTAAACCCGCTCGGGGACCTTGCGTACTACTCTGTACGGCAGTCATTGGACGGGGGGCAAACATTCGGTGATCCGCAACTCCTCCCATTCGCCATCAGTGGTGTGGATGTGCCTAGTGTGTCTCCAGGGAACTATGTCATTGGCGTCAGTGCGATCAGTATCTTCGGCTACACCACGCCAGAAGTAGTTGCTTCCATCCTCGTTGGCCCCCGGCAACCGACCCCCATCCCTCAGGCAGTGCCATCCTCTTCTGTGGCACCTATCTCTGAACCAGCCATTCCTGCACAGGATTCCGCTCCACAAGTAGAAAATGGTGCATCCTCCGAACCGGAAGAAGTCATCCGCACTGTGAAAACGAAGAGCCTCTCGCGCTCAGGTGCCGGTGTGGTTCTTGGGTCGCTTGGAACCATGGGAATGCTCATTGGCTGGCGCAGAGCACGGCACACGAAGAAATAAGTTTGTAGGGAACGGCTCAAGGAAGAGAAGCCAAAGATACAATGGCTGGCTCACTATGTCTCAGCCCCATGCCAGTCCCCGGGTACTCTTCCAGTTGTGCACTATTCTCGCGGCACTGGGGGTACTCATTTCCCGGGAATACCAGCGGCAGCCAGACGGGCAGCTCCACGTACATTTCCTGAATGTACAGCAGGGGGATGCCGTGCTTCTCATCACCCCTTCCGGAAAACAAATCCTGATTGACGGGGGACCCAATATGGAAACATTGGAATACCTGGGACGGTTCCTCCCGTTCTTTGACCGGCAGATTGAACTCCTTGTCCTCACACATCCTCATGAAGATCATCTCATGGCCCTCCCGGAAGTGCTGAAGCGGTATCAGATACTGCAGGTACTTCTCAGTGGATCAGATGCACCTTTAGGGCGCTATGCGGCAATGCTCCATGAGCTCTCCGCCAGGAAGATTTCTGTTGTCCTCGCTGACCCGCAAAAAAGTATCGCAATGGGGGACGGCGTGAGCCTCGACTGTATCTGGCCCCGGGCAGAGGAGCTGCATCACCTTGACCCAAACAATGCATCAATTGTGATACGTGTTCTCTTTGGAGAGACTGCCATTCTCCTGCCCGGTGACATTGAGCAGGAAACCGAACGGGCAATCCTCCTCTCGGGAGAAGATATCCAGGCGACTGTTCTCAAGGTACCCCATCACGGCAGCTTGTCCTCCTCTTCCACAGGGTTCCTCCTCGCAGTACGGCCAGAGTTTGGCATTGTTTCTGCAGGGTTCGAAAACCGCTTCAGCTTCCCTCATAGTGCCATAGTGGAACGGTACGAAAAGATGGGTATTCCGCTGCGGACTACGGCAAAAGAAGGTACAATTTCCCTCACGTTCGCACGCTGACCTCTCCCCCGTGAAAACCCTCCTCCTGCTTGCCGGCCGTTCCACACGCTTCTGGCCGCTCACGGAGAAATCTCTCTTCCCTCTTTGCGGGAAGAACCTCTTGGAGCACCAGATAAGCCGCCTTCATGCAGCCGGCTGCCGCGACATTGTCCTTGTCGGAGGAGCTCATAATTTGGAAGAGATCAGATCGTTCTTTCCTGATCTCCCCGTCATTGAACAGGAAAACCTTGGGTTGGGTATGCGCGGGGCCCTCCTTAGTGCGCTCCCCACGATCAAGAACGAACCTGTGATGATTGTGAGTGGTAACGATGTTATCCACTCCAGCGGGTATGCAACTCTCCAGAAAAAGGCAAAGGGGACAGCTGGTGCCCTCCTCGCCCAAAAGGTCAACCAATACTTCCCGGGGGGATACCTTGAACTTGATGGTGACAGAATCGTTTCCATTATCGAAAAGCCAGGTGAGGGGAACGAACCGAGCAATCTCGTGAACATCGTTGCCCACATGCATAACAATGCCTCCACTCTTCTTAAGGCACTTAGCAATGTGAATGAGAAACGGGACGACGGGTACGAGCAGGCACTGCAGAAGCTCTTCGAAACAGGTGAGTACCGTGCAGTCCCCTACGAAGGGGCGTGGCAGGCGGTGAAGTACCCCTGGCACCTTCTCTCTCTGCTCCCAATCTTCTTCTCTGATTTCAAGAAGCCCATGATCCACAGATCAGTCTCCATCCACCCCACAGCAGTCATTGACGGACCAGTGGTCATCGAAGAGGGTGTGAGAATCATGCCTCACTCCACCGTACGCGGCCCATGCTTTATAGGCCGCCACAGCATTATCGCAAACAACGCACTCGTACGTGACTCTAGCATCGGAGAGAATTGTGTTATCGGCTATAACACAGAAATTAAAGGAAGTATTTTACACAGCCATGTGTGGACCCACATGAGCTACATCGGGGACAGTGTCATTGGACGGAACGTCTCCTTTGGCGGGGGGACAATCACAGCGAACTTCCGCCTGGACGAGCAAGGTATTTCTTCCGCCGTCCAGGGGGAGGAATTTCAAACAGGGCTCACAAAATTCGGCGCGGTAATAGGAAGCAATTGCCGACTGGGTATCCAGGTGGGCATAAGCCCGGGGGTGAAGATAGGGAGCGGCACATTCATAAGCAGCGGTACCCAAATTGCAGAGGATATCTCTGATGGAAAGTATGCCCGTATGAAGGAGGGCACACTGAAAGTCTCTGATAACCGCACGAACGCCCCAGACCCGGCTGAGCGGGAACGGTACCGCACAAAAATGGAAAGATAAGCAGAAGCTCTCCACACGTTTCCACAATGGAAGACTCTGTGCCTTCCGCTCCCATCCAGAATCCCAAGGTAGTTCTACACACCTAATAACCATTTCCAGCTAGCAGAAGCCAAAATATGTCTTTTCCCTTCTTCCCATCACTCTCTCTCAGGTTTTCCACAGGTTCTCCACAGCTTTTGCACCGCCTGCTTATGCCTTTTGTCTGTTCCCCTTCACAATATTTATGTAGTTGAAATGCTTTACAGAAGTTTTCCACAAAATAGACTATATTTGTTCCTTTTTGGAAAGAGGTCGCTATGACTACTATTTATTGGTATATTATTATCTCCTATTTATTATTGAGGTATGAAGTTCTCCTGTAAAAAAGAAGATCTGCTCCAAGCACTTAATCTTGTAAGTCGTGCAATTGGAGGGCAGCAAGCGCTCCCAATTTTAGGAAATATCCTTCTTGAGGCGGAGGGAAAACGCTGCACGGTAAGTGCTACTGATTTGGAATTGAGTATTATTACAAGTTTTGGAGCGAACATTGAGAATGAAGGAGCTATTACTATTCCAGCGAAAGCCTTTCTTAATTTTGCACAGTACAACTCAGATGATGAAATTCTCTTAGAGACGAGCGAAGGAACACAACTTAAATGTACGTCAGAGCACGCGAAGACAGTTATCGCGGGGGAGTCAGCACAAGAATACCCAACAATTACTCCTATAGAGAAAGAAACCTCTCTCACACTAGAAGCCTCACCACTTCTTGGAGCACTTCATATGGTGACTTTTGCGTCTGCGCGCACAACCCTCCGCCCGGTGCTCTCTGGGGTGTATCTCCGCGCTGAGAAGGGCCAACTCATTTTTGTCGCGACAGACAGCTATAGACTCTCTGAATTTCGTATCACTGCAGAGGGGGGTGGAACAGATATTTCCTGTATTATCCCAGTGAAGGTTTTGGAGGAATTGCGCTCCATTCTGGGTTCCCGCAAGACTGATGCAGAGAAAAAGAGTGAGGAGAAAAAAGAAAAAGCCAGCAAGATTGAGGTTGCGCTCAGCAGCCAACAAATTGAGCTCCGTGTGGGCAATACCATTCTTCTTTCTCGCCTCATTGACGGAAAGTTCCCGGATTATCAGCAAATTATTCCCAGCGAGACGAAAACAACAGTCGTACTACCGACGAAAGAACTCACAACCACCATCAAGCGTATGCACTACTTTGCGAAGGAAATTAATAACAATCTCACGTTTGAGTTTAAGAAGGGGCATGTGCGTATCACCACTCCCCAAACCCAGGCAGGCCAGGATGAAACCACACTTTCTGTAGACATAAAGGGGGGGGACAATAAAATTGCGTTGAGCTCGTCTTACCTTCTAGACTTCCTGAGTCATGTGGGTGACGAGGAGGTGGAGTTCAAACTGACGGACAGCATGCATCCTGCGCTGTTCCATCTTCCTTCCAATGATCTTTTCCTTCATCTCATCATGCCTTTGCGCATCCAGGAGGAATAGGACTAATCGATTTCTGCCCTTAGGGCAATTTTTATCAAATGATCGGCTGCTATGAAGCCCTCTGTTTTTCTTGGTGATAGTACGCACAAGGATCTTGCGCAACTGCTTCAATCGAAGCGGCGCCTTATTCTGTCCGGTGCTTCCAATGAGACTGCAAAAGCTCTTCTTGCGAGCACTATTCTCCATCACCATCCACAGCCATCCCTCCTTGTAACGGAAAAAAGTACGGTGGCTGAGTCCCTGCGGCATTGGCTGGGTTTCTTTGATCTCAAGGCACACATTCTTCTTCCCATTGAAAATGATGCAGGGGAAATTGATTCCGCAGCACTCCAGGAGTTTCTCCTTTTCATGCGGGGGGAGAGCGACCGGATTTCCATCATGACTCGCAATCTTTGGGAGGTGGAGTTCCCCTCCTTTGAGGAGCTGCAAGAGAGGGTGATCACCTTTTCCATGCACGAGAAAATCCACTTCACCTCCGTTATCGAGGAGCTTATAGAACGGGGGTACAGTCACGGAGAGGATCTCTATCTTCAGCCAGGAGAGTACCGGAGAGCTGGTGACACATTCGATATCTTCCCCATCCAATCCGATCATCCTTATCGGATTTCCTTCAATCTTAATACTGTTGAAAAAATATCGGCGGTGGACAGAGATGATCTTTCCAAGACAGAGGATGCAGGAAGCGAACTCTCCGTGTTCCCTGTTGTCTACGAAGAGACAGCTCCGCTTTCGACACAGCTTCACCCCGAGACTCTTTTGATGCTGGACGATCAGGATGATGTGGAGGATCCTCTCCAGCTTGCTACGCTGCGGTTTACTGCTTTCCCAAAGACCGAGGAAAACCACGTACATCTGCGGTATCTCTCGGTTCTTAAGTTCTATACTCTCACGGACTTTCTCAATGATATCCGGGACAAGATACAGCAGAAGTGGAGCATTTTCGTGGCAACAAAACGCCTTGAGGAGCTACGAGCGATCTGTGACGAGGAGCGAATTCCCTACACGCAGGAGGCACACAAGCAGGAGGGTGCTCTGACCCTGCTTTCTGCCGGGCAGGATGATCTTCTCCCCCACTCCCTCCAAAACCCTGATTTTTCAATTGCTCTTCTTACGGACCGCGAAATCTTCTCGCTCCGGAAATCCGCGAAGCAGCGGAGCATTCAGAAACTTGCTCTTGATTTCATTACGTCGCTTACGCCCGGTGACTATGTCGTGCATATGGAACATGGGATCGGGCATTTTGAGGGTATGACCCAGAAGGAAGTGGATGGCACGTTTCGGGAGTATCTGGAGCTTACGTATGCCGAGCGGGACAAACTCTTCATCCCCGTCGACCAGGCGGACAAACTGAGCAAATTCGTCTATGAGGAGGGGAATGAACCTACGCTTACCCGTTTAGGTACTTCGGAGTGGAAGAAGATAACGGAGAAAATGAAGAAGGAAACGGAAAAGATCGCCAGGGAACTTCTGGATCTCTACGCAAAGCGCGCGAATGCGAAGGGATATTCCTACGGGGAGGACAACCAGGCAATGAAAAAGTTTGAAGAGGCATTTGTATACCAAGAGACTCCCGGACAGGTGAAGGCCATTGAAGATATCAAGGCGGATATGGAAGACGAGCATGCCATGGATCGCTTGATTTGCGGGGATGTGGGATTTGGGAAGACCGAAGTCGCCATGCGGGCTGCATTCAAAGCCGTGCAGTCCGGCAAGCAGGTTGCGATTGTTGCGCCCATTACTATTCTGGCAGACCAGCACTATCATAGTTTTCTCGAGCGCATGAAGGATTTTCCGGTGCGCATTGAAATGCTGAGCAGGTTTAGGACACCGAAAGAGCAGCGCGAAATCCTCGGGAAGCTGCGGAAAGGCGATATCGACATCGTGATCGGCACCCACCGGCTCTTGCAGAAAGACGTGCAATTCCTGAATTTAGGGCTTGTGGTTGTGGATGAGGAGCAGCGGTTTGGCGTGAAACAGAAGGAACATCTTAAGGAAATGCGTGCATCGGTCGATATTCTCACTCTCACAGCCACTCCTATTCCCCGTACGCTGAACCTCGGTCTCCACAAGCTGCGTGATATCACCACTATCACCACGCCCCCGCCGGGACGTCTGCCCATTATCACTGAGGTGCGGAAGTACTCTGACCACCTTGTTCGTCAGGCAGTGGTGTCTGAACTGGAGCGCGGGGGCCAGGTGTACGTTCTCCACAACCGGGTGGAAACGATCGATGCATTTGCCGAAAAGCTTAGCAAACTCATCCCGGAGGCAAAAATTGTCGTGGGGCATGGGCAACTGAGGTCCGATGAACTCGAGAAACGCATCATGCTATTTAAGCAGGGGGAGTACACCGTTCTGGTAAGTTCAACCATCATAGAAAACGGTATTGATCTGCCCCGGGCGAACACACTCGTTGTGAACGAGGCGGAACGATTTGGTCTCTCACAGCTCTACCAGCTGCGCGGCCGAGTCGGACGCAGCAAGGTACAGGCGTACGCGTTCTTCCTCTACCACTCCCAGAAGCTCAAAGATGACGCCAGGAAGCGACTTCGTGCCATTGTGGAAGCCTGTGAGCTTGGGAGCGGTTTCCAGGTTGCCATGCGGGATTTGGAGATCCGGGGGGCTGGGGAAATTCTTGGCGCTCACCAGTCGGGGTCGATGCAGACAGTGGGAGTGAGCCATTACCTGCGCATGCTCAAGAATGCCGTGGAAGAACTGAAGACGGGTCAACGCGGTGAGCTTGAGACAGAAACAAATGTGGAAATCCAGCTGCCCGTAGAAGCGCTTCTCCCGTCGTACTACATTCCTGATGAGCAAGAAAAAATCTCCGTGTACCAGAAGCTTGCCGGGAGTGAAGATACGGCGATACTTGCTGAATTTGAGGAAGATCTCCGTGAGGAGTACGGCGACCCCCCCAAACAGGTTCTCAATCTCTTCGCTCTGCTGCGTCTCAAGCTTGCCTGCCGCCACAGTGGCGTTGTGCGCGTGAAAATGGAAGACAGCAGAGGAGATCGAGATGTAGTCCTCACGTTGAGTCCGCGGGTGACTGCAAACGAGATCATGCAGATGCTTAGTGTGAACCCCAAGTGGCGAATCAGCGGTTCCATGCTGCGCCTCCGGGAAGATTATCTTGTAAGTGGAAAAGGCAAAAATGATGTGGACTTCATAGGGAATCTCCAGCACGAGATTGCATCCCTTGAACCACGGGGCAAATCAAAAAAGAAGAAGTAAAGGACAAGAGGAGTTGGAATATTCACTCAAACACTGTTTTGGTGTATAATTCTACGATATGTCCGACTCTGATCAGCACCAGGCAAGCAATGTGTCTGCAGGTGGGGAGGGAACAGGATGGACGAAAGACCAGTGGAATGCATATGTTGCGAACAAGGAATTCATCCAGTACTACACCGAGAAGGGGATTGTAGACACGGCAAAACTTGTGCAAACCATAGGGATGCAGGGGTATCTCATGCTCATGGAGAATTGCTCGCATCTTGTGGTGTACAGAGACAAGGTGTACCACGCGGATACGCGCGAGGGGCAGAATCTTCTGGAAAGCGTTTTAAAGAGAGGGGAGCTCCCTCTCTCCACGCTTGTAGCGGCAGGAATTATTCCCGGGGATAAGGCCGATGATCTCATCCAGGATGCCATATCCATTGCGAGCGAATGCCTTCAGCCAGGGGCGATGTGGGACGATGAAGCCTATAAAGATGCCATGCTCTGGGCACCGGACCAATGGCGGGAAAGCATGCGTTACAGCGACTTTGCCAGGCATTTTGTGCATGGAGGTATTGTGCAGCTCCCCAAACTGAAGAAGGACATGCCGCCGGAGCTGCTCAAGCGGATGATCAATCGTTCCCTCAACCTCGTCAGCGTGGAGGAACATGTGATAGATGCGGATACAGACGAAGGGATACATCTTCTTGAAAGGGCGCTTGTGGACGGCAAAATTAGTCTGGCGCGCCTCATTGAGGCGGATGTCTTCACACGGGGAGAAGCTGTGCATATGCATCAGGAGGCGGTTACATTTGCAGAAAAGCACCTCAAGAAGGGGGTGAAATGGACAGAGGAAGAACGAAAATCGGTGGCCTCCTGGATACCCGAACAGTGGGATGCATTTGTCGACACTCCTCAGTTCGATGCTTTTATTGAAGATGGATTTGTGGATGTGCAGGGGCTGAAGACCCTGATGGGGGCCCAAGATTTCAATATCATGCTCGGGAAAGTACATACCTTGGTGGACGTGGGTTCCCGCGTGATCACTGCTTCTACTGAAGCAGGGGAAAGGCATCTCCAGGATGCAGCGGAACATGGGAAAATTTCTCTCAGGAGTCTGGTGTATGCAGGGGTTCTCACGGAAACGGATGTCCAGAAGAGGATTGAGGAAGCGCAAAAAATTTCACAATCCTGCTTCCGGGAGGGGGCGAAATGGGATTCCCTCAGTGAAAGAGATGCCATGAAATGGTCTACGGATGAGTGGAATGCTGCGATTACCGGTATTCAGTTTGCGGAGAGATTTGTGGAGGGTGGGATAGTACAGAAAGACAGGTTTGTGGGGATCATGAGCACGAAGCTTTTCAGTAGGATGGTGGATCGTTCTTCCTTTCTCATCCATCTTGATAATCAGGTCCTTGATATACGAACTGCCAGAGGAAAGGAATTTGCGGAAACAGGACTCTGGGGTGGAGAAGTTCCTATTCATGCTGGTGTGGAAATGGGATTTATTGACAGGGACCAGGCTGCAAAGCTGTATGAGGAAGCGAAAACAATTGCCTCAAGGAATTTCCGGGAGGGTGTGCAGTGGGATGAAAAAGACAGAGAAGCTGCAAAAAAGTGGAGCCAGGATCAGTGGGAGAAAGCGCTCCAAGTTGTGAACTTCTCGGAGCTTTTTACCAAACATGGGGTGGTAGACAGAGATAAGGCTGTTGTGGCGATGGGGCCGGGGCTCTTTGATGCCATGGTGAAACATGTGGGCGATTTTGTTTCCGTGGGGTCGACAGTGTATGACGCTTCCACAAAGGAGGGATACAACTGGCTCAAGGAGATGAAAGTCCTGTGAGGAGCTGAAAAAAATCTAAAATTCTGCTATAATTCCCTGATACACACATCCACTCCTATGCCTACAGACGACACTGCAGCCGGCGGTTCCGCACAAGCGCTCGATCCTGAACTGGAAGCACTCATTCCTTCTGGTTCGGAAATCTACGACTCGTTCATGGCACTCATTGAGCCGGAGCTTCTGAGCGTGAATCTCCCTACGCTGGCGGAGAAGTACAAAGGGGAATCTGACGAGGAAAGAAAAACGCGGATGGAACGGTATAGGAGAGCCTTTGCCGCATATGACAAAGCCTACGAAAAGTGGATTACGGGGCTCCGCAACGCCGTGAAACAGAAACGCAGCGAGGCGTACCGTGCTGCGGAAGAAAAAGAAAACGGAGAAGAAGTATCTGCCTTGCAAGATCTTGAAGCGCAATTTGAAACGACCAAACCTTCCCCCAAATAATCATGCACAGATTTCATCAGCACCGTTCACAATATTTCTCAGAGCAGCGGCTCTGCTTCGGTACGCTGGAAGCGGGGAACAACACTCCCAGACCCATCGACGTGCGGGTGGAAGCGGCAGAGCAGGTCACTCCTCGTATTGGGAATGATAGAGAAGCCCAGCAGCAAGCTGGTGGGCGCAAAAAGAAGGCGGGACAGGAAGCCCAGGATACTGTGGCGAGTCTCCGGAGGGGCGATGTTCCCATATCGGTCGATCGGAATAATCCGGAGGATCCTGTGGCACGTTCACTCAACGCGGTACGGCCGGGGGGGCAACAGAGGACAGAAACCGGGGTGGCGCAGGGGCAGGAACAGGAACGCATGATTGGGGAGGGATTGGAAATGAGTCCGGAGGAGCAGCGGTACCTTCTCCAAATGGAGACAAAATATCGTCAGGAGTACCAGCGTGCATCGAAGCAGGGGGGCTTTAATCAAGTGGAGTTCAAGAAGAACTGGATCGACCAGCATGGGAGTGAAGTCGCTGCAAACACGAAGTTCAGACTTAATCCAGGAGTGCCGGGCTCTCCCTGTATCGGCATTCACACAGAAAAAGCACCCTACAAAGAACCGACGCCGGATCAGGTTCGGGTACTGCGTGGCATAGAGCAGAGGTATAACCAGGAAATGGCGAGGGTTCTCCGGCAGAACGGCAACCGCCCTCTTCCCGTACAGCAGTTCAAGCGGGAGCAAATTGCTAAGTTCAACCAGGAGCTTGCGGCGAACAACGCGCAACTCCGTTTCCACATGGGTATTCCGGAGAGCTACTCCTTCGGGGTGGACTGGGACGGCGCCAACGCCGCCGAACCTCCCAGGAATGCGCTTGTTGGAGGCACAGAGAGACCGCAGGATGCGGCTGGCAGAGCTGCAGACAGGTTGAATACGGCTCCCGAGATAAATGGAGCACTGGAGGCGTTCTTAGCGATCCTTGGGGCTCTCATCCAGAAAGTTGCTGATATGCTCGAAAATTTTGATCAGGGGGAGAGGAAGGATGGGAAAAGTGCAGAAGAAGCAAGGGCTGATGCAGATGTACAAAAGGAAATTGATGCGGAACTCAAGAAACCAGGAATAACCCGGGACAAACTGCGGGAGCAGACAGAAGGTAAACTCAAGGGGGCGCAGGAGGAGGCAAAGAAGCTCGGAGAAACTATTCCCGCCGAGGAGAAAAAGCTCGCTGAGCTCGGGCAGAAAGAACAGGGTCTCCAGCGCCAGATAGACAAGCCCGCGGTGGGTGCGAATGTCGATGAGCTGAAGACGCAATTGCAGGAGGTGCGGAAACAGAAAGAGCAGCTGACGCGGAGCATCGGGGAGAAGAAAGATCTACTTGATGAACTCAAGAAGAACGTCATTCCACGCCTTGAGCGCAAAAAGAAACTCCTTGGGGCCGAGAGGAATGGCGAAAAAAAGAGAGAGCTCACAGAGCAGGAGCGCGATCAGCTGGAAACAGCTGTCCGGAATCTCAGTGAACAGCTTGATCCTCAGATACGGGAACATCTCGGGAAGTTCCGGTTGGGTCTTACTGAGGATGGGAAGCCGGCCATATTCGCCGAGGGGGAAGGGGTATTGAAGACGCTGGCAGGAGAAGACGGCTACATTACTGTCGCAGATTTACAGGATTCTGGATTCAAGGTGCGCGCGAAGGAGACGTTGCAGGCTGTTGCGAAGAAAGCAAAAGGTAAGGTGAGCAAACTAATAGCAGGTATTCCACACACCAATCCCCCAGGCCGGAAGAAAAAATAGGTTTGATGGCTTTTCTCTGCTGTTTTCACTCTTGCTATTCGTGGGAGTTTGAAGGAGTATGCTTCTCCTATGAAACGAACACTTCTCCTTGCAGCCCTTCTTGCGGTTCCTTCCATCAGCAGCGCCTTTTTCATTGATGATTTCTATTCCGAGGGTCAGCGTCCCGAATTTGCGCGTCCTCCTCAATCCTCAATGCTGAAGACGGTGCCAGGCTGGCCGAGCTGGGTAGGGAGACTGGATGATCTCTCTCTCCTGCTCTTCGGCCGGAAGTATGAGAATCTCACGCGGGACCAGCAGGTGCAGGTCCGGGAGATCTCGAAGGAATGGCCAAGCTGGATCGGTACACTGCGCAATTATAAGGGCCTGAGGTAATGTACCGAGGCTCCTTCGTTCCGTTCCCCGCATGTTGCAGGCGGAGGAGTTGTGAGTGCAAATGGAGCAAGAGTTCTTAGTTGAGTCCGAATGATGTGCGGACCACTGCTGTCACTTTCTTCTCGATAACGGAGGTGTCGTACATGCCGTAGTCGGAGATATCCACGGAATTCTTTGCTGTGATTTGGAGTACTCCCATGCTAGCGGACCGGAGGTCGCCCAGCTTGCCCCCCGCACTCTCGACCATTTGGGTTGCGCGCGTGCGGGCATCTGCCATGGCGTCTGCGAGGATCTCCGCCTTCAGCTGCTGGAGTCCACTGTAGAAGTACTCGAGTGACAGTGTCGAGACCACTGCTCCTTTCGCTATGAGCTCGCCTGCTGCCTCTGCAGTGGAACGGACAAGATTCACGTCTGTTCCCTCCACTATCACATTCTGACGAAGGGTATAACCGCTGGGAGCGCCTCCTCTGTTGTAATCGTACATTGTTTCGACACTCACTGGTTGTGTCGTTACCCACTCGGA
>DATDVK010000086.1:0-14557 GCA_035290085.1 Candidatus Peribacteraceae bacterium
ACCGTCTGAGAACGAAAGATTCTTCGTTTCCTTCCCCTCCGAGACAAGCACGAGATCTGCCTGAGGATGCGCCTCTGCGTAGGCATCGAGAAGAAGCTGCACATTCTTGTGCTCTTTGGCATTGCCGACGTAGAGGAAGAACTCGCGCTTGAGGCCGTACCTGCGTCGCACTTCCTGCTGTTCTGCTTCGGAACGGGGAGAGAACTGTGAAGAAACCCCTTCATGGATGACCGTCATCTTGTCTGCAATGCCCTCCCCGTAGAAACGGGAAATCTCCTGCGCCGTAAATGCACTTACGGCAATAATCCGCTCTGCCCTGCGCACGGACCGCTTCATGAGAAGGTGATAGGCCCTGCGCCGGAGGAACGACGCCTGATTGGGATACCGGTGCAGAATGAGATCATGAATGGTCACAACGAACGGCACCGGGCACCGGAGAGGCACGTTGAAATGTGGAGAAAAGAGAAGCTCTATGCCGCTCTTACGGAAGAACGAGGGCATCCGGAGCTGCTCGGCTATCGAATAGTGGGGAATAGCGGCCTCCACGATCGTGCACATCCCCGCGATGTCCTTCAGCCACTCTTCGTCGCGGGAACGGACGAAGAGGGTGAAATGGGAATCAGTTGCCTTCGAAAGAAGAGCGGGAACGAGCTCGCGCGTGTAGCGGCCGATGCCGGAATGCCCCAAAGAAAAACGGCAATCGATTCCTATCTTAGCCATAGGCGGTTACCATCATACCCTGATGCACATAGCCGATGCACTGCAGGAGGCAACACTCCCTGCCCTCGAGAGAGAGGTGCTGCTTGCATCCCTCCTCAAGAAGAATAGAGCCTGGATTCTCGCACATGGCGAGCATGCTCTGAGCACAGCAGAGGAGCACACATTCCATGAATGGGTTTCACGGAGAAAAAACCATGAACCCATTGCGTACATCATCGGCAGGAAGGAATTCTTCGGCCGGGAGTTCCGCGTGACGCCCGACGTGCTCATCCCGCGGCCGGAAACAGAAGAGCTCGTACGCATCACCCTCAGCCAACTTCCTGGGGGAGAAAGCGGAATCACCGATGTGAATGCAGACATCGTGGTGTTCACGCATCGGTTTCGGGAGAAGACACCTGAAGTTTTCGTAGACATCGGGACGGGAAGCGGATGCATCGCCATTACACTCGCGTTGGAAACCCGTTATCCGGTCATTGCCACGGACGTAAGCAACGCAGTCCTCTCTGTCGCACAGAACAACGCAGGGCTCCTCAGAGTCCCCGACCGTATCACCTTCCGCAAAGGGAACCTCCTCAAACCCGTACTTGATCTCCACTCACCATTTATCCTTGTCTCCAATCCGCCGTACGTTCCGGATGCTGAGATACCCATGCCGGACGTGATGGAGTATGAACCGCACCTCTCACTCTTTGCAGGACCGGAGGGTATGGGAGTCCTCCAGCCGCTCATAGAGCAGGCAATGGAGCATCCATACTGTACGGGGTTTGCACTCGAATGCCGGAGGTTCCAGGCAGAGAAACTGCAGAAGATTCTCTAGAGGGCTCCTGATTTCCGTGCTACCTTGGGGTGCGTGAAGAAACTCCTGAAGTCCCTTGGCCCCGTCAGCGCTATCATCGGGGCACAATGGGGCGACGAAGGAAAGGGGAAAGCCACAGACATCCTCTCTGAACACTACGATGTGATCGCCCGCGCGTGCGGCGGAGCAAACGCAGGACACACCATCGTCATCGACGGGAAGAAGCACATTTTCCACCTGCTGCCTTCCGGCTGCATGCACGAGGAGAAGACGGTGGTGATAGGGGCGGGGCTTGTGCTCCACCTTCCGACCCTGCTCGAGGAAATACAGACACTGAAAGACCACGGTATCGAGGTGCTGAACCGCCTCTACATTTCACCCGAAGCACACATTCTCTTCGATTTCCATAAGGAGATCGACGGCGCAATGGAGCGGATGCGCGAAGAGAAGAGGGGACAGGGGATCGGCACCACCAAACGCGGCATCGGTCCCGCCTATATGGATAAAGCAGCACGCATCGGTATCCGCATGGAACAACTCGGATCCGACCTCACCGGTGAACTCACCCTGAGGAAGGAACTGGTAAAGAACATGTACGGTATAGACGTCGATGTGAAGCTGGAAATAGATAACCTTCGCAGAGCCGCATCTCTCCTGCAGGACCGCATTGTGGATACCATCGACCTCCTCCATGAATCACTGGAGGAGAAGAAAACGCTCCTCGTGGAAGGCGCACAGGCAACGCTGCTCGACATCGACCACGGAACGTACCCGTTCGTCACAAGCAGTTCCACCACGGCCGCAGGAGCGCTGCAGGGGCTTGGTATTGCGCCGAACATGCTCACTTCCTGCATCGGCGTTGCCAAAGCCTACTGCACCCGCGTAGGTTCCGGGCCGTTCCTCACGGAGATGCAGGGGGAGCTTGCTGAGCGCATACGAAAGAGAGGAGGGGAGTACGGCGCAACCACCGGCCGCCCCCGGCGCTGCGGCTGGCTCCACCTGCCGGATCTCATCCGCGCAGCCCGCATCAACGGCTACACGCACTGGAACATCACCAAACTCGATGTGCTCGACAGCGAAGAGCAGATTTGCGTAGGGACAGGGAAGCGTTCTTCCGCAGAAGCGGAGTACGAAGTGCTCCCGGGCTGGCAGGAGTCCACCGTGGGACTGACGAAGTTCAGCGCACTGCCCAAGAACGCGCAGAGATTCATCGAATTCATAGAGAAACAAACAGGCATCCCCGCAGCACTCATTGGTACCGGGCAGGCCAGGGAACAGATGATTATCAGAAGTTAACGAATGAGCAGTATCGGAAGAACGTGCGCTGTTTAACCCACCATTCTCTCTCCCCATTTCAGCTTCTCACGGAGCCTCCCGAAGAAGGTATCCTGCTTGCGCCTCAGGAACTGCACCGTTTCGCCGCACGCGCAGGCAATAACGATGTCTCCGTCCTTCAAAGAAATGTAGATCTGCCCGTCGAGCGTGAGCACGACCTCCGTATCCTGAAACTTGTTCGCTTTCGTAAGCACTTCCACCTTCACTTCCTGATTGCTCGGGAACACCACAGGCTTCTGGCTGAAACTATGGGGATTGATGGGTGTGAGGATCGTAGCGGAGAGGAACGGATGCACGATGGGGCCTCCTGCGGCGAGTGAGTATGCTGTGGAACCCGTAGGAGTGGAGATGATGAGACCATCGGCATGGAAGGAGGTGAGGAGCTCCTCGTTCACATAGGTCCGCAGATCTACGAGGCGCGCTATGGTGCCCTGCGCAATGACAGCCTCATTCAATGCAAACCCGTTATACAGTTCCTTGCCGTCTCTCAGAGCCCGGACCACAAGGACATCGCGTTGTTCGATAGTTCCTTCTCCATTCATGAGAGCGGGCAGCAAACGTTCAGCCTCCTCCAGTTCTGTTTCTGCAAGGAAACCCACTGTCCCACGGTTGATACTGAGGATGGGGGTAGAGAACGTCTCTAACTCCCGTACAGCACGGAGGATGGTGCCATCTCCGCCGATCACAATGAGAAGGTCAAGATCCTCCGCTTTCTTGTACGGCTTCAAATGACTCGCACTCTTCACTTCCTCTATTCTCTTTGCATCAACAAGCACTTCAATGCCCATATTCTTGAGGATTTTTATCACTCTCTCCACAGCTTCATGCTTGTAGCTGAGTCCTGATTTCACAGTTACACCAACCCGCTTGTACTTCATGCAGTCATTGTAGCTTCTTTACCGCCGCAAGGAAGTAATCGACAGTGCGTTTCCAGGAAAAATGCGCAGCCTGGGAGGGGCCGGAGAGCCGCAAATTCGCCTGGAGATCCCTGCTTTTGAGCAATCGCTGCAGCCCTTCTGTAATGGCATCTGTGCTCTCCGGATCTACGAGAACGGCACATTCTCCCGTCACCTCGGGAAGGCTGCCCCTGCTCGAAGTGAGAACAGGAATGCCTCGCTGCAGCGCATCGAGCACCTGCATGCCAAATCCCTCGTAGAGGGACGGAAGGGCGAGAATGTCACACGTGGAAAGAAGAGCGTTGTACTCCTCCGGAGAAACAAATCCCCCCCACTCCACACCGGGTGTCCTCTCCGCTGCATAGAGAATTTTTCTATTTTTCCAGCCGCGGCTTCCCACCAGCAGAAGCCTGTACTGTTCGCGCAAATTTTGAGGAAGACGGGAATATGCCTGAATGAGACGGAACTGATTCTTGCGCGGGCAGAGGGTGGCAGCGCAGAGAATAGTGCGGTGATCAGGCTGATTGAACAAAGGCTCCGCCACCATGGGGCCTGCGAAGATCACCGTAATGTCCTGAGGATCAAGAAAGCGAAAGCGCTCCAGGAGATCGGATTTGGTGGACTCACTCACGGCACAGATATGTTTTGCAAACTTCAGGGTGCGCTTGAGTGTCCATCTTTCGATCATCGTTGCTTTGCATTCATGTGGCTCATGTCTGAAAGCGATGAGATCATGCACAACCGGTACAAAGGGGACGGACGAGCCGGTGAGGAAGGGGACAATGTAACTCGTGGGACTGATGTACAGGTCATACTCCGATCCCTTCTTCAGGGAGGCAGCCACCCGCCTATGCCATCGCAAACCGGAAGGCAGAACACTCTGACGAGGGGAATGTTCCTCCCATTCTGACGGAAGAGCGGAATCGGTGAAGAGGAGAACCTCATGACCACGCCTCAGAAGTTCAGAAACAAACCCGTACACCCACTGACCTTTCCCCGTGCGTTTCTCTCTGCAGGCCTCCCGGACGTCTATGGCGAACTTCATGGCACCAGTCTAGACACGTCGCCGCTTCCTCACAAACAGGGGAATCCGTTGCTCGTTACCGATTGTCAGTTGTCTCGGTTACTGCTCGACTCCCAAAGGAACAAGGGACAAGAGACAAGTGGCGAGAGACCAATCGTGAAGCACGCGGGGGCAGAGCCCCCGCGCTTCACCCTGAGCCCGCCCCTGAAGGAATGACTTTCTGATGACGCAGCCGCAGAGCAGCCGCGCTTTGTCGAACGGGTAACAAGCGAGTGACGAGCGAACGAGAGCACGAGCGAACGTCATACGATATCTGGCTGCATCGGCAACTGAATGCTATGCTGAATACATGCCTAAGACGTTCCTGCGCAAAGTTGCTTCCCTGGAGCTCGAAGAGCAGATACTCAATGCCGGTGCAGCTGTGGCACTTGTCGGCGTGTTCTTCCCATGGGTCGGAGGGGAATGGCTGGGAGGAGAAACGGTGGCATACCCGGGATTTCGGTTCTACACCAGTTTCCTCGGCATCGCAGTATTCTTCCTTGAACTCTTCGTTCTTCTCATCACCATTATTCCGCTCACAGGAGGGCCTGCACTCGTTCGCAGGCACAACCGGAATGCCGCACGGCTGCTCGCGACTTCACAGGCAACCATCCTCATTCTTGCTTCACTCTCCGTCCTCACAAAAACAACCTTGGAATTCGCCCGCATGGAACTGCGGTTTGGCATCTATGTCTCGCTCATAGGAAGCCTCGTCGCCCTCCTGTACTCATTCCTTCGCTACCAAGACCAGAAGAGGAGGGAAGTGCAGGACTTGTTCCAGCACCCCGAAGAAGCGCTCCTCATTCCTTCGCGGCCTCTCCCTCCACAATCTTCTGTGCAAATAGCTATCCCAACAGAACCACCTCCCCCTCCGGAAGCACCGCAACCGGAAGAGCATCGTACGCATCCCCGCCTATGAGTGACCAGCAGTACATTGATGATGACTTCGTGTATGTAAATCCTTCGAAGCGTGCAGTGCTCGGGAAGGTGGAGTGGCAGCCTAACGGGAATCCGAAGAAAATGGAGAAGGAACTGGCCGACGATGACGAAGAGGAAGAAACAACCAAAGAGAGGAAACGGCGGAAGAAGAAACAGTACTACCCGTGGGGAACGTACCGCACCATGAAGAAGCTCTTTCGCGTTGAAGGGAAAGAGAAAGAAATAGAGAACTACAAACCGCTTGAAGAAGCGATGGGTCTTGCACTCAGGGAGACCTACTGGGATTAGGAAAATGATTGCTTCCTACTGACGCAGCAGAGTCTCAATCCTTCTCACGTCATTCTTCGATCCTATGATGATAGGAGTGCGCGCATCCACCTTCTCGATCTTCCTGTCGAGAATGGGATTTTTCCCATCGGAAGAGGCACCGCCTGCCTGCTCCATGAGATACGAGAACGGTCCGCACTCAAAGACGAGACGGAGCTTCCCCTCCGGGTACTTGCTTCCGCCGACATTGGTAAAAATGCCCTGCCCCTTGCTGATGATGTGATGAATATCTGCGACCATGCAACCGGAATACCGGAGAGTTTTCTCTTCCTTCAGCCACTGCATCATCGCTTTCCTATAGGACTCATTCTCATTGATCGCCCGGAGATTCCCCGGACTGTAATTCTTCGCATCATCCCCCACACCTAGAAATTCCCGGAGCACGACGTACTCACCCACATCGTTGAGGAGAAACTCGTGCACACCGTTCCCCGTGGAGTAGACAAGGATCGTACGGGGGCCGTAGAGAACGTAGAGCGCAGCAACCTGGTCACGGGGTTTCTTCCCCAGAACATCCCCTTCGTAGATGCCGACAATGGTGCCAATGGCGAAGTTCGTGTCCACGAGCGAAGAGCCGTCCAGAGGATCGAACACGACGCTGTAGGGGGCGTCGGACGAGAGCTCCACGATGTCTTTCTGTTCTTCAGAAATATAGCTACGGACAAGATTTGTCTCGCTGAGGAACCGCTTGAGAATATCGTCGCTCAATACATCGAGCTTGAGCTGCTCCTCCCCATACTTGTTCTTGTCGCCACTGAGGCCGGTATCTGTGGTCTGGATGGCATAGCTGATGTACTTCGTCGCACGGGAAATATCGACAATGAGGTGGCGAAGATCATGGGGAACCTTCGCTTTCTGAAACAGATGAAAATTCAGGGATTCTCTCTCTGGTGCTGAGAAACGTGGCATAGCCATAGGTGAAGAGGTTTAGAGGAACGAACCAACTTTCATGACCATTTCCGTCACGCGCATCGCATATCCCCACTCATTGTCATACCAGGCAAGCAGCTGGAGGGAATTGCCATCAACGACTTTGGTGAACGCTGCATCCACAATGGAAGAATGCGGATCTGTCTGAAAATCGATGGAAACGAGCTGATCACTCGAGACGGAGAGAATGTCTTTGAGCGGAGGTTTGCTTGCGGCATCCCGGAGGTTCCTGAGGACGTCTTCCACCTCGGCACTTTTCTTGAGCGTAAATGCCATATAGGAGCAACTGACTGTCGGGACAGGCACGCGAAAAGCCATCCCGTCGATCTTCCCCTTGAGCTCGGGGAATATGACCGCACAGGCCTTCACGGCACCTGTCTTCGTCGGAATCATGGAGAGAGTGGCAGCACGCGCACGACGGAAATCGTTGTCTTCCTGCGCTTTGTTATCCAACAGATTCTGAGAAGCAGTGAATGCATGGACAGAACATACCAGCAGATGCTCCACGCCGTATTTCTCGTGGATCACTTTAATCACGGGGGCAATGCTGTTTGTTGTACAGGAGGCGTTCGATACTATTTTCATATCCCCGGTGAGGTCCTTGTCATTCACTCCGATCACAAATGTGGGAGTCTCGTCTTTCATTGGCGCAGTGACAACAACACGCTTCGCTCCAGCATCCAAATGGCCTCTTGCCGTCTCCGTTTTCGTGAAGTGGCCGGTGGATTCCACAACAATGCCCACTCCCAGCTCTTTCCAGGGACACTTGGCGGGATCGCGCTCCTTCACGATCCGAACCTTTTTGCCATTCACGACGATGTTGTTCTCATCCACTACTGTAATTTCTCCCGGGAACTTCCCATGGAGCGAGTCGTACTTCAGGAGATACGCACGCATGTCTGCGGCGGAAGACGCGTTGATAGCAACCACTTCCACGTCTTTTGGGAACCTCTGAACAAACTGCCGGTGAACGTTGCGTCCTATCCGACCGTATCCATTTATTGCGACTTTGATCATTGTGCACTCATAATACGCATCGTTTTCCAACTTGCAAGTGCAAGAGAAGCACTTCATTACACCAAAATACAGAAAGCTACTTTTTAGCTTGCATCAGCCAAAAACACCAATGAGTATGCCCAGGAGCGCAAAGAAAGCACCAATAATCCACAGACGCATGGTGACTTTGCTCTCGCCCCATTCGAGCGCCTCGAAATGATGATGGATGGGTGCTGCTCTGAACACCTTTTTCCCACCGCGAAGCTTCTTGCTCGTGAGCTGAATGATGACAGAGAGCATTTCAATCACAAACACAAATCCCACGAGCGGGAGAACAAGAATGCTGTCGGTCATGAGTGCTATGACTCCCAACATGCCTCCGAGAGCGAGAGAACCGGTATCCCCCATAAAGAAGAGTGCAGGAGGAACGTTGTGCCACAGGAATGCCGCCACCGCCCCCACAGTCACCGTACAGAAACCTGCGAGAATAATATTGCCATTGAGGTAGGCAAGAATTCCGAAAGAGAGAAAAGCAATCACAAGAAGACCACCTGCAAGCCCATCGAGACCATCAGTCACATTCACCGCATTCGCCGTACCAACTAGGACGAACATGAAGATAGGCACGTACCACCATCCCACGCGGACATCGCCATAGAAGGGCACATGAATTTGATCATAGCCGAGTTTCACACTGAACCACCACGCACCAATAAGGCTGATAAGCAGAAGAAAAAGGATCTTCGGCAGAACATCCAGCCCCTTTCTCTTCCCAAGACCGCAAATGTTCCAGTAATCATCCACCGCCCCGAGCAATCCCATGGAGAGGAGCATGAAGAGCGGAAGGTACACTTCGCCGCGCTGGAGGAGGGAGTGATCCACAAGCCCCAAGAGAGCAAGTGTGCGGGAGAAGAATACGGTGAGAAGAATGGAAGACCAGACGAGTATGCCGCCCATCGTTGGTGTGCCGAACTTATCCTTGTGGTACTTGCGAAAAATCGTCGCATCCCGCCCATCAACCGTCTCAACCCTGAGTTGTTTCCCCAGACGATTGCGCCGGAGGAAGGAGACAAACCACGGCGTTGCAGAAAGACCGATGACGAACGCAAAAAAGGCATAGCCAAGCATGGCGAGAACGGATATTTCGGGACGGGGAGGGATGTCGAAAAACATGGAAGTAGACTACAGGATACCCCTTCGCGTTTACAACGTTATCAATAGATAGCAGAGTGGTAGCAGCGATTCTTGGCTTGAGGAAACGCTGCCTGCCTGCTGGCTTCGGACGGGCAGGCAGGAGGAAAAGATAACTGTTTCTCTGGAACAGTTACTTTACAATAGCAACTTGGCATCAGCAGGAAGGAGATGCAATCCCTATGCACCCGTAGGTTTGTGTACCTTATCGACATCATAAAACCGCATCTGTTCCTTCTTAAACATGAGTTCTATGCGTCCCGTTGGCCCGTTTCTGTGCTTGCGTATGTAGACATCGGTGAGCCCCGGCCTATCGCTGTCTTCCTCGTAGTAATCTTCTCTGTACATCATGAGCACAACATCGGCATCCTGCTCAATGGACCCGGATTCGCGGAGGTCGGAAAGCTGCGGGATGTTGCCCGGACGGTTCTCCACAGCGCGCGAGAGCTGCGAGAGAGCGAGGATGGGCACATGGAGCTCCCTGCCGAGCTGCTTTAAGGAACGGGAAATCTCCGAGATTTCCTGCACGCGGTTCCCTGCATAGCTCATATTCCCCGTGCTCATGAGCTGGAGGTAGTCGATGACGAGGAGATCCAAACCATGCTCCATCTGCAACCTGCGGGCCTTTGCGCGCAATTCGGGAAGAGAGGAGGCAACAGAATCATCGATGAAAATATTCGATTTGCTCAGCTCATCCATAATGGGGCCCATATTCTGGAAATCACTGTCCTCCAGCTTGCCGCGCTGGAGTTTCCAGGAGTCGACCCCGAGCATGGAAGCAAACAGACGGTCCACCAGCTGCTCCTTGCTCATTTCCAGCGAGAAAATGCCAATGCTCTTGTGGTGCTTGATTGCGGCATTCTGTGCAATATTGAGCGCAAGGCTCGTCTTCCCCATGCTCGGGCGGGCGGCGATGATGATGAGATCGCTCGGCTGGAACCCCGAGAGCTTGTTGTCGAGTGCCTGATACCCCGAAGGAACACCCTTCATGGCTTCCTCATCCTTCGATTCATGCATTTCAGCGAATTTCTCATAGCGCTGGTCAAGAATGGTGCGGATATGGACGAACTTGTCCTTCAGGAACATGTTCGTAATTTGGAAGATGGTTTTTTCGACTTCGTCGAGCAACTCCGGGACTGAGCGTTCTTCTTCAAAACCCAGGCCTTTGATCTTCTCCCCAGCGGAAATAATGCGCCTGTGCACAGCCTTGGTCTTCACAATTTGGCCGTACTGGTAAATGTGGGAAGATGTAGGAACGTCTGCTGCCAGTCCCGCAAGGAATGAACTCCCACCTATTTCCTGAATCTTCTTGTCATTCGAAAGTTTGTTGCTGACTGTCACGAAATCAATGACTTCGTGTTCCATGTGCAAATCGTACATTGCCTGAAAGATGATGCGGTACATGGGATCGTAGAAATCCTCTGGTTTGAGGAAATCACTGACTTTAATGATCGCCTCGGGATCCATGAGAAGTGCACCAAGGACTGTACGCTCAGCATCCGTTGAATGCGGCTGAGTATTGATGGATGTCGGGGGAGTGGCTTTCACTGGCATAGTGCAATGGAAGTGAGGAAACACATTCTGCCTCTCTGGACCCTCCGATGCAATGCTTCCGTCTTTGCTCAAGGGCACAAGTGCGTTCTCACGCGCGGGTGGATTGTGGAAGCGATGTGGAAAAATCAGCCATGCACCACGCCGCCCTGAGGAGAACCCTCCCGTACGCTACACACGCTCAGCAACCTTCCGGATTTCCTTCTCTATGGCATGTGCGAGCTTGGGATTCCCCACGAGGAAATCCCGGGCCTGCTCCCGCCCCTGCCCCAGCGTTTCCTCGCCGAAGCGGAAATACGTACCCGACTTCTGGAGGACAGAGTGCCGCACTCCCAAGTCGAGGATATCGCCCTCGCGGCTGATGCCACGGTTGTAGATGATATCGAATTCTGCCTGGCGGAACGGCGGCGCAACTTTGTTCTTCACGACTTTGACCCTCGTACGGTTCCCGACAACTTCCTGAGTCACGCCTTCTCCGGAAGAAGTCTTCTCCAGAATTTTATCGATACGCCGAACATCCAGACGGAGCGACGAATAGAACTTCAGCGCCTGGCCGCCCGCCGTGGTCTCCGGATTGCCGAACATCACGCCGATCTTCATACGAATCTGGTTGATAAAAATCACCGTGCAACCTGTCTTGCTCACAATAGCAGTGAGCTTACGCAGCGCTTGGCTCATGAGCCGTGCCTGAAGACCCATGTGACTGTCGCCCATCATACCGTCTATTTCCGCCTGCGGCGTAAGTGCGGCGACGGAGTCGATCACCACGACACCAATGGCACCGGAACGAACGAGCGTCTCAGCAATCTCGAGAGCCTGCTCACCGTTATCCGGCTGGGACACGAGGAGATTATCGATATCCACACCGATGCGCTTGGCATACTGCACATCTAAAGCGTGCTCCGCATCGATGAACGCTGCACGGCCGCCCTTCTTCTGTACTTCCGCTATGGCATGCAGGGAGAGCGTGGTTTTCCCGGAGGACTCCGGACCGAAAATTTCAATGATCCTCCCTTCAGGAATGCCACCCCCGAGTGCGAGATCAAGCGAGGGAGAACCGGAAGAGAACTTCGGAATGTCACGAAGGGCGTGCTCATCCATTTTCATGATAGCGCCTTCACCGTACTGCTTCTCTATTTGGGCAAGTGCGGCTTTGATCGCTTCATCTTTCGGATCAAGTTTCTTGGGAGCTTCTTTGGAGGATGAGGATGCATGGATCATAGGTGTTTTCGTAGGAGATGCTTTGATCATGGTAGGAGAGGAAAAGGGAATAGGAAAGGTGAATGTTCGTACACCACTATAGACAAATTCCTGCTCCACTCAAAAATATTGCACTTGCAAAGCAAATAGAAAATGGTGGTGTACCAGTGTACACCTGCTGAAAAAACTAGTGCAGCGGCTGGCACGTCCCACTGTCCGTCTCCATATCTGTTATCTCACAGAAGAACCTCGCAGGACAGAGCACACCGGCAGAGCCGCCGCATGGTTTGGCAGGACCCACTGTTCCTGTTCCCGTCGCAGCCTCCGAACTCTCTGCCCGGGAGAGGAACTGCACAGAGGCGAGGACAGAGACCCACTCTTCCCGCAATTTCTCTGGATCCGGATGATCGCGGGGAGTGAAGAGGAACGTCACCATCGTCTCCTCACGCAGGATGTACACTGCCTGATTTCCGCTCTGCTCATTGAAGATGCGCACGCCGGGGAAACCGTCGACCACGAGCGATTCCCCGAGAGGTGTCTCGCCCGGTGCGAGACCTTCCTCGATGGTGAGAACGGAACGTTCCATACTCTCCGTAAAGAACTGCACCTGCCCACCCTCATTGCGCTGCTGCCACGAGAGGGGAGTGGTAATGGAGAGATCCAACTGCCTGATCCCCCAGTCCCTGGTCGTCGATTCCACATCCACGATGGAGTCCACCACAAAGACAGGGAGGAGCTTGCTGTCCACATTCGGTTCGAGGATGCCGCGGAGCGTCACCATTTTCCGCTCGTAGTTCCGGAGCGTCACGACAGCACTCTCCACAAAATAGAGCTCTTTCTCGCCCTGCATGAGCACATGGGTGCCGCGCCGAACAAGCGAAAGCTCCGTGGGAAGCAGCACTCCGGAGAATGTTTGGATCCCTTCCGGAAGCGGAGTATTCACCGAACCACCGCCCTCACAGGAGGCAAGGAACACTGCCGCGAGGAGGAGCCCCGGCAAGAATCTCATAGGAATCTTCTGCACTTACTTCTTTGATGCGTCGAAAGCATACACTGCACGACCGACACGCTTGAAATACGGCATCTTCTGAAGGTTGAGGGAGATGGTCCCCACCTTCACAGTGCGCTGCTTCGCAACCTCGGCAATGATCTCTTTCTTACTTAAGGGGCCCTTCTCCTCCAGAATTTTCTCTATGACGTCTGCCACTGTTCCCGGTTCGTAGCCCCACTCACGGAGAGCGTAGAGCCCGCGCCCGACGAGCACGAACTGCGGGTAGCGGATGAGTTCATTGTGCACCGCCTGCACCGTGACGTTCTTATGATCGAATGCCGCCTCGCGGATACGGTTCGCAATCTCCATGAAGTGCAGAGGTTCCCCCGCCTTCTTGAGAATGATTTCCACTTTGTCACGGATGCTCCGCGGGCGAACGAAGCGCCAGTCGGTAAGTCCCCACCCCTCCGAAATTTCCTTGAGTCTCTCATCGATGGTGAGACAACTGACAATGAGTTCACGGCTCGGAGTACGACCTTCAAAGAGGTTGAGAGATTGGATCGCAGAGACAAGTTCATCTGTCTGCATGCAGGACTTCCTCTTCTTCAGGATCTTCACGATGTTATTCACAATGAGGGAAATATCTTCCATGGACAGAGAGTCCAACCTCCAGAAAGGCCAGAACGTGTTGCTCTTGGAACCCCGCTGCAGTTCGCTGTCGATGGAGAAGGAGAGGCGCAGCACTGCACCATCCACATCTTTACTGTCCTGAATGCGCTTGAGCACGGAACTGATGAGCGTGTTCTCCGCCATCACTCCGCCATGAGCCTGCAGAATATTCTTCGCCAGACCATTCACTTCTTCGAGGTGGGTCGTCCGCACGGTGCGCCGCAACTTTCCGAGAGCAATACTCTCGATCTGACGGATGCGTTCCCTCGTCACATTGAAGTGCTTTCCAATTTTCTCCAATGTTTGCTTTTGGGTCCCCTGGAGGGCAAAACGCTTCTTAATTACAGTCGCTTCCTTGTCCGTGAGGACCAGGAAGAGGTTACTCAGCAACTCATCAAGATTTAAGACAAGCTGCTTGCTCTGAGCTTTCTGCTGAGCAAAAGCGGTTTGTGCGGCGAGATCAGACATAGGTGCTAGGGAAGAGAACAACCCTTGTTTTACCAAAAAATTGACAGAATTGAAAGTTGCGTGGAAGGTTTGAGTAGACGCATATGCAGAGTTATGGCATATACTCTTTTTATGGCACGCGGGGGTGTTCAAGGAGCAAAGGATGCTACTTTAATGATATTTATCTATTTGTCAATATTTTCCCCAGATCTTTTCCCTCGCTCGATGTACGTCAAAAGAAGTTGACATGCGGCGGCAGCATCTCCATCCACCCCCCTCTGGGTAACAGTGGTGTAGCGCTCATCGAGCAATGTGACAGTGAGGCCGGATTTCTGAAGCAAATAGACAATCGAGCGTACGAAAGAACACTGCGAACCTTCCTCGCCAGAAAGCAGGAGAGGGAGTCCGCACACCACGAGATCAATAGACTTCTCCGCCGCCAGTTTCCGCACATAGGCAATGAGATCTTCCGTCTTTCCGTGGCGGAGTGTCGTGAGCGCAACAGG
>DATDVK010000087.1:0-10740 GCA_035290085.1 Candidatus Peribacteraceae bacterium
AATTCCCCCGGATTTTTAAACGAAGAGATTCTCTGCTCAAAAAAAAGGAGTACACTGTGTGGACTTTGCACAGAAGATTTTTAATTCTCGGATGCCTGCTCTGCGCGCTCCTCCTTGGGAACGTTGCTCCTGCTGCCGCACAGACGGCAGGCAACGCCGTGAACATCGACACCCTCACACACCTGTACGAAGCGTGGCTGCAGGACCAGTCGAACGAGTGGATCAACAGGCGTATCGAAGACGAACGTGCTGACATCCGGAAACTCCTCGAAGAAGATATTCGTACGACCCTGGGCATCACGGCAGAAGCGGAACCCATCAATCAGACAGAAGACCTCCTCCGCTCCCAAGAGAGGCAGCAGAATATTGTCTCCTCCATTGAGCAGCAGCTGAGTGAATGGGATGTGGATTTGGACCTTCTGCAGACAGAAGAGCAGAACTTGTATCTGGATCCGAAGACTAAAAGTGGATCCGAAGTCCAATTCGCGACAACGGAGAGTCACGGCGAACTCCTCGCAAAGCGCGCCGTCATTGAGGAACGCATCGCAGTACTGCAGTCTCTTCTGCCCATCCAGAAAGACAAACTGAGGAAACTCAGCACCAGAGAATGGCAGATCCAGTTCCAGGGGGTATTCTCAATCGTTGCCTACGGGCTGGCTATCTTCCTCGTCGTACTTGCGGAGAGAACCACTCGCAAGAAGCTGCTCTCCCGCATCAGCGATGCGAATAAGAGATACGTGGTAATAAAGTCATTCACGGCATTCGTGTACATCTGCACCGGAATGATCATCCTGAGCTCCATTCTCACAGAACACCCGAACGTCGTAACCTCACTCGCCATAGTTGGCGCAGGTATAGCCGTCGCCCTCCAGGACATTGTGAAAGATTTCATGGGATGGATCATGATCGTCCAGCGCAACATTTTCATAGTGGGGAACCGCATTACCATCGAAAATCACACTGGAGAAGTCATTGATATCGGCATGCTCCGCTTCAAGTTGCTTGAAGTGGGGACCGGCGACCCGAATGTCATTGTCCTTGAACACACGGGGAAAAGCGTGTCACTCCCCAATGCACTCGTCCTCTCTTCCCCCGTCGTGAACCACAACTCAACCTCTGATTTTGTGAAAGCAGAAATACGCATCGTCATCACATTCGAGAGCAACAGGAAAAAAGCGGAGGAAATCATCACCTCTATCCTGAAGGAGGAGACTGAAGAGTTCTACCAGGCAGAAGTCCGGCAGCAAGCGAAACGAACAAGAATGTACTACCTCTCCCTCCAGCCGATAGGGATGAAAGTATACAAAAACATCACCGGAAGCGGCTTCGAGTTCACCCTGCGGTTCAGCGTGCCCATCGGTCTGCAGAGGACAGTTATCTCGGATCTGGCAACGAAAATTATGGATGCCATCGATGCGGAACCTTCCGTGGAACTCGCCTACGACACTCTGCGGATTATTCCCACGCCCCCGGGAAGCGTGTAGTCCCACACAGAGAGAAATCCATAGGAAACAGAATAGAATTCTCCAGCACCTCAAAATTGCAGGAGAATTGATAATGCGATACAATAGCAAGGTTTCACTTCTGGGACATAGAAAACACACCAAACGCATCAGGCAACGCAGCCAAGCTGCTGAGAAACACTTCTCTCAATCTGCTTGTTCTTGTCCTTGCGATCCTGGGAGCACTGTCCGGCGCTGAAATCTCCCTGCGGATGCACCCATTGTACGCTGCTGTGTCTATAGAGAATCATGTGGAAATCACGAACTACAGTGAGCAGCGGAAAACACCGGGATTCTTAAATTCAGAGACCTTCAAAGACAGAGAATATCCCCTGCAACATACGAATTTCCGGATACTGGCCCTCGGCGATTCCTTCACGGAAGGACAGGAACTAAGACACGATGGTACCTGGCCGAAATTGACAGAACAGGAACTGCACCGGCTTGGGTGGGAAGATGTGGAAATCCTGAACGGAGGGAGATTGGACACAGATACAAAAGAGCAGTTGGAAATACTGAGAACAAGAGGCCTGAAGTACAACCCCGATCTCGTCATCGTCGCTTTCCTTCTCAATGATTGTTCAGAAATCTGTGCTACGTGCGGAATCAGAGATCTCATGCAGAAACACAGCCAATTGCGCAGCAAAAAAAAACCCCATTCTTCTGCTCTGCTGAGCTTCCTTCAGCAAACATTCTTGAGAAACCACATTACCCGGGAAACAATCGAAGAGTACAAAATACCCTACAGCACAGAGAATCCTCTCTATCAGGAATGCACAAAAGCCTTCGAAGATATGAAACAACTCGCTGACGAACGGGGTTTCCCACTTGTGGTTGTCTTGTATCCAATACTCTATAAGCTCGATGACTACCCATTCTCCGAAATCCACAAGCACATGCTCTCATTTTTCGAATCCATACATGTGCCGGCATATGACCTCCTCCCGTACCTTGCCGGACACCGCGATACGGATCTGTGGCTACAGCAGTATGATTCCCACCCAAACAGAACAGCAAACCAGCTTGTCTCGAAAGGTATTGCACAGATCCTCCTGCCATACAGAACACAACAAAAATAAACTCCTTAGAAAGAAAGAATCAGACCAACGCGCATCTGCATGAGTATTAGTGATGATACCCGCTCTTCTTCTGTATCTGCACCGCACGGTAGAGCTGCTCAAGGAAGAACACACGGCAAAGCTCATGGGGGAGCGTCATCTCACTCAGCCGGAGGATCTTCCCCGCCCGCTGCCGGACTGCGTCGTTCAGGCCAAAAGCGCCGCCAAGAACAAAGATGACGGCATCTCCTGCGTCGCGATGCCTCTGGAGAGCGGAGGAAAATTCTTCTGATGTCATCCCCTTTCCCCGCTCATCGAGAACCCAGAGCACACCTGACCGTTTTTCAATCGCCTCCAGAATGCGCAATGATTCCTCCTGTAACTGACGTTCAGGATCTTTCTCCCTGCCCGCCGGGAGTTCCAGCACCTCCAAACCAAGATCACCGCGTACACGATCCATGTACTGGTTGCACCCCTCTGCAGCCCAGGGGGATTTGATGGAACCAACACAGAGAAGTGTGACCTTGAACATTATTTCTTCTGCAGAACGGAGACCGTCTCTATGTGCGCCGTGTGCGGGAACATGTCCACCGGCTGCACGGTACGCAGTTCATATCCTTCCTTGAGGAATTCCGCGAGGTCGCGCACGAACGTCGCAGTATTGCAGGAAACGTAGATGATTTTCTCCGGCGCATGCGCCACCACGGCTTCACGCGCCTGAGGATGCAACCCCGCACGCGGAGGATCGAGAATAATCGTTGAAAAAGCATACTTTCCTCCGGGTTTCAGTTGCTGGTTGAGCACCTGCTCCGCGCGCCCCTTGTAGAAACTGATATTGCCTATGCGGTTCTTCCCAGCGCTGCGCAGGGCATCTTCCACTGCAGCAGGATGGCTCTCCACGCCGACAACCTTCTCGCAGAAACGGGAGAGATACTGGCCAATGGCACCCATACCGCAGTACGCATCGAGCACGACTTCCCCGCGGGAGAGATCTGCTCCCTCGGCAATGGCCTGGTAGAGCTTCTCCGCCGCAAGAGTATTCGTCTGGAAAAAGGAGAAAGGAGAAATATCAAAGATAAGATCGAAGAGACGCTCTTTAATACTGGTACCACCGACGAGCGGGTACATCTTGGGGTTCTCCGGTTTCTCATTCTGGCCAAGGTTCTCTATAACGAGAAGTGACTGGAGTCCCGAGCGGCCTCCGAAGCGCATGAAGTGCTGGAAGAGCGGCTCCAGCTCTTTCTTCCGGGCTTTCACAACGAAAGCAATCATCTGCTCGCCGGTCTGCACCCCCCTGCGCAGAAGCAGAGTACGGAGCATGCCCTTGTGCGTCTTGGGGTTATAGACCGGCAACTTTACATCCGCCATGAAGCGGCGGACATCGGAGAGGAGGGAGGAAATCTGCTCGTCGTACAGATGGCACTCGGTAATCGGTAATACAGTGGACCACTGCCCGGACTGGTGGAAACCGATGGATGGATTCTCATCGAAATAAATGCGTCTGCCTTCCTTCTGCTCTGTACGCATGTGCTCAAACCCAAAGCTCAGCTCCAGCTTGTTTCTGTAGTGGAACACCTGCGGGCTCGGGATAATATTGAGCACACGCCCAGGAAGTTTGGTGCGCACACTCTCCTCCACAGGAGTGAGATGCTCCAGAGTCTCCCGGACTATCTCCTCCTTGAAATTGATCTGCTTGTCATACGGAAGGTTCTGCCAAGTGCACCCCCCACAGTCATGACAGTGGCTGCAGCGGGGCTGTACCTCGTCTTTGGACTTCTTGAGCACGCGGAGCAGCTTTGCTTCGCAGTACTGCTCCTTCCTCTTCGTGAGCGTAATCTCCACCTTCTGGCCGGGGATGGTTCCAGGCACAAATACCGCCAAACCGTCTATATGGGCTAACCCAGCCCCTCCGTGCGTGAGCTTCTCAATAGTCACCGTATGCTGCTGCCCTGCGCAGACAGACTGGCTTTCTGCTGTTGACATTAATAGGAAATTATAGTATAAATTGCACCTTTTGCACCCATATGCGAGAAACCCTGCTTCTCCTCTCCGGTTTCGTACTGCTCAGCAGTAGCACAAATCTCGATGTGCTTCTGCACCAGAGCGTACCATACTCCCCGCAGAGCGCAAGTACTGAGCAGGTCTGGATTGCCTCCCTCAAGAGCACAACCACAAAAATCAAGGCACAAACCTCCTCCCCAGCCAAAGATGAGCGCGTACATAGCAGCATGACACGGGAGATGAAGAGGCAGTACGAGATCGCAGCCTACCGGCGTACAAAAGCTCAGGCGCGCACCACACCGACTGCCACCCCCTCCCCCCGTGTTGCGACCTTACACCCCATCTTCGATAAGCAGGATATCGAACCTGAGCATCGCATCATTGCCGATCAGGCATTCCGTATCATGCCCGATCGCTGCCAGGCATTCCTGAAAAATTTCTACGTGCGTTACGACAACCCTCAGCACAGAGGACTGGGAGGAAAATCAACAATCATTCTCACAGGATCAGTGCCGGATGAGGAATTCCGTGCGCTCTTCCTCCATGAGTTTGGGCACCTCACAGATCTCGGCTGCTTCCAGGGCACGGCGGTCTCAGGCCTCACACCGTACATGGACAAAGATGAGCAGATTTGGAAGGACGACCCGAGCGTGGGTTTCTACCAGATCTCATGGATGAACTCACAAGCACATAACCGAGAGACAACAGAAGAGGACTTTGTTTCCGGCTACGCCTCCTGGGACATGTTTGAGGATTTCGCCGAGAGTTTTGTGTACTACGTACTCCACCGCGAAGTGTTTGCCCGCCGGGCAGCGGAGAACGATGCGCTTGCCGCAAAGTACCAGTGGTTTCAGGAGCATCTGCCCGATCTGCCGAAAGTTGCGAAGAGCAATACACGATGGGATGGCACTATTCCCTGGGACATCACAAAACTCTCCTACGAGTGGAAACCGCCTACAGAGCTCGTTGCACGGAGATAGGAGCCGACAGTGAATGGAAAATGAAGAGCAGATACTGAATAATAAGAGATATGCGCTACCGCATCCTGATGATTCTCTGGCTCCTGAGTGATCTCCTCCTGTTCGTCGGAACGTACGCACTCGCATATTTCCTGCGCGTCGGATGGATTTTTTCCACTGATTTTCCGTTCGACAAGTTCATCAACATCACAGTGATAGTGGCCCCCGTGTGGCTCCTGGTTCTCGCAACAACACGAACCTTCGCGCTCACGCGTTCCCAAGCTACACCACGGAACGCAGCGTACATCACGTACTCCGCTCTGGTGGGAGTTGCACTCTTCACACTCACCTACTACTTCCAGTATGCACAATTCTTCAGCCGCATGCTCCTCATGCTGGCATTTGTCTTCAGTGCTGCAGTTGTGTGGGGATGGCACTGCGGATACTCCGCAATCATGCGCAGGATTCTGCGGAAGGATCCGGCCGCCTTCCCGACGCTCATCGTGGGAGTCACACGGGAATCCGGGAAACTCATTGAGCGCCTCAACAGAAGCAATCATCCCTTAAAGCCTGTCGCCATTCTCGACGGACGAGGCGTGAAAGACGGGGAAATCCATGGTGTTCCGGTCCGCGGCAAACTGAACAAGCTGGAAGATGTACTCGAGCAGGAGCACATTACCCACCTCATACAGTGCAGTGATCTTGAGCAGTCACTGAATCTCCTGAGTGCATGCCGAAAGCGCGGCTGCACCTACCTCCTGCTCCCCTCTGTTCTCGGAATCGTGGAACGGGATGAACGGGTAGACACCCTCGAAGGGCAGCCTGTGACCATCGTGAGCCCGAAGGAGCATTGGTGGACGTGGTTCTTCCGCTAAAGGAAACAGAGGAAAGGGAACAAAGAGAGAAGGAGCTCCTCTTATTCCTCTGTTTCCTCTGTTTCTTCTGTTTCTTCTATTCTAAAGTCAAAGCACGTAAGCACTGTACTCCATAATGCAGACATTCATCCTTGCCGGCGGATTTGCCACCCGCCTCTGGCCACTCACGGAGAAGAGGGCAAAACCTCTGCTCCCGCTTGCCGGGAAACCCATTCTCTCACACCTCGTCCTCAATACACCGGCAAACTCCCCGATTACCGTGAGTACGAACGCCGCTCTCGCAGAAGGATTTACCCAATGGAAGAAGGAACAGCAACGCAGTGATATCGCCATAGTGGTGGAAGACACCGCACACGATGACCAGAAGCTCGGAGCACTCGGCGCAGTGGCGCAGTGGGTTGCACAGCAAAACATCGATGAGGACATTCTCCTCCTCACAGGAGACAACTACTGCGGTTTCAACATGCAGGAGTTCCTCCAATCGGCAAGGCCAGGAACTGCGATGCTGGCCGCGCATGACGTTGGCAACAGAGAGGCTGCAAAAGCGTTCGGGACAGTCGTCCTTGGCAAAGACGGCAGAACCATCCAGGCGTTCGAGGAAAAGCCACCCGAGCCCAAAACATCACTCGTCAGTACCGGCTGCTCCCTTTTGCCTGCTTCCACCATTCCTCTGCTCGTGGACCACGCCAGACACCACCCGGACAATGTCGGCGGCATGTTCGAGGAGCTCCTCAGACAAGGAAAACCCGTAGACTGCTTCATCTTTGGAGAACCCTGGTTCGACATCGGTTCTTTTGAAGCCTATCTGGAAGCCACTAAAGCCCTCGTAGGAGAGAGAGTACTCACAGAGGAGACTGCGAGCCTTGAGAGAACACAATGTAACGGTGCAGTTGTCATAGGGAAGAATACGCATGTGAAAGACTGCGAGCTGCACAATGTTGTTCTCTTTGAAAACTGCACCATAGAAGACTGTGTCCTGCAGGATTGCATTATCGACAACAACTGTACGCTGAAGGGCGTGGACCTCACCGGAAAGATGCTCCGTGCAGGCACGTCATTGACACAAAACTAACAGCATCTCCTGATTGCACAGGGGGCACAGCTTCCCTACACTCGGTCAGAATGATCTCACCTCTAAAGCCAAGTAAAGGCACAGAAACCCCCGTTGTTGCCTCTTCCGGCAGACAAGGGCGCATGCAATGCCTCTTCCTCTCCCTGGCACTCCTGCCGCTGCTCACCGCCTGCGGCAATGCGTCTATGAAATATGATGTGCAACTGGACACCGAAGATGAGGAACAGAGCAGTGCGCTGCTCTCCGCGAGCCTGCGTGTGATAGAGAGGCGCATGGCCGACCTGGGAGAAGAGGTGATCGATCTCGACATCCAGCCATCGGGTGAGGGGAACAGGATTTATGTGGAAGCAGCTGAGAAACCCGCCTTGGATGTTCTCACGGATTTGATTACCGTTCCGTTTGATTTACAGATTATGAAAGAGGCACCCGTGGAAGAGGCAGACCAAGTTGTGGAGGGGCACGGCGGTTTCAAAAAAACCGGCATCAGCCACACGCATATCCAATGGCTGAAAGCAAGTGAAGAACCGGGAGGAAAGGGCCGGGTAACAATCACGTTCTCCGAGGAAGGAAGGGAGAAAATGGCTCAGCTCTTCAAAGAGAATAAGGGAAAATCCATCGGTATTTTCGTGCGTAACCAGCTCGTTTCGAAATTGCTTGTCGATACGAATGAATTGAAAGACGATATTGTGATTACCGACATACCGAGCATTCAGCTTGCAAACGTATTTGCAGATGACGTGAATGTGGGTATCCATGTGACATTCACGCCTGTTCCGTAATTCCCCATGGCAACAAAAAAGACGTACACGTGGCCGGTCCTTACCTGCATCATCGCAGTTCTCCTCATTATCGTGGCACTCCCGCAGAGTGCGAAGCAGTGGGCGCCGCAGTTCCTGCGGGACGCGAACCTGCACTTCGGGCTGGACCTTGCAGGCGGCACACAGCTGGATTTCCGCATTTCCGAGCAGGAAATGAACCAGCAAATAGCAGATCTCGAGAAAGAAATAGCAGAGATGGAACAGCGCAACGCATCCCTCGATGCCATCTCCATCCTCCAGGTACAGAAGCAAAACATTGAAGAACAGCAGCGTACTGTCGTCGAAGCCATCCGCACCGTCCTTGAGAGGAGAATCAATGCACTCGGTGTAAGCGAGGCGGTGATTACCCCCTCCTTCATAGGGAACGAGAAGCACCTCCTCGTGGAATGCCCGGGAATAGTCGACACGCAGGCATGCATCGAGATTGTCGGGAAAACGATCAAGCTCGAGTTCAAAGAGGAATTCACCGAAGCAACTGCAGAGTATGAGACAAGCATCCGAAACAAAGTGAGCTCCGCACTCCGCCGGATGACAGAGAGCGGCGAGACGCTCCACGTCGTGTCTGAGGATTTAAGTGACGATCTCGGCATGGCGTACATCCCGGAAGGAACTTACTTCAAAGACACGCTTCCCAAGGGGATGGAAAACCTCTGGGGGAAACCGGCCGGCGAGAGAGTCTTCGAGAACGACGGCACGCTCACCGTTCGCCAGAGCGATCCCGAAGGGAATATTGCAGAGGATAATGTTCCGGGCATATTCCTCTCGCAGGTAACACGCGAACGGACACAAACCGGACGCGTGGTGCAGGAAGCCAACACCGCCTTCGCACTCCTCGAAACCCAGGAGGAAAATATCAACCACACAAGTTATGAAGACCAAGCCCTGAACAAGGTACCTACCGCCGTGGCCGGAGTCCTCGGTAGCATGCAACCAGGTGAACTCCGCACCATTGCGCTGGAGGATGGAAGCGCACGCATTCTCTTCCTGAGGAACATCATCCCCGGCCTGGAAGAAATGGAAGCAAGTCATATCCTCGTTGCATACCAGGGCGCAACATCCGCTGACCCTTCTATTTCACGGTCCCGCGAGGAGGCGCTCTCCCTCGCTCTGGACATCCGGGGGAGAATAACGAACGGGGAGAGTTTCGAAGCGCTCGCACGTGAAGTCTCTAACGGCCCCTCGGCGGCACAGGGTGGAAGTCTTGGGAAATTCGACCGCAACAAAATGGTACCGGCCTTCTCAGAGGCAGCGTTCAAGCTTGCGAAAGGCGAACTGAGCGAGCCGGTGGAAACCGCCTTCGGTTTCCATATTATCCATGCAGACAGTGCACCGACCAAGAGCCCTGATCATGCCTCTTTTGAAGAATTAGCTGTGAGTGGGGCAGAAGCCCCTGCACGCACAGAGGCGCTGCTGACCCGCCTGCAGCAGGGAGATGTGAGGAGCACAGAAGACATAGTGTTCATCCGCAGCCTCTTCTTCTCCCTCCGTCCGACAGGATGGAAAGATACGCCGCTCGACGGCAAGCATTTCCGCACTGCCACTGTTACCCTCGATCCTGTGACAAATATCCCCGTCGTGCAGATCTCCTTCGATGACGAAGGAGGGAGGCTCTTCCAGGAACTCACTGCACGCAACATCGATAAGCGCATCGCCATTTTTGTGGGGGGACAGCTGGTTTCCGCTCCCACAGTGCAGACGGAAATCACCGGAGGGAATGCCATTATCACCGGGATGCAGAATTTTGAAGACGCCAAGGAGCTCGCACAGAATCTAAACACTGGTGCCATCCCCGCTCCTATTTACCTCTCCGGCCAGAGGACGATCGAGGCGACTCTGGGTGCCGATGCGCTCCGGACCTCCCTCCAGGCTGCGCTCATCGGCATCATCATTCTGATGCTCTACATGATTCTCATCTACCGCCTGCTCGGCCTCTTGGCAGACTTGGCACTCATCATCTACGCAGCCATCTTCTTCGCAATGTTGAAACTGCCTCTCTTCCTTTTCTCCGGCCAATACATTGTACTCACACTCGCCGGCATGGCCGGTATTATCCTGAGCATAGGCATGGCAGTGGATGCGAACGTGCTCATTTTCGAACGAATGAAAGAGGAGCTGAGGAAGGGAAAAATGCTCAGTACCGCCACTGAAGTAGGTTTCAAGCGCGCATGGCCGAGCATACGGGACAGCAACGTCTCTACGATCATCACCTGTGCCATTCTCTTCACTATCGGCACCTCCATCGTCCGTGGGTTCGCCATTACATTGGGAATAGGTGTCCTGCTCTCTATGTTCACCGCTATCACCGTAACACGCTGGTTTGTGCGGAGGATCTGCACAACCCCGCTGGCAGAACGCCGTGAGCTCTTTGGGATTGGGTTGAAGCAGTAGTATGCTTGTCCCCCATGAGAGACATTCTCCGCATCCACGAGCTTAGCGTTTGGACGCGCATTGGCAT
>DATDVK010000088.1:0-13975 GCA_035290085.1 Candidatus Peribacteraceae bacterium
AGACACAGTGGACATCGTTCTCACGGATATCGATCACCTCGACCGCATCCCGGATGCGCTCCGGAGGCAGTGGCTTGGAATCCAGAGCCAGAGACAACCTTCCATCCGTGTCCGTCTCATCGGCATCGACACCCCGGAGACGGTGCATCCGAGCAAACCAGTGGAGGCGTATGGGAGGCAGGCGTCGGAATTTACAAAAGCACTTCTAGAAGGCAAAAGTGTTGAGCTGGAGTTCGATGCCGAGCTCTATGACAAATACGAGCGCTTGCTTGCGTATGTCTTCACCGAAGACGGGATCATGGTGCAGGCAGAGCTGCTGCGCCATGGATTTGCGTACGCATACTTGCGGTTCCCGTTCGCACACAGAGAAGAATTCGTTGCCTATGAGCAGGAGGCAAGGCAGGCGCGACTCGGTCTCTGGAGCGATGCAGCTGCCCGGGAGATCATCGATCTCCTGCAGCAGGGGATAGAGGAAGAAGTGATTTTGGATGAGGTCGGTCTTTCACTCTCGGTCGATCCTCCTTCCGGGATCGTCGCGTCTGGAACGCTTATCACCTTCACACCTTCGCTCAATGCAGATGTGTATCTCTCGGTGAACTCCGGAGCATACACGCTGCTCTCCGGATCATTCATTGTGACGGAGAACACAGTGCTGAGGGCTTTCGCAGAGCGCTCTGCGGTACGCTGTCACGGTGAGCCCAAAACATGTCATGGTGAGCCTGTCGAACCACGAACCGTGCGTGGTACAGGATCCATTCGTTCAGCAACTCTCGAGGCGTGGTACGCCCTCGCACGCGAAGTGTATAAACAGGAGGTGATCTTCTCCGAAGTCTATCCCTCTCCCGTTTCCTCCGGATCGCAGCTGGAAGTTGAGGAGTGGGTGGAGATTGCGAACCTCACAGATCGCGATGTTTCTCTCGCAGGATGGAGCATGGACGACGTCCGTGACAGGGGAAGCAAGCCCCACATTCTCTCGGCGGATGCAGTCGTCCCGGCTGCGGGTCGCCTCGTTTTCACGAGTGCGCAGATAGGAGTTTCCCTGAATAACGATGGCGATGATCTCTGGCTCCTCTCGCCGGACGGAAGCATAGAAATTGGCTTCAGTTACCCGAAAATCAGGAAGGGGAGTGCGTATGCGCTCTTGGCCAAATCTTCGGCAAGAAAAGCATGTCATGGTGAGCTCTGTCGAACCATGACATGCTCCAAAGTGTCGCAGTTCGACAGGGCTCACTGTGACACTTTGGGTGTGTCGCAGAGCCTGCAAAGTACTTTCTGGTGTATAACAGATACTCCCACTCCTTTTGAACAAAATATTTGTTCAGAAATCATTCCGATCAAGAAAGTCAGGAAACAACCGAAAGCGGAGAAGGCAACGAAGAAGACCACAGCAAAAAAATCTCAGCCCCGAAGTGGATTCCTCTGGGAGCGCTACCGCAACGTCGTCGCCAGCGGGACAGGGGAGAGCGTAACGTACCCCGCTGTCTGGCAGCAGCTCAAGCCCCTGGAGAAAGATCCGGTTCCGCAAAAGAGAACATCCGGAGATGCAGAGGTGCTGATTATCGTGCTGCTGATGCTGCCGGCACTTCGTCTGCTCACTCTATGAAGGCTTCTTCTTCAGGCTCTGCCGGATGGCATTCGCCTGCGACTGCTCGTCCTGCCTGACGGCGCCTTCCACTTCGTGCTCCGTTTCCTTCTCTATGGCATTGCATTCATGATCGTATGCAGATTGGATCTCCTGAAGCGCTGTTTCATGCTCATGCACGAGCGCCTGCGTTTCCGGCTCTATCCGGGCGTCTTCTTGCGCAAGGCTCTGTTCCTGGTGTGCAATGAGAATGTCGATGTTGGAGATCTCATTGTTGATTTTCTGGGATTCCCGGTAGAAGGATTTTGCGAGGCGCTCAATCATGCCCAGTGAGAGGTCACCATCCTCTATTGCTGCGATGAATTCCTCCTTCTCTTCATCGCTGATGGAAGAAGCATTGGCGACGAGGGCAATGAGCTTTTCCTGTGATGTCGTGCTAATAGGCATGGAAAAGGGGAGAAGACCTTATGCGGCAAGTTCGGAAACAGCGAATTCCACTCTTGAAGGGTCCGGTCCTCCGCGTGCGCCGGCTCTCCGCGTAGCGCTCTTCGCAGGAATGAGCAGAGAGTAGTGTTTGTCCGCAGGTGGTGAGCCCGCCAATCGCAAGGTGGCTGTTGCATCGTCTAAGTTGATCACTGCCCGTTCATTGCCTCTCCTGGAGAGGAGGAACACGCAGTTGGGGCCCTTCTTCTTCCCTTTACCCTTCCCGGTATTCACTTGGTGTTTTGTGATGCCGAAGGAAACGTCACCGATGACGATATTCGTCCCCACAGGGAGGTCTTTCAGTGCCTGCACCCTTTCCGTGATCTTCTCCGAGAGCACCTCTTCCGCTTTGCCAACGGTTTGCTGTGTGTAGTACGAAGCGACCGCCTGTCTCCGCAAATTCGTCGCACTTTTCCCGCGGCCGATCCACTGCTTGCCGCCCCCGGTGATCTCATCGACGAGGCTCAGGAGCACCTGCCGTTGCTCGCTGTCCCGGCCATTCTTGAAGAAGAGGATTCCCCTTCTCGTGTCATCGTCGAACTTGATCGCCTTAATTGCTTTCTTGAGGTTGCTGGGGTCGCCGCTTGCAGCTTCGATGATCCAGTTATTGATGTTGCCGACGCACCTGTGGGGGTCTGCTTCCATGAGGAACTTCCGCAGATACTCGTCTGCCTGCTTCACTCTCTCGAGTGCTTCCTGTTCAGGCCCGCTTTCCACCCGCTCCGCATTCGTTTCGATCATGGTTTCCAGTTTCGCGATTTGCTCGTCTATGCTCTTCACTTCCGGCGGATCAACTGTACCGGTTTCCACATTGAGTCCCAGTGCTTCCGCTGCTTCGCGGTACTGCTGCGATGCCTGGAGGAGAAATTCCCTTCGCTCCCTCAGGCCGGCGATTGAATCTTCCAGCACACCCTGCTCGTATGTGAGGAGGCTTGCACTCCGAAAGCTCCTGCTCACGCGTGCACTGAGCTTCTGCAGGGCGGAGTTATGCGACTTTGCCAGTCTGTCATTTGTCTGCTGCAGGCGCTCCTTCGCCTGTGCAGTCACGGCATTTCCCCACCGTGCTTCTGTGCGGTCCTTCAGAGTGGTGAACCACTGCCAGGAGCTCAGGTTTCCGCTGTCCAGAGCTGCCAGCGCTTTCTTCTGCCCCTCTGTGAGTTTCTCTTCCAAATGCTCTGCCATGCGGGTTTCCTGCGCCTCCGGCAGCTCCTTTTCAAACGCATCCAATGCTTCTGAATTTGCGTTCGTATTTGGTCCGGCAAAACGGAGGAGGCGATGTTCTCTGAGTTCTGGGGTGTATGGATGCATAGTTTCTGTGTATGTTACGTATATTTTACCACATTTTCATAAGCAAAACAACCACCGTTTGGCTGAGAGAGAGAAACTACGCAAATATTTAACTTAAAGAACAATTATGGTATAATCATATCACCAGTTCTTTGCACACAACTGCCCTGTACGCTACAGCGTTCCTTTTGCACGAAAGTGAGGTGATTCATGAACGCGCAGATGCTCGTCTTAGTCGTGTTGGTGATCGCTGCCCTTGTGATGGTAGCAGGCCTGATCGGATTGGCGTTCCACAGTGGGCACCGCTGGCAGTGGACTCAGACACTGCTCATTGGAGGCATTGTCTTCCTCGCGGTGGGTCACCTGTGGGCTCAGTTCGACTCAGTTGCCGATTGGATCAACAGTGAGAACGCCGGCAGCAAGTACCCCATCAGCCGGGATATCTCGCGATATCTCGAATGGCAGGGTGATGCTGTGCACCGGCGCACAGACCCCGCGGCGCTGGAGCCCTCCCTCGGGTGGGCCATCTATGTGGGAAACCACAAAGAAGGCCGCGGATCCCGGGCAGTCGAGCCCGGACAGCCGTTCCCCGTTGAAGCGGGGGACAACGATGTTTGGTACTGGTTCCAGCAGGACAGGGAGCATCAGGATGGCAAGCGAAGGAACCCCACGCCTCCGCGTGAGTTTACCCGCTGAACATCTTCGTCGCTCCACAGTGCAGAATTGGGAAAAAAGGCCGGAAGCTCGCGCTTCCGGTCTTTGCTATGTGCGAAAAACAGGCAGAGTGAAACGGGCAGGTGTGGTAGGTCCTGCCCGTTCTTCCGCAGTCTGTTTGGTGTTCAGAGGGTATCTTGGGGTAGCATCTCGACGATCAGTTTCTTGGTCTTTGTGGTCATGCTCAGGTTTCGGATCTCTTTCAAGACCTTGCCGTGATTATCCCGGATGACCAAGGTGTGAGCGCTGCAGAGCAGCACTTCCATCAAGTCTGGCTTGCGGAAGTTTACTTGCGACTGCTCGTACATGAAGACTTCGTCGTCGCCGCCGGGTTGGACATGTCGGATGCGGTGTTCCTCGATGATCCACTGGTGGTTCCAGTAGGAGTCAATGAGGTCCCACAGCCACATCATCATCAGGATGACCGTGAAACCGGCGACGATGTAACCCGGATAGGGGGCGGGTACCCACCTGATCCAGGCCAGGAGACGCTCGAAGGCTTCCCGTTGAATTGTCAGCATGGCCACGGCGATCGTCAGTGGTACGACGACCAGTAGAGCGACTGCCAGGTTTCTGCCAACGTCCAGGAAGACCACGAAAGCAACGAGAGCCGCCGTCAGGGCGACAACCCACGTCAGGAAACGCTCGTCGATCGGGAGCCGGGCGAAGTAGAGGATGCTGGCGATGATGCTGACCATCATGAATGGCCAGGTGTAGATCACCTTTCCTCTCTCCAGCACGGTGATCGGTTCGAGCTTCGGGGTTGGGGTCGGAGCCGGGGTCGGTTCGGACATAGAGTCACCTCACTTTCTTACCACGAGGTTTACAGACTGCGGCGATGCGAATGAACGCATGCAGGTTGCCAGTGCCCGGATGGGCATAGGAACCTGTAAGTGTAAAATACAACATTTTATCACAAAAGTCAATATAACGCACGATTTGTAGCTACAGAAATGGTGTCTCAGGTAATTGATTTTTCTAGAAAAAGTTATATAATATAAATCAGGCTCCTTCGAATCGTCGTTTAGTTTGCTCGTCGTCTGTGTCAAAGTCTCCGTTTCCGAAAGGATGGTTTTCAGATGAACAAAGCTACACTGATCGTTCTGGCATTGCTGATTGTTGGTGGTTTGGTCGGTTTGTGGGGATATTACGGCTTTCCGATGGCCCCCCCTCCCGGCACCACCACGACCCCTTCGTCTTCCTCGACGACCGGCACCACCTCGGTGCTCGTGTTGTCCGTCGACATGCAGCGTCTGAAGGATCGTGTCGGGCCCGAAAGGACCCGCCACAACAGTTTCCGCTTCGCGGTCCATCTGGACGCCTCTCGCCTCGGCGAGGGGTGGACCACGATCATGGACCCCGTTGCCAAGAAGCTGTTCCTGGATCCGCCTCAGCGCGCGGCAGTGACCCGTTTCATCAGGGACGTGCAGGGTGTGACTCTGGTGTCGCATGAGAAAGGTGATGTCTTTACGCACTGCATCATGCAGTTCCAGGACAACACCGGACGCAATCGACGCCTGATCGCTCCCCTACACCAAGACCCCGGCCTCGTCCGGGAAACGACCAATTTCGTTCTGAACGTGACGGACGATGAGGCCATTGCAACCGCAGTGGCAGCGGCTTTGGGCGGTTCGTAGTGAGGATGGGTCAAACCATCTTCGCTGCACCCCCGCTCTCTCGAAGGAGCCGCTTTTAATTTCACATCAAGCTCGCACCCCACTATTTTTCTGTGGTGGCTTTTTCAGCTGTTTATGATCCCACGGTGAACGGGTCGTTCGTCGGCCTGCCGCTCGTGAGCCACCCTTCGTATGCGTCGTAGATATTCAGAATCTTTTCCACGAAAAGGAACTTGTAGAGCGGGCTCTCCCCCGGGGGGAAACTGTCACCCGCAAGACCGCTTACGGCGGGGTTATTCGTTGGCTGCCACTTCACTATGTCTCCGGCTCCGAGTTCCAGTGTCCACGGAAGGTACCCGCGGTAGTGGTCCATGAGGCCTACGGGGATGGTCGTGGGGTCATTCATCTGTTCCTTGAGTTTCTCGAAGGCGCGCCGCTTCCACTCCGTGATGATCTCCTCAGCAGACATCCTGTTGTATTCCTCCAGCGTGAGTTGCCAGTGGTACTTCTCCTGTCCGTCGTCATCCAGGTAGATGACCACGCTGCCCGGAACACGAACACGGTCGATCTTGAGGCCTTTCACTCCCGGTGCGAACTCGTAGTCACGGATTTTTTTGTCCTTCTCCTTCCCTTCCGGTGTGAGGTCCAGGTCCGCGTTACCGGCATCATCAGCATCATCGACATTATCGGCATTATCGGCATCATTATTTGTGCTCGTATCTTTTTCTTTCTTCCCAAGCATGCTTTCCAGTTCTGCGGCGAGATCCCGCGATGCGGGGTCACCGATGGCTTTGAGCCATTGTGCCATGAGCTTCGCCATGCGGTACCCCTCTGCATTGCTTCCCCTATTAAAGAGGGAAGGGGGGTTCAGGGTGACGGAGGGATCCGCATCCCTGAGTGCAACGAGGTGCTGGCGGATCTTGCGTGCGATAGCTGTCGCATTCCCCTCCAATCCCTCGGCGGCTGCATCGTTATTGCGGTAGTGGATGTACCACACGCGGGCCATCACGCCGATGCGTTCACGGGCTTGCGTGTAGCTCTCTGCGTTCAAGGCGGGGATATCCCGTTCAAAGCTCTCTATATTTGTGTTTAGCAGGTCGACCATTTCCCACATGCCTTCCGATCCCGGCTTGCGCTCGGAGAGGTTGCTGCTTACCCCCTTGCCATCCACGATGGAAGCGAAGAGTTCGTCAAATTCCTTGAGGAGGTTCTGTTCCTCACGTGGCGTAATGAAGCGCTTCGCGGGGTCTGTAATGAGCGTGTGAACTCCGTTGGCGCGGTGCTCTGTGAGCATGGCGGTAGCCACGGCATTTGTCATGCGCTGTGCGAGGTACTTCTCCATGAGGTCGATGCGCTTAGCTCTGTCCGGCATGGCGAAGATCCGCTCCAGGAAAGCACTTGCCTCTTTACCCAATTCGTCTTCCAGATCTTTGACGAGAGTGGGGTTGAGGACGTCTGCCTGGCGCAGGCGGGTGAAGAAGTTGTTGTACGTGTCTATCCTGCGGCGCAGGTTCACGAGCCCCGCTTCGTCGCTGCTGCGCACGCCGCTTGCTATGCGCTCGGCGAGGATGGAGTCCAGATTGCCAAGATTTTCTATGGCGCCGAAGTGGCTGGAGGCTCCTACGATGCTTCTGTTCACGAAACTTGTGATCGATTCCAGTACGCCGCTGGGGCCGCCGACGATGTCATTTACATTATCGCGGTTCAGGGGGATCTTTTTTGCTGAGAGGGCATCGATGAGAATGCCGTACTTCAGTTGCTCTATGGCGATGAGAATCTCTCCGAGCGGAGTGTCTCCCTTCTCACAGAGAGCATCGAACCGTTGCAGCAGGAACGTTTCTGCACCTGCATCGATGATCTCCTTTGGGCTGGAGGCAAAATTGCGCAGAGTATGGAGTGCTTCTCGAATTTCGCGATTCGCGAGGCCGTTCTCCCGCAGCAGTTCGTTGCGGGTCTGCAGGCCGAGTGCGTGCGTGCGTACCTCTCCGTAGAGCTTGCGCTCGTTCTCACGGTTTCCTGCGGAAAGAGGGGATTCTATGTGGTCTGCGTTATCTGTGACTGTGCTGGCCGGTTTCTCTTCGCGGGAGAACCGTTGGATGATGTCGAGGAAGTCCATGTCCGCGTATTCAGTCTGGGCTTTCTGGCGGCCGCGTTCGATGAGGGTGAAATAGTCTGCCTTCGATTCGCCGTTGTCCCTGATTTCCTGGATGGTGCGTACGCCCTGGGCATTCATTTTCTTCTCCAGCCGGTCCTGAATATCCGGGTAGTCCTCTGCGCCGATCAGGAGCATGACCTCCGCCATAGCATCGCTGACTTCGCCTTGGTTCTCCTGGAGGCCGCGCACGATCAGTGCGCGATCCCAGTTGTTCCTCCGGGCGATTTCAGATATTTCCAGTGTGAGCAGGCTGTTATCACTCACTTCGAGCAACGCGCTTCCTGAGTTTCTGTCGATGCTGAGGTTGCTGGCGATGGTTCCGAGTTTCACCTGTGCCATTGCGGCGAGAGATTGCGCTATGGGTTTTGATGTGACGATGTCTTTCTCTTCCAGGAAATTCGACATGATGTTCAGCGCATCGATGTCGGACTGAGGAGCAAGAATATTCATTTTCTCCAGCCCTGCCCGAATGGGCTTCCCCGTTAATTTCACGACATCCTGCGTAAATTTGCCCCACTTGTTGAGAGGCTGCTTATCGCCGAGGACCATCCTCTGGTAGAAGTACACGCCGGCGAGGGCAAAAGGGATTGTTTTCAGAATCCTACTCGAAGAAGAAACCATCTTGTACGCCGCGAACGAAGCGATGGCTATACCAAAAAACTTTTCCTTGCCGCTCATGTTGTAGAAGTTGTCCATCATTGTCCGGTTTCTTCCCCGGATGGATTCTTGGATGCTTCTGCGGTTATACTCATTGCGTTCCTGTTCTGCTTCGTGCCGGACAGATGCTCTGTCCCGCTCCTCAAACCGATAGAGCTTTGCGAGTTCTCCTTTGAGTGTGTGGTCGTCGATAATGCCGAACCGGATGGCAGCTTTCAGCCGTGAGGGAGGGAGACGCTGCATCAGGAGATCTGCGTCTTCTGCCTGGGCTGCCGTCACCGGTGGTTTGAGGGAATTGAGCAGGTTGCGGTAATCGTTGTACATGCGCCGTCTGCGCAGAACATCTATATCCGTGTCATCCGGAGAAGGCTGGGGACTATCTTCCAGGTAGTACCGGTCCAGCGCGGCTGCGGAAATGTAGGAAGCCATGAGGAACGGATCTTCTGCGTTATCACGCAGGCGGTCGTAGTTGCCTCCCTGGATATCTGCAAGATCGCGATCGGTGAGGGGATTGCCGTTTCGTACATCTTCTCCCATGAGCATGCGCATGATCATGCGCATAGTCTCCAGATCGTCCTCTGGCAGGGAGATGGGGACGTCCCGCCGGGTCTTCATATGGTGATCGAGTTTCACGTTCGGGTCGAACGTGCGGAATGCCGGATCTTTGAACACGCCGCCTGTTGCCCGTCCTTCCGTATCAAGGCGTGTGAACGCGTCACGTATGTCATCCGGAACGAGTTCACGCATGAACCGGACAAATTCCACTTTCCGTTCCTGCAGGGGCATGCTCATAAGCACGTCCCGCGGACCGAATACCTGCTTATCATTCAGTGGGGTCACTTGTTCATCTCTGAAGATCTCATCGCGATTGAACGCATCTACCCATGCTTTCTCAGTGAGCATGTTTGTCCTTGAGGCTTCGTTCGTCCCTATGGCTTCCCGGAATTTGGTCGCCATGCGGTCCACGAAATTGCCGATGCCCTGGCCAAGCTGGTGGCCAAGCTGTTCAAAGTTTCCGCCGCGGTCAAGATTCCCGCAGAGGCGCTTTTCGCGTTCTGAGGGGGAGAGGCCGGTGAAGTGTTTGTGTGGGAACATTAGCTTTCTGCAGATGCGATTTCAGCACCGCCACCCTTCCCGCCATATTTGGAGTGTCTGTAAGCCCAGATACCACCAACTAAGGCTGCGAGGGGGATGGCGGCTCCTCCGAGGGCTATGCCACCGGCTCCGGCAACTCCATAGAGCAGCGAACCGGCTCCCGCAGCACCTACACCGCCCCATGCGAGATGTTTCTTGTTCTGCCACGGCCACTTGATGGCATTGGTTATTCCCCCCATCTTTTTGAAGAATTTTCCTGTGAGGTGCTCTGCGTAGCCGGTGATTTTACCAACGCCGACAGGAATAAAGCGCGTCACCCGCTGAATGCCCCCGCCAATGAGTTTGACACCTTCGCTCATGTTTCCGAAGAATCCGATTCTATTCAGTCGTTCGAGCTCTCTCGCTTTCTCCTCGTTGTCGGGACCGTGCTCCAACACGGTTTTGAGGTGTGCGACACGGCTTTTCCCAAGCACCCAGAGTCCGCCGCCGAGTGCGAGGGGAATAGTCCAGGCAGGCACGGCTCCCAGGCTGCTGCTGAGTCCGCCGACAATTCCTTCTGCGAATTTCCCCACTGCCCCGAGGTAGGGGTGTATTTTCGCAAGTTCCGTTGCGTAGGTTGCAGCGCCGATGGTGGCACCAGTGGCACCGCCCACAATGCCCACGTCTTTTGTTGTTGGCCAGATGTGTTCGCTCCATGCGCGCCTGAACCAACCCTGCTGTGGCTGGGGAGCAATGGGTGCCGTGACCGGGACTACAGGGACATCAGATGCGGGGGGAAGGGGTGCTGCCCTGCGTCTAGTAGCATCCTCATTAGCTCGTCTGCGCCCTTCGTCCACGGCATCCTGCACTCCGGGTTGGCCTTCCATGGCTCCTCCTGCCAGTCTCCGTACGTTATCCCCGGCTTCCCGCCGGCCTGCTTCTACCGGGCCGCCTCCTCCGCGGGCTGCGTTTCCTCCTTCGGGTTGTTCCCCCGCACCTTCCCTGCCTCTGGGCGTTGCGTAGAGCAGCCGCTGTTCCTTCGGCGATACGTCTGCTCTGTGCAGGCAGCCCCCAAATTCTGTGGGTGTTTTGTGTGTGTGCATGAGGAGAACGCTCTTTATGTGGATTTAAAATATTCCCACTATTATAGGGCAAAAACGGTGTTTTGCCAAGTGGCTAATTATCCGCGGGCGAAAATTCCCGCACAGCTTCATTTCGAGTCTTCAGAAGAGGCTTCGTTGAGGTGCAAACTGCAGGCACGCAAAAAGCGTCTAGAGGGGGAGCAGTAGACGCCTTGATTCTGGGTTAGAGGAAGAAAAGAAACGTGAAAGCGACGAAGACGCGGTTCGGGGCCCCGCGAGGGACCCTAAAGGACCTTGTTACGGGTCCACGAAGACCGTGGTCCCGTCGTTCCACACGACAGTGAACGTCAGGCGGTTCTGGGCATCATGCCCATACACGCCCTGAAGTTGCGCCGGCGAGTGTTTCATCGCCGGGCCGCTGATACGTTGCCAACGCCGACCTTGCTGGTCGACGAAGTACGTACCACACCGCCAGCACTTGGCGCAGAGCGTCGTAGCGGACTGCTGCTGTTGGCACGGTTGCCTGCAGCCTCCGCATTGGACGTTCACGTTTACGTTCTGCTGGACCGACTGCTCTTGCGAGCGCCGGTCAGCAACCGTGATCAGACGGTCAACAAGGACGTCGTTCCGCGCGGCGTAGTACGCCGCGAGCCGGCTGTCCACCGGATGGAACTCAACGTCAATGTTGCTCTGGTAGTTGTTCGCTTGCACGATCGCGGGCGAATAGGCAGACGAGCTGCCCACCCGCGCCGTGTAGCGGACATCCCGGTCGCGGAAATCGTACTTCCGTTCATCGTGCTGGTCGTACCGACGATGGTCTTGCCGGCTGTCGTACTGGTCGTGCCGGTCGCGCGTATCTGTCCGCGTCCGTTGCGAACGGTCGCTATTGTCCGAATGGTCGCTGCTGTCGGTCGCTGGTTCGCTTGCCGCGCGCCGCAGGGTACTCGAGGAGTACTCCTGCTCGCTTGCGGGAACGAACTGGTCGTACCGGGCAGCAACGAGTGCCTTGGCGGGGGCCGGGATCGCGTCGAGCTTGACGGGCTTGAAGCTGCTGGTCCCCGAGGGGCGTTGCAGAATCGTGCCGTCGTACTTGATGCGGTAGAACACGCCTGCGACGGCACCCTTCGACGTGGTGTTGGCCACGCCGTCGGATGACATGCCGCTGGCCCAGTCCAGGGCGAACGCGTTGCACGTCAGACACAGCACACAGACGATAGAGAGCGCAATGCTCTTCATGCGGATTTCTCCTTCTTCAAACTTCGGTCAAGATGTTACTTGCTCACCCCTCTACGACATTCCCTTTCATCACACGTGCTCCCCAGCCGTGATCAGAAAAGAATTTCGTCTCAAGGAGGGGTGCGCGAGCGCCACCGCTGATACTCCTGGGCGTTCGCCCGGGCAGCAGTGGGGTTTCCCTGAAAGGGAGTGCGTAGAGGAGATTCTCTGTGAATAAAACTCACAGAAACGGTGCTGTCAAAGACCGCGGTTCTATCGTTTATTTTAACACTAATATGTATATTAGTCAAATATTCGAGGGTGAAATCTCAATCGCAGGTGCTCTGACTTCTTTGTCCTTTCTGGCCAAAAATGCTGTCCGAGCGTGATGGCATACCGGTGCCAGCTGTATGACAAGGGAATGAGACCGTGCGGCTCACACGATGCAAACTTGTGATTCGCAAGCACGTGTCTCATTCCCGTTGAAACGATGTGTCCATCTTGCATGCCGTCCAGCGAGTTCATTTTTGGCCGATTTTTTTACCCTGAATACATTGAAGGGTGCGGCACTTTACCCTTTAAAAAAGTGCCAAAGAAAGAAGGATGAAGAAAGTTCTAGTGGACGGCAGTGGAAGTATTCGGAGACGAGTACTGAATGTGGCATGTTGTCGGTGGGTCTAAAATGGTACTTGCAAATATTTACAAAATATTGTACTATGTGGGAGTCACCCGGTGAAAAGGGTGCAAGACCAAACAAATATTCATTCAATCAACATGCCGAAAGCAGCATCAACTGGCGCAAAAACAGAGAGCCGCAAAATGGCCGAGCAGATCTATGACATGATCATGGGAGGTATAGAGCAAGACCTCCTTCTCGGGAATATCCCCGGCTTGGATACGAAGTACGCTCATGAGAACGATGTGGAGCACAAGGCGCGCATGAAGAGGTACAAGGAGGCGTACAAGAAGTTCGACTCCGAGCTTGCCGGGTTCATGGGCAGGATTAAGAACGAAACACGCATGAGCAAGCGTTCGTCCCTGCGCAAGAAGGAGCAGAAGGCCCGTGCAACGGAGGAGCAGGAGCTTAAGAACATTGAAGCTGCGTTTAATTAATTTCTTTATTTCTTTCGCGTTTTATTTTCATTTTTCCCCCTCATCCCATGGAGCAGGTACGCACATTCTTATTCCCGGAGGCATTCTCGAATAAAGAGAATCGTTTCCTCTTCGCAACAGGAGCAGAAACGCCTGGCATTCCTGAAAATGATGCAGAGGTAAATCCCGGCGAAACAGCCTCTGGTGTTGTCGGCGGGCTGGAAGCTGACATCACAACAATGAGTGATGAAGATCTCCAGAAATTGAGGGGGGCCATCGATGTGGAGGTGGAGAGGCGTCTTGCAGCTGAGGGGGAGGCAGAAGAGGAATCCACAGAGGAGCCCACGGAGGAACCGACTGAGGAGCCCACGGAGGAACCGACTGAGGAACCCACAGAGGAGCCCACGGAGGAACCGACTGAGGAACCCACAGAGGAACCCACAGAGGAGCCGACTGAGGAACCCACAGAGGAGCCCACGGAGGAACCGACCGATGTTCTCACGGAAGATCTGAGAGATGCGCTCGATGTCGTAGGGGATCAGATGGCAAAAGGTCTCAATGCTGCGCTGGAGACGAGGAATGTGGAGGATGCAGAAAACGCTCGCGGGCAATTGGAAGAGTCATTGCAGGGCCAGATTGATATCGGCGTTTGCACGCCGGAGCAGGTGAGTGCCTGGGTACGGGAGAAGTTCCCGACCTTCCCCGGGGTGGAGTTCAAGGACGGCGCGCTCACTATTCCGTCCATCGAAGAACCGGCTGCTCCCGAAGGAAAGGGAAAGGCCAAGGGTATGCCACCTGCTGAAACTCCCAAGGAGAAGCAGGAGATGGAAGGTCTCATGGCTGAGATTAAGAAATTCCTCAAGGAGATCCTTGAGATGCTCCGTGGAGAACTGAAAAAGACCCGCGAAGGAACCCGGGAAAAGCCGAGCAGGGCTGCAGAGCGCAAGGCGAAGAAAAATCAGAGGCAATTAGAGCGTGATGCCCGTGCGAAAGAGAAGGAGGCGAAGAAAGAGAGCAC
>DATDVK010000089.1:0-15945 GCA_035290085.1 Candidatus Peribacteraceae bacterium
TGACTGATCTATCACGATGGCTTTATCCAAGTGGTTGAGTCCTTCAATCTTGCCGACATTCTGCGGTTTACTCTTCGCATTATTGAGCACACGCAGCAATTCCGGTGCAAGGATGCCGTGTACGAGGCTCGATTTCCCCGATCCGGAGACTCCGGTAACCCCTATGAGGCATCCCAGAGGAAATTCCACGTCGATATGTTGCAGATTGTGGTGGTATGCGTCTGTGATGTGAATCTTTTTTCCATTGCCCTTCCGGCGCTTCTTGGGGATGGAAATGGCTTTCTTGCCGCTCAGATACTGGCCGGTGACCGAATTTTTATTCGCAATCAGATCCTTCGGTTCACCTTGTGCCACGATCTCACCGCCATACTTTCCGGCTCCCGGTCCTATCTCCAGAAGGTAATCCGCGCTCTGTATTGTCTCTTCGTCATGTTCCACCACAATCACCGTATTCCCAAGGTCGCGAAGCTTGATCATAGTGGCAATGAGCCGTGCATTATCCCTCTGGTGCAGGCCGATACTTGGTTCGTCGAGCACATAGAGCACTCCTTGGAGAGCGGAACCAATTTGTGTGGCGAGTCTGATGCGCTGCGCCTCTCCGCCGGAGAGGGTGGCGGCAGAGCGCGCAAGTGTGAGGTATGTCAGACCGACGTTCTCAAGGAAGGTAAGCCGCGCAATGATCTCACGGAGCACTTTTTTCACAATGGCGTACTCGTAGTGAGTGAGGGGAGGAATCTCTTTGAATATTCTTATGTCCTCTCTGTGTTCTCTCTCCGGGAGGAGTGACTGGAAGAACGTCTTTGCATCGTCAGTGCTCATGTCTGTTACGGAGACGATGTCTCTGTTTCCGACTGTGACACCAAGTATTTCCTTCTTCAGACGTTTCCCTTCACACTCGTGGCAGGGGAGCTCCAGCATATAATCTTCAATCTGCTGCCGAACGTAGCTGCTGTCTGTTTCCCGGTGGCGGCGTTCGAGGTTAGGGATGACTCCTTCGTACGTTGTTTCGTACGTGCCATCGAATGACGCGGATTCGTACTCAACGCCCAGTTTCTTTTCATACCCGAACAACACAATGTTCTGTACCTCTTTAGGAAGGGTGTCCCAAGATTTATGCATACTGAATCCCGCGTCCTTCGCAACTGCATCCAGAATTTTCATCATGTATCCCATCCTGCTTGCAGAGGTGGTCCATGGGTGGATTGCCCCTTCGGCGAGGGAGAGTTTGGGATTGGGCACGAGTGTTCCATCGTCGACCTGCAGGATAGTTCCGAGTCCATGGCAGGTGCTGCAGGCACCCTGGGGGGAGTTGAAGGAGAAACTGCGTGGTTCAATGCGCGGGATCTCAACGTCCGGGTGGTCCGGGCAGGCAAAATCTTCGCAGAATCGGTGTATGGCACCTGTGTCCGCTTCGAGGACAATCATGGAGCCGTCTCCCTTCTTCAAACTCAGTTCCACCGAGTCGGCCAGCCGTGTGCGGTTAGGATTCACCTGTCCCTCTTTCACTTCGAGATCCTGCACTATCATGCGGTCCACGACGATTTCAATCGTGTGTTTCTTCTTGGGGTCGAGGGGAATATCCTCGTCCACCGTGACGATCTGCCCGTCGATTCTCATGCGTACGAACCCCTCGCGGCGAATCATCTCCAGCACCTTTATGTGTTCACCTTTCCGGTCTTCCACCAAGGGGGCAAGGAGGAAAATTTTTGTACCTTTTTCCATGGCGGCGATGGTTTCGACAATTTTGGAAGACGGTTGTTTCTCCAGAGGCGTTCCACAGATCGGGCAGTGTACCCTCCCGACCTTTGCCCAGAGGAGGCGCATGTAGTCGTATATCTCCGTCACAGTTCCTACGGTAGACCGGGGATTTCGTGGTGCAGTTTTCTGGTCAATGGAAATGGCGGGACTCAAACCTTCAATACTCTCGACATCCGGTTTTTCCATTTGGGCGATGAACTGGCGGGCGTATGCAGACAAACTCTCCACATAGCGTCTCTGCCCTTCAGCGAAGATGGTATCGAATGCGAGAGAGGACTTACCGGAACCAGAAAGCCCGGTGATCACAGTCATCTTATTGCGTGGAATCTCCACGTTTATATTTTTCAGATTGTGCATCTTTGCGCCCTTGATCACGATCTTGTCCATCTGCGAGAGGTCAAAAAAAACGCCCTGCGCGAAGCACGAGCGAGAGCTCGAGCTTATCAGAAAAAGAGCCCCTTGTCTAGGGTCTATGGCACGGGAGAGAGGGGAGGGAAGAGGAAAAAAGAGATTCTTTCCACACATTTGCTTTCTTTTTTGCTTTTGAATCTCTTCTCTCTTTCTCTCTTCTCTCACGGGGGAGGTATATACTTCCTTTCCATGTTTACGGGGATTATTGAGGAAACGGCAACAGTGCTCTCTGTCGACGGTGGCAGGCTTACGCTCTCGCGCCCTGCGTTCTTCGTGGATATCGCCGTGGGTTCCAGCATTGCAGTAGCAGGTGTGTGTCTCACAGTGATCAAATTGGATGCGGAGTCTTTGGCATTCGATGTGATGGGGGAAACTCAGAGCAAGAGCACGCTCGGGACCATCCGGGAAGGGGAGCGTGTGAACCTCGAGAGAGCCCTGTGTGCCGACGATCGTTTTGAGGGGCACATGGTCCAGGGGCATGTGGAAGGGGTGGGAAAGGTAGTCTCTCTGGAGCAGAATGGGGAATGGATTCTGCTGACCGTTCAGTTGCCGGAGGAGCTTGTTCCTGCCGTAACGCACAAGGGATCCATAGCACTCGATGGAGTGTCTCTCACCGTTGTCTCTCTGCAGGGAGCTCAGTGCTCTGTCGCACTCATCCCACACACACTGAAACACACAACCCTCGGCTTGCGGAAAACGGGCGACACTGTGAATGTTGAAACAGATGTCATTGGTCGTTATGTTCGTTCCCTCACTTCCCGAATCGCATGATGCAGCGTGCTCAATCCCCGGGACTGCCGGAATACATCGATGCCCAGTGGAGGGTGGGCATAGTTGCGTCTTCCTTCCATAAAGAGGAGGTTGATTCCATGGTAGAGGCCGCAAGGTCTCTCTTGGTTGATGCGGGGATACGCGGAGAGAATATTCTGGTGCACTACGTCCCGGGATCATTCGAAATACCACTGGTCGGTCATGTCCTGATTACGGAGAAGAAAGTGGATGCTCTCATTGGCCTTGGCATCATCGTAGAAGGGGAAACAGGGCATGCACGTCTGCTTGCGGAGCAGACTGCGCGGGGAATCATGGATGTACAACTGCGTGAAGGTATTCCGTTTGCGTTCGAGGTTCTCTATGTTCAGGACATGCAATTCGCTCGTGCCCGGGCATCGGGAGAACGCAACAGGGGGAAAGAAGCTGCGCATGCTGTACTACATTCGCTTGCAAAGCTCCATAGCATTCGTTCATGACACCTTGTCAATGGTGGGGAGGAAACGGTAGCATGAGCGTCAACCTTCCCTTTTATGCGACGCTTCCGGTCGGTTCTGGCCGTACTCGTTGCCTTCCCGCTCACCGTGGGAACGGCTGCTGCTTCAATTTTCTTTCCGGATGTACCGGTGAGTTATGTGCACTATCAGGCAATAGAAGCCCTTGTGAATGCCGGTGTCATCGACGGGAATCCGGATGGTACATTCCAGCCGGAGCAATCGGTGAATCGCGCTGCATTTCTCAAAATGCTCTACAAGGCCAAGGGGAAAGTACCAGATCCTTCGAGCGTGCGCTGCTTCCGGGATGTCATTCCGGAGAGCTGGTACGAGTCTTTTGTCTGCGATGCGGCGGCAAACGGCTTCGTGAATGGATATCCTGACGGCAATTTCCGTCCTGCACAGGAAGTGAACCGTGTGGAGGCCCTGAAAATGATCATGACGGTGTTTGGCATCGATGTGCAGGAGATCAGTTCTGAGGCAAAAGATGTGGTGAAGTTTGTCGATGTCTCCACTTCCGCGTGGTACACCAAATACCTCTACGCGGCGTATGTGAAAAGGATCCTCCCCATTCCTGGGCAGGAGGGGGCTCGCTTCTTTCCGGAGAGCGCACTTCTTCGTGGGGAGGCGGCTGCGTACATCTACAATGCGTTGAATGTCGAGTTTTTCGAATCGCGGTCCTCATCATCGCATGCGTCTTCCGAGCAGGTCTCTTCTGGTGAGAGTGAGAGGGCACAATCGGAGGGCAGCGAGCAGAGTTCCTCTGCGGCAAATAAACTCTCTGTCAGTTTTCCTTTCGAGACGAGCGGAAAGTTTGACGAAAAGAAGCCATTTTCGTATGTCTTTGACATCGATACTCCCACAACAGCATTCACGGAGATCACTGCCAGTACGGGCAAGGTGAGCTGCAGGCTCTATCTTCTTGAAGAGAGTGGTTTTTCGGACGAGTACTTCCTCGGCCATCAGGAAGGTGACAGCTGTTTTCTGCAGACGGCGCTGAATGCTGGTTCCTACCAGTTGCAGCTTCAGCCGACTGTTGCAGAGGCAACGTTCACAGTCTCTTCCGCGGTGAAGCAGGGCGATGGGAACGACGGCTTCCGTGAAGCCAACCGTCTCTACAAGCGCACGCCACAGACAGCTGTTCTGGAGCTGGACGATCTCGACGACTGGTATTCCTTCGTTGTTCCTTCAGAGGAAAGTTTGACGGTGGAGGTCACAAATCCTCTGGAGATCAGTTGCCTCGTGTATGCTATGGCAGATGTGGATCTCTTCGGTTTCTCGGGGCCGGAGTGTGGCAAGAGCTACAGTTACCCGCCAGGCACGTATTACGTCGCAGTGAGCCGTGCTGTTGCTTCCAAGCTGAGCCGTAAGACGTACACTGTTCAGCTGCGGTAGCTTTCAGCAATGAGGAAGGCCTCAGATCAAATGTTCAATCCTGAGGCTTTGAAGCCAACAGTTTCAAAGGTTTATGCTCTTTGGATTTCCTGAAAGCTATCAGCTCAAAACTGAAAGCTATAAGCTAAAAGCTCACAAACCACACTTCTTTCTTTATAATGCAGTTTCTCAGCTTATACTCTCTCCTGCATGGCGACATTCGCACCCATCCCAGAGGCCGTAAGCGCGTTGCAGGCAGGCCGCTTCGTCATCGTTGTGGATGACGCAGAGCGGGAGAACGAAGGAGATCTTGTCCTTGCTGCTCAGCACATGGCGGAGGAGAAAATGGCATTCATGATCCGTCATACTGGCGGGGTTGTCTGCCTTGCACTCAGCAATACCATTGCCGATCAACTCGATCTTCCTCCCATGGTGGAAGAGAACACCTCTGTCTTTGGAACGCCGTTCACCGTGAGTATCGAGGCTGCGGAAAGAGTAACGACCGGCATTTCCGCACGAGACAGAGCGCACACAGTTCTCGCAGCAATGAGTACTGTCGCGAAACCGCAGGATTTGCGCAGACCGGGGCATGTCTTCCCACTCCGTGCACAAGACGGAGGGGTACTCGTTCGTGCAGGGCACACAGAGGCATCGGTGGATCTCTGTCGCCTCGCTGGTTTGCGGAATGGTGCGGTAGTGAGCGAACTGATGCACGACGATGGTACGATGATGCGTCTGCCCGCCCTCAGAGAATTCGCGCGGGGACATGATATTCCACTCATTTCCATTGCAGATCTCATCGCGTTTCGGGGCCGTGCCGAAACTTTCATCCGTAGAGAGGCAGAAACGGAGCTTGAGACGAAGACAGGAATGTGGCGGATGATTGTGTATAGCGACGTACTCCAGAAACAGGAGCATGTTGCTCTTGTGAAAGGAGCTGTCTCGAGTACGGAACCAATACTTGTGCGTGTGCATTCTGAGTGCCTCACAGGAGATGTCTTCGGATCCAGACATTGTGACTGCGGAGAACAGCTTGGTCTTTCTCTTGAGAAGATAGAACAGGAAGGAAGTGGAGTGCTCCTGTATCTCCGCCAGGAAGGGCGGGGTATTGGTCTTGCGAACAAGGTGCGTGCCTATGCGTTACAGCGCGAGGGTTTTGATACGGTGGAAGCGAACGAGAAACTGGGATTTTCCGGAGATCTCCGCCGGTACGGGATAGGCGCACAGATACTCAAAGACATCGGTCTCGGGTACATCAGATTACTGACGAACAATCCGAAAAAAATCGCCGGTCTCCATGGGTACGGGCTCCATATTGTGGAACAAATCCCGCTCGAATGTGCGTCACTCTCTCCACGCCAGCTGAAGTACCTTCGAACAAAAAAAGAGAAGATGGGACATTGGCTGCGGCACGTGTAAATGTTTTTCAAAAAATTTCGTGCTGTTTTTTTGAAATGCTTCCGGAACGTCGCATTGTCTTTTTTCTGCAAGACATGGCGCCGTTTCCAATCAAGCTTTCACTGGCTTTGCGCAGCCGTTAGCGCAGCAATGATGTTCACCGACAAACGACGCCGTGCCAAGTACTTGAGGAAAACTTCCTGTCGCATATTTTCTCTTTGTCGAATAGAGCACATTTTGATTTGTGCGCTTCAAAAAAAAACTTTGAAAAGGATGAAACGAAGTACAATTCAATTAATCCTAACTTTCTTATTTTTTCCTTCCCCCATACTTTATGCCCGCAAAGAAAAAAAGGAAGGCGGCTAAGAGGAAGCCAGCCAAGAAGACAACAAAGAGAGCCCGTGCAAAGCGCAGGACTGCCACAAGGAGGCGCTAGTTTTCTCTCTTGGTATGAAGCACCCGCGTTTTCTGAGAGTACTCAGGCGCGGGTGTTTTTTTATTGCGTTTCTCTGTTATATGGCTGGTTACTGGTGCTGGAGGAGTGTGTCACGGATGTCATCTCTGGCATCATCTGCCATCTCTTCCGGGATACGTATCACCTGCATGCCAAGTAAAGCGAGGAGCCTGTCGCGGAATGCATCTATCTCCCGGCGATCTTCGTGGTGGGGGCCATCGATTTCCACATTGACTTCCGTGTCATTACTTAAGATGTCGCACTGGAATCCATGCAGTGGCATGTTACTCAGGAAGCGCGGGGCATCCTTCCCTGTCCGCAGCCATCGTACAAATGCATCTTCTCTGCTCCCAGTGAGCATGCGATTGCCGAAGAGTTCTTTGAAATCCAGTGCGCGGACTCTGAAGTAGAGAGGGACGCTGATTGAATGCGTGAGGGCAAGATGGGAATGGAAAAGCTGCCGTACACTCTCGGGGCGATCTGCATCGAGGAGTTCGGTCGCGCGGTCGAGGAACGCTTTTCCCTGCTTGGGGATCGTGTACTTCTGGGAGAGCACTGCAAGTCCCCAGTAGCTGTTGTTCGCATTCTGTTCGGTAAAAATGCTGATGTGTCTCTCCCCATACGTATACGCGGCATCAATGAATTGCTGCACTCCCTCTCCTTCTGTTCCAAGATGCGCGAGTGCCCAGAGACATGCACTGATTTCCTGAGGTTGGAATATTTCCGTGGAGTCAACATTCTCTGCGATTCTCGTTGCTGCCTCTCTGCAGAGTGCGCGTACAAACAGGTGCATGTCTTCCGCAAATGCATCTGTGAACGAGTGTCCCATGGTGGAGAGTGCCCAGAGAATGTCTGTCATATCACGGGCATTCATGCTTGTAACGGAGGATCGTTCACACATTGCAGCGAAGAATGTCTGCGTTTCCTTCCAGTATCGGATATGTCTGTCACCGTGGAGCACTATCCTCTTTGCGAGTGCATGCATGGTGCCGGTGAGGTGCCGTGGCTCTGCAGTTTCCATCTGGTTGTGCATTTCCTGCGTCGCCAGGCGTAGGAAGGTATTCACCGCCTCACCCCCTGTGCCGATTTTGGCAAGCCCACGCAGGCTGCTGCATATTTCCTGTGTGCTGAATGTCATTTGCAAGTGTTGTTCCTTCTGTTCCAACATCTGTACTCCGCGTGTACAGAGTGCTTCGGTGAACACATCAACGGCATTGCCATGGGCACCCATATCTCCGAGTGACGCGAGACAGTTGCTGATTGTCTGGGGAGTGTGGAATTCCTGGATGCACTTGATGCCCTGGTTGCAGGTGTACTCCACGAACGCATGAACTTCCTCGAAAGGGTACCCCATGCGCGCGAGTGACCAGAGGCTTGTTCGTATGGTGGCCGCGTCGAGTGTTCTGGGCTGTTCCACGGTGTTCCGCAGGAGGGAGAGCACAAATTGTTTTGATTGTCCGTTCACGGGGTACGGCATTTTGGCGAGGCCAAGAAGGCTGCTGCTTGTTGCTGCGGGTCTGAATGCGCCAGCCATTCTCTGGCCGGCTATACAGAGGCGCTCAACGCACGCCGCGTGTTTCTGCTCTGTTGTTCCATTCACTTGCGTTGTGGAGAGAATGTAGAGGGCTCTGGAAATGAGAAGAGGACTTCCTTCGACGCTCGGCTGCGTGTTGCTGAGGTGCTGGAGGAGGAGAGTAGCATCTGTTGCTCCTCTGAATTCTGAGAGTGTGTGAAAATGATTGGACTCTGCATGTCCGTCATCGTCATGCGCTGGTGCGTCGCTGTTCTCAGGGGGCTCTCCCCGGTCGTTGCCAGGTTCATCAGAACTCTCCCGATCGTAGTTGGCAATTACCAGGCTCGCATTCGTTGCAGTTCTGCGGATGTGCTTGGTACCGCCAGTGCGGCATGTGAGTCCATAGTCTTCAACAGCCCGTACCATAGCGAGCAGGTCGAGGAGAGGGGCTGTGACTTCAGCGGGCGTATTTGGTTGCACCATATCCAATACCTCACCCGGCTCCACGCCAAGATCATCGCTGAGGAGGAGATCGCGTATGTTTTCCACTGGTTCGCCGCAGGATGCAAGGCGGGCAGACAGGTGCGTATCTATGCAGCGAACAAGTGTGTGACGGAGTTTCTCGAGTTCCTGTTGGAGGGTACCGACACTTGTGGCGGCAGCAATGCGCCCGAAGCGTTTGAGCAGTGCAGTACGGTCGCCCGGAGCCACGACGCCGGTGCCGCAGAGGTGCTGCAGACGCTCGCTCATGCCGACATCAGGATGCTGGCGCATTATGGAGAAACCGGAAAAAGAGGCCAAAAGGTGATATATATTAAAATATTTATGTATTTTTGTCAATAATCGGGAAGTGCCAAAATAATCGCTGGAAAGGCAAAGAAATGACAAATTGTTGGGTTCCCTCCGTGGTGCAGAGACAGGTTTGGTTTGTCCGTTGCGGATCGAGCATCAAGGGGGCTGACACATGGCTTCAGGAAGCCAAAAATCATGTACATCTGCTGTTTGTTCTTCCTTTTGGATGAAGAGGAGAAGAAAAGGTGGAACACTGCAGCATCTTTCTTTCCCTATGGCGAAATCTCAAGCAGACATTCGCTCACTGGCGGATGGGCAAGTCATCGAAACCCTCGATCAGGAATCAGGCATTTCTGCTGTCCGTGTCAGGGAGTGGCAGGCGAGAATCGATAGGATACGGAACGGGGAGATTTACACAGAAGCCTGCCGGTTGCTTCAGTCGCGTTCCCGGGGGAGGGAAGATCACTCCACGGGGAAGCATTTTTAGCCGGAGTGACGGAGAATCACTCTCCGTTGCCCGCCATTCCGCCTTTTTCCTGATCCCTGCGGATTTGCACGATCATCCTCACGGAAATGCCGATGAGTACCAGGACCACGGCAGTCAGGCCGATCCACAGCACCCACGGATGCTGCTCTGAGAGGCGGTTATCTTCTGCATCGCAGGCATCGCCCATCCCGTCGGCATCGCTGTCTTTCTGGCCGGAGTTGCTCTTGAACTTGCAGTTGTCGTTCGCGTTTATAACTCCGTCGCTGTCATCATCCTCGCAGGCATCCCCCTTGCCGTCGTTATCCCTGTCCCCCTGATCGGGGTTGCCGAGGAGCGGACAGTTGTCGATGTGGGGAAGGAAACCGTCTCCGTCACTGTCGGTACACACATCCCCCTGTCCGTCTTTGTTGCCGTCCCGCTGGTCTGCGTTGCTGATCGTCGGGCAATTGTCACACAGGTCGCCGCGCACATCGTTGTCGGTATCGGCCTGATCCAGATTCGGAATGGAGGGGCAATTGTCGTCTTCATTTGCGATGCCGTCCCCATCGGGATCCTGAACCGCGGCTTCGCACGCGTCGCCGAGACCGTTCTCATTCGTGTCTTCCTGCTGCGGATTTTTGGCATCAGGACAGGAGTCGCACGCGTCGCCGATGCCGTCGTCATCGCGGTCGATCTGATCGGGGTTGTGCGCAGCGCGGCAGTTGTCCTCTGTATCCGGATGCCCGTCGCCGTCCCTGTCCAGCTCGCATACGTCGCCGGCGCCGTTCCCGTCGGAATCCCGCTGGTCTCCGTTTGCATTGCGCGGACAGTCATCTTTGCTGTTGATCACACCGTCTCCGTCCGCGTCATCGCAGGCGTAACCGATGCCGTTCAGATCGTCGTCGCGCTGGTCCGGGTTGAAGATGGCGCGGCAGTTGTCCTGGCGGTCTCCCACGCCGTCATGGTCGGCGTCCTCCTGGGGTGCATTGGCGGCGAAAGGCGCATTGTCGCAAACATTGCCGGTGCCGTCTCCATCGCTGTCCTGCTGGTCTGCATTGCGGACTCCCGGACAGTTATCGCGGGGGGCTTCCACGCCGTCGCCGTCACTGTCTCCCGCGATGACTCTCTCATTCCCGGCAGAGACAAACGGGGTGGTGTTCGTAGCAAAGAGGGTATCCGGAGCCGTCGGAATGGCTGGAGGGTTCACATCTCCGTACTGGAGGACGTAGGTTCTGCCCGGTGAAGTCCGGAAGAGGAGGCGCGCCGGAATCTGGCCGCTCACTTCTATCTCTCCGATGCGCGGGACTGTGTCGTAAGTCAGTGCGAGCGTGAGGGACTCCGTCACGACGGAGGAGAACTCCGTCGCGTTTGTGTTCTTCACCTCCAGCAGCTTCGTGTCATTCCACTCACTGTCCCTGGCCGAGACCGAGAGAGTTTTCAGGGGCTCGTCCATCTGCAGAGAGATGCCGTCCACCCGGACCGGTACTCTGAAGAGGATGGAGACATTGCAACTGCCCGGGTTCTTGAGCGGAGCGGGACGGGCGACGGTCGCATCGTCACCGTCATGGACGGCCGATGACCTGTGGCCCTCTTCGAGGGAGCAGAAATCGACGCGGTCTATGATGCCGGTGAACGTGCCATGCACCTGTTCCGCAGCTGTCAGGGGAATGATCACTCCGTTCTCCGTGATCCGCAGCGAATCCAGGGGGTGGTACAGGCTCACCGTTTCCGGAACAGCCATCAGAACATTCGTTTCCTCCGAAAGGTTTCCGGCATCAATCGGCCGCTCGAACATGGCTGCGGCGTGTGCTGAGAGGGGGAGGAGAAGGAAGGAGAGCGTGAGGATGGAGAGCTTCATGGTGCGGGGGTATGGGAATCGGTGAAAAACGATTTCATTGTGTCTTTGTAGTGCTGGTAGAGAATCGAAGCGGCAACCAGGAGAATGCCGAGCACGGTGAATCCGACAACGCGTGCAGCGGTGCCGAGGGAAGCAAAATCAATGAGAGTGAGCTTCGCGATGGCAATCAGGAGGATCACAATGCTGAAGAGGCGGATGGGTTTGAGGCGCCTGAGGATGCCCACCACGAGGGTGACCGAACCGTAGAGAGCCCAGAGGATGGAAATGCCGACCTGCATGATCTGCCGGGGGCGGCCGAAGCCGGTGAGGATTTTTTTCCGTTCCACTGCGTCGGAGAATTCGAAGGTGAGGTAGGCCAGTGTCACGATCTGCACCACAACGCCCAGGGAGGTGAATACCTCTCTCTCTTTTCCAGAAAGTGCGGGCCACTCCCTCCTCGCCTTCCAGAGGACGACGTAGGATCCGCCAATGAGTGCCGCTGCTTCCAGGAAGCGTTCCAGCACCGAGACAGATGCGTACGGCTGGAATGGCCGCAGGGAGAATCCGAGGGCGAGAGTGAGCACGATGCCGCCGAGGAGAACGAAGGGCAGCAGCGTTTGGGAGGAGCGCTCTTCTGCGGGGAGGTTGAGCGCGGTGATGGCAACGGCGACGAGCATGGCTGCCCAGAGGAGGAAGATCCACATGCCTGCGTTGCTGAAAACCACGCCCGAACCGGGATTCTCGGGATTGAAGAGGTACCAGAGGTACGCGGCGGCCATCACGGGCCACGCGAAGTACTGGATGCGCACGTCGCGGAGCGAGAGCGACATCCAGAGGAGGAAAGCGGCTTCGATGCTCCAGGCGATGGAGGTCCACTCTGTCCCGAGCTGCAGGGGGATGGCGAGGGATGCGAAGAGGACGGTGAGAGACAGGCTGGAGAGCACCAGGGGAGTATCTTTTCTGTTCTTGGAATAGAGGAGCACGCTCCAGACCAGAAAGAGCGCCGCAAAGACGAGTGCGATGCCGGCATCGTAACTTTCACGGAGCTGGGAGGAAGCTTCTTCGATGTTCCAGAGTATCACCACAAATTGTCCGATGCCGTTCCCGAGGAGCATGAGGATGTCTCCGGGTTCGGAGGGTTTTTTCTGCAAAATGTTGTAGATGGCGGGGACGATCAGATAGATCACTCCGAATGCGATCGCGAAGAAGAGAGTGGTAGAGAGCGAAATATCGGTCCGCGGAATGGCATAGATTTCCCACAGCATCGTCCCTGCGAAGGCGAGAGCATTGAGTTCGCGCCACTGGCGGAAGTAACTCAGGGCCAATATGCCTGCGTCGAGGATGAGCACATAGGAAAGCAATTCAACGGTCGTGCCGCCGCTGTTTGAAAGAATGGGGGTCACGAGACCACCGATGATGCCGAAGGCCGCCAGCGCAATGGCGCGGTAGTGACCTGCGAGCAGACACACGACGGCGGTGGTGAGAATGAAGATCGCGAAGGCGAGTCCGGGTGAGAAGAGGTGATAGGCGTGCAGTGCGACCCAGGTCACCGCGTAAGAGGCGAACGCCCCGCCGCCGGTGAATGCCAGAGACCAGACTCCGTACTTTTTCCGAAGGAGATCCCCCGCCACCATGCCGCCCGCAGCCAGCATGTATCCAAGGACGACGCGTCCGGTTTCGCCGATGATTCCATTGTCGAAGGACCACTTGAGGAAGACGACGAGCGCGATGAGGAGTGCCCCGATACCGAGCCACTGGAAGAGGTGGCCGCCCACCTGCTCCTCAAAGGATTTTGCAGGTTTCAGCGGCACCTGCTTTTCCGCCTTCGGTTCTTTTACCGCCTCTCTTGCTGCCACGACTCTTGGTGTGAGAGGAGGTGGAGGAGGAGGAGTGGCCGGTTGTTTGACGGGCTCAGGAACTGCGGATGGCGGAGCAGTGGAAGGGTGCTGGTCTATGCGTTCCTGCAGTCTGCGGATTTTCCCCTGGAGGGCGATGAGCCAGAGGGGAATACCGATCAGGTAGAACAGGAGCAGGAGTATCACCAGATAGACTATCTCCATAGATCGTGGGGGAATTGCCTGTCAGTATATCTTTACGGTCTTGGTTCAGGAAGGAGCAGGAATGTACAGAGTGAGAAGAGGATTTGGCAGCAGAAAAGCTCTTCGAATGGGGAGAAAAGAGGATTTGGAGATGATTTGACAACATGCATGGAGACATCGATCGCGTGCTCAGTCTTCTTGTAAAGGTCAAGAATACAGCGGATGATCATGAACAGCGCATCGTGCAAGTGGAGAGAGTTGTGGCATAAATACTTCCGCTGAAGAGGTGCCCAAAATGGAACGCTAGCTCGTGGTTTACCATGAGCGAGTCCCGCGCGTTTTTTGTTGGGCTCTTCGACTCTGCCTCACTTCGTTCGGCTTCGCTCAGAGTCATTCGCCTCGCTTAGAGTTTTTCGAATGGTTTACCATGAGCGAGCAGTGAGCGCATCGAACTGCGAGTCGAATGGTGCCCGCGGCGGGACTTGAACCTGCAACCACCAGTTCCGAAGACTGGTGCTCTATCCAATTGAGCTACACGGGCATGCTTCCAGCCTATCACTCAGGAGGCATAGGGGGTAGACCACGGCAGTCGCGACTGCCGTGGTGGACCCCGGCGATCGAGACTGCCGTGGTAGGAACTCTGGTAGAATACAGGCATGGGTATACGTGATGACGACGAAGATCTGTTCATCTCGCCCTCGGGTGAGGGCGCGTTCCATAATCCCGAGCAGGCGAAACGTGAGGCGCGGGAACGAAAGGCGAGAAGCAAAGGGAAACTTCTCAATTTGAAAAAGTTCCTGCTCATGAAGCAGGTGGGAAAGAATCAGAGTCTCGCTTCTGCGGAGGCAGATGCGGAAGAAAAGCGCCAGCAACAGGTGCGTCAGGGGGAGAAAAAAACAGAAACCTTCGGGACAAAGACGCACATGCAGATGGAAGATGCAGATACCTTGGATGCCCAGGAGAAACTCACCTCGGAAGAGATGCAGAGGGAGGAGAAGAAAGCAGAAGCAGAGAAAAAACAGTCAGAGCAGGAATATGCGAGTGATGATGCGTAATCTGCTATCATAAGCCTATGCACCGCATGCTATGGAGCGCATTGCTCCTCATTGTTCTGAGTGGCAGTGCTGAGGCAGTGACGCTGCAGGATATTGCAAATCATCCCTACCGGGATTCCATCCAGGAGCTCGTGAGTCGCGGCATTGTGCAAGGGTACGCCGATGGCACATTTAAACCAAACATGCCCATTAACCGGGCGGAGTTCCTGAAAATTCTCATGCTGGCGGTCTTCGGCGAGGAGGTTTTTAACGTCACAAGCACGGCATGTTTCTTTGATTTTGGCACCCAGGTGCAGTGGTACTATCCGCATGCGTGTACCGCGAAAGATCTCGGTATCGTCGGAGGGTATCCTGACGGGACATTCCGGGGAGAGAGTACGGTGAACCTCGTTGAGGCGCTGAAGATGAGCATCGAGGCCTGGGAGATACCGCTCCCGCAGTATGTCCGTGCTCCTGACCATTGGTACGATCCCTACATCGATGTTGCTGCGACGAAGGGGGTTTTTGCCACCATTCCGCTCGTTCCGGATTTCCCGCTCACCCGGGGAGAGGCTGCAGAACTTCTCGTCCGCTTGGGGCAACCGCTTCAGGCGCTTGATCCTTCTTTTGCAGAGGAGCAGTTGAAGGTGCTCTCCCGCCAGGATCTTGAGGATGCAATCCAGGAACTTCTGACGCCGGATCCCGCCTGCGGCAATGGGCTGCTGGAGAGAGGAGAAGCATGCGACGACGGTAATACGGAGAATGACGACGGATGCAGCGAGATCTGCATCATTGTGCCGCAGCCGGTGCGCCATGGAGCGCTTCGCATAGAGCAGAGACCGCTCGGGACATTGAATGTTGCCCGTGGCGCGCAGGATGTACTGCTCTTCTCCTTCGATGCCATTGCAGGCCGGCAGGATATCTTCCTCACCCAGCTTAAATTCACGGTCGGAGCGGGAACGCTGGGGAGCGGACGCAACTATCGGTTGTACTATGACAGGGATGGCGATGGAACGGCGGAAAAGGATCTTGGCAATGCAGTACCACAGAATGAAAATCTCACGTTTGCCAATTTGAGTATTCCTGTGAGTGATGGGTTCTACACGCGTGTGGAAGTCCATGGAGACGTTGCTTCCAGTGGGACGGTGGATGATTTCAGCCTGCAGTTCGATGTCAGCGAACCGGATTACATTGAAGGAGTGGATGCGGTAGACGGTGAAGATGTCATTGGCATAGAAACGGACGATGTGACCTGCCAACTTGTTTCCATCTGTTGGATTACCGTGTACACAGACACACCGCGCCTTCTATCCGTCGGCACACAGGGGAGCCTTTTTGTCACGAGAGATTCCTCTCCAGTGCGCAGCAGGCAGCTTCTCGCAGGGGAGCTGAGCGATGTGCTTCTGCGCTTTAAGTTCAGAGCGGCAGAAGAAGATGTGGCTGTAACGAAGATCAGTGTGAGCGGCGGGAGTGACAGTATCGATTCCCTGGAACTCTTTGAACAGGGGGCTTCTGCACCTTTCGCCACGGCCCGCAAGTCATCCTGCGATACTGTTTCCGCTGGGTACTTCTGTGCGGACACGGATTTTCTGGTCATGCGGGATACG